>JAJDAG010000040.1 GCA_029262005.1 Candidatus Zhuqueibacterota bacterium | reverse complement strand
CCTTAAATTGTGAATTTAGGAATTAATCAGGCTAACTGCATAATACCCGCAAAGGGCAAATATTGAGAAACCGGATAACGCCTGCAGGTTGACATTCCGGGCTATGCTCGCGGGCTGTAAATCCAGCGTGAGTTATTTTTTGTTCCTGGCAACAAAATTGAAGTGATTAAAATACTTTTGCCATAAAGTTTCTGAAGATGCGTACTCATTATTGCCGTAAAAATAATCTATAATCACTTCTCTCAATCTTGTAAGCTCTTTAATATGAGATTTGACTGTGACGCTATCTATAGTTAAAGAAATAAGTTCCAGGGCCCTAACAACAGCCTTTAAACAATATCCTTCATTATTCTTTTTTTTCCAATTCAGCGCCCGGCTGATTTCACTGCCTATATTTGCCATTTGTTCTGACAAAGACATCTGGGCCCAACGCCCTTCTGCAAGGTTTTTATGCTGATATGCCATTGCTTTACCTTTTTATCCATTTATTTGTTATATTAACAATCATTTTGCGAATTGACGCACCTTCCACATCACGGCTATTATTACCCCGGCTTGGTCTTATATTAATCATCGAATCATATTCAATAAAATCTTCACCTTCCATCTCAGGGTAATAATTTATTCCCCAAAGACTCTCCTGTTTTGATTTTCTCTCGATGCAATACGCCTCAAGATCAGAATGTAGCTCCGCATCTATAGCAACGATTCCAAGGTCAACATCAACAACAGCTTTGACCATTTCTCCAAAACCGCTCTCAGCAATTGATTTTAATTCATCAATGGTTACTTCCTTATCCAATATTTTCATTCAATCACCTTTTTAAATATCTGCCGTGGGAGGGACAAAAATGAAATTGCCGAATGCATTATTTTCTTCCACCCCGTTAACCAATAAAATTAATGCAACCACGGGGGAACACTTAGCAACACCTGAGTTGCTAAGTGCATTTCTGAGCCTGTATTTGCCAACGCGGACAAATATGACTTTCAATGTAATTGATCATCTTGTTTGCCAGACCACGCATCCGCGCTTCTGCATCTTCGTCGGTGCAGTTACCCGTGCTGTCAAAAGCTTTGTGGGCAGCGGCAATGGAAGCAGCACCCGGTAAAACAATGCCGCCACAGTGTGCACAAACCCCGCGCAAGTGTTCCAACGATTTCACCGCGCCAAGTGCACCCGAAGCCACACCAAGCAAGCCGATTGGCTTTCCGGCCATAACCGAAGGGTAGCCCAAATTTTCAATGGCCAATTTTATGACGCTGCTGAAGGTGCCGTGATATTCTGGAGTTGCCAAAATAACACCGGTGGCCGCTGCAACGGTTTCACGAAAGGCCACTACTTCGGAAGATTCGTCGTCAAGTCCGGGTAATGGCAACTTATATTGAGACATGTCAAAAACATCCAGCACAATTTCTTTGTGCTTGCTAATTTCATCAGCCACGACTGACACTGCTTTAAGGGTGTTGTTTTCAGGCCGGACACTGCCGGAAATAATGGCAATGCGTATTCTGTTTTTCTGCTCCATGCTGTTTCCCTGGGTTGAATAAATATAAAATCATTTTTGGAATGCAACGTTTTCGCATTGCGATTTTCTTTAAACTAAAGCAAAACTAAGGTCTTGCTTTCCGACGCTTCTCATGCCTGAAGTGGCTCGGCTATTTAATCAGCACTACCGATTTCATGTTTTCCTTCTTGCCGGTAGGATCCTCAGCAACAACCCGCAGCAAATATCGACCGTTGCGAGCGAGGGCGCCGTTGTCAGCCCGGCCATCCCAATTAATACTGGTTTTGCCGCGGGGAACGGGTGTCTGATCATGCAGCAAACGAACGAGGTTGCCCTCAAGGTTGTAGATTTTAACAGTAAGAAGCGGATTCGGAGCTGCGCTGGAAGAAAGATCGAATTGAATATTCAGACCCGGCATCCCGTTTGTTTCAACATACGGTGAAAAGGGGTTTGGCAGCAAAGTGACGCGTTCAATGGCCAGCTGTTTTGAAATGGCCAACGCAACATATTCTCCGGTTTGGTCAATGGTTGCTTCAAGCGTGCTGCCCCGGTCGGTTGTTCCCTGCGGATCCCACTCGCTGGTGACGGCATTCCAGCGCGCAGCAAAACGCTTCTGGCCAGTGGTGTTTTCCGGGGGCTGCAAAATCAGCTTGGCCTGCTTTTCAAAAAGAAGGCCGACAGGTTTAATTGTGAAGGAAAAATCCGTTGTAAAAAACCGTGCACGGTTCTTTTTGGCAGGTGCCAGTGTTGTCTTGGACACCAACAAATTTTTTCGCGACACCACAGAATTGCGCGGAATCTCGATCTGCAGCCCGCGGTCATCAAATAGGGTCAGCGCAGAGGTTGAATCGATGCGGGCAAAAACCTGCACATCGAGTTTACCCAAAGCACCGGTTTCATGGTCCCGTGCTTGAATTGTCAGGTCGCCAAAATAAGTGTTATCCAGCACCAAAAGGCCGGAAGGATCAATTCTGGCTGCACGCTGGGATACGTTTAAGCTCCAAGTTGGCTCACCTATATTCACCGGCCGGTTTTGCCCATCCAGAGCACTGACAATATAACGATGTTGCCTGGCATTGGATATTGTCGGGCTTTCAGTACGGTCTGCCCGCTGAATTATGATGGTTTCCACGGTCTGTGGCTCCAGGGCAAAATCAAATTGATAGGATGTGTCTAGTTCCGCGACTTCGTTTTGTCTGAAGGCAGGTTCATTTCGGTGGTGTGACAACGAAGGCTCTATTTTGTAAAAATCAGGAGCAAGCCGCAGCAAATAATTACCGTTGGCATTTGTCAGGGTTTCAACAAAACGACCGGTCAAGCCGAGTGGCGTTGCTATGACCTTGATTTCTACAAGCGGTTTTCCGCTACTAAAATCCGTGAGCTTTCCCTGTACAAATCCATATTTACGCAAAAGATTGAGCGATACACTGCGCTCGCCGGCAGGGATATTGGCTTGCACTACGGGAAAGTAGCCGGCAATTGCAATGGAAAGATCATAAAAATTTGAGGGTACGAGGTTTAGAAGTGTGAATGCCCCGGCCGAATCACTGAAAGTAATACTGCGGCTGCCACTGCGATTGGAAGCTTCTATTCTGGCGTTAGCAATGGGTGCGGCCGTATCGATATCCCGAATCCTTCCGGAAATCAAGCCTGTTTTTCTAATCAGATAAAAATTGACACTGGCCGCAGTCGCCGGAATACTCACTGCCGGAGATGGCGAAGAATAGTCTTCTTTAAACGCAAAAATCTGATAGGAAGCGTTGGGCACCACCGGCAAATTATCCAGAGAATAGTGACCTTGAATATCTGTTTCAGTCTCGAAAGAGGTCTCAGGTTCAATGGCAAATTGCGCCGATATTTTGACAGCAGCGATGCCCGTGCTGTCAACGGAGTCTAGCGCCCGGCCACCAATCCGGCCGTCTGACGGGTACAAAGTCAGATCAACTGTGGCCTGCTCAAGTTCACCCAAAAACACGATTTTGCGGCTGCCATATAGGCCGTTTTGAACAGCTCGAACGCGTGTTTCACCCGGAATAATGCCGGTAATGCGATACCGACCATCATCGTTGCTCGTGGCAGCAATGGACTGCGTTTCATTTTCAAGTTGCACCAAAACCAAAGCAACCGGCGCACCGGAAGTGTCTTGCACCATGCCATCCACCACGGCAAAACTTTCCTGCAGGATAAAATTCACGCCATCGTGCAAATCGCCTTCATTCACAACAACGGTTGTGTCAGCACGAAAATAGCCGGCCTTGTTAGCCGCGACTCTGAAAATACCGCGATCCAGACAGAGCTTGTAAATGCCGCTCACATCAGAGAAGGTTGAAAAAACCGTGTCGCCGGTCGCAGTCACTTCAGCACCGGCAATGGGCGCTCCACTACCGTCAAAAACACGGCCGGTGATGTCACTGCGCAGCGGTACCAGGGCTATTTCAAGATCAAAGTTGTTACCTGCAACCAGATGAACAAATCTGGAGCCGGATAAATGACAGACCATTTCAATTTCGATTAAATAGTCACCCGGTGCCACTTCAAACTCGAAGCGGCCCTCTTCGTCGGTTACATGCGCCAACTCCAGCGCCTGGATAACCACCGTTGCCCCGGACAGCGGCGCAAAACCATCGGTCACCCGACCTCGAATGATGCCGGAAAGCGCCTGTAGAAAAAAATCCTGGCCGCCCAAAGTCTGACCGGCAGTACTAACCACAGGAATCGGGCCATTGCTGGTAAAACCGGGCAAACTCGCATCGATTTGAAAAAGGATATCCGGAGGCAAACTCAGCACATATCTGCCATTGGCATCAGCAAGCGTTCGCAAAGTTGTGTCTTCAACAGCAAATACTGTCGCGCCTGCAGCAGGCTGCCCGGTGTCGAGACTAATGACTTTGCCTGCAACCAACCCGGATTCAGTCAATACAAAATCTTCTACTTTTGTTTCTCCGGTCAGAACAGATAACTGCCTGCGCGCTGTCTGAAAATTTTCACGCGCAACCACCAGTTCGTAGTTTCCCGCAGGCAGTCCGATGGCATATCTGCCCTGCACTGTGGTGAAAGCGCTCTGAATGAGCTTGCCGGTGTCCTTTGCAAACGCCTTCAGCAGCACATTGCCCATTGGAATGTCTAAAAAACTCACCATCCCATAAACCAGCGCACCGTCAAAAAGTTGAAAAGAAGCTGACACCTGCGAGTTGCTGGTCAATTCAAATGAAAATGCCGCAGGCGAAGCAAAATAACCTCGCGCGTCCAATGAAATTGTCCAATTTCCGGGACCGAGATTGAAACGGAAACCGCCCTGATTTCCGGTGGTCGCTTCAAAAACAATGGCGCCGTTGTCCGCCCGGATAAGTGCGCCTTGTAGCGGTCGGCTGTCTTCTGCAAATAAAACCTGTCCGGTTACGCTGTTGCTCGCAGCGATGAGTTTGAATTCTCCGGCATCTATATCTTCACCGCTACCAAGCAAAACAGGGGAAAAATCTGTAGCCGCAAAATCGCGTTTCCAGGCCCGCAACGACCAGTTCCCCGGTACAAGTGAAAAAGTAAAATAACCATTTTCGTCAGTGTTCAACTTATGCGAAGTTGCGCCTGAGTTTGCTTCGACAGTTGCGTTAAAGATGCCTCTACCATCATCATCAACCACACGCCCGGATATGGTAGAAGCACCGCGTTTCATCTCAAATGTTAGAAAAGTTGTCTGACCAGGTCGCACAGTAAAAGTCGCCGGCGATGTTGTTTCAAAGCCGACCTTTGAAGCTGTGTATCGATAATTACCTGCAATCAGCGGCAGGTCTTGCAACACGCCGAACGTATCGGTCACAGCGGGCAGGAGAATGGAACCGCCCACTTCATTGCGAATGTCGATAATTACTCTCTTCTGCAATCCCTCGGAAGAAATGGCTGTAAAGCTGGCCCAGCCGGAGGTCCCATCGTAAGTGAACTTGCTCAAATCGCTGGCAGATATGCGGCCGTCATTCTCAGCAACCACACGCCAACCGTAACTGGAGTTCACAAGCAAACTTCGTGTATCAAGCCGGATTTTTGTGTCGCCCGTGGTCTGGCTCCACACAACAAACTGCACGGTATTGCCCTGAAATTCGGCTCTTTGAAAAAGAAAAAAACGGTAGCGTGAAACCCCGGTTACCGGCGTCCATTCAAAATTGATGTCAATGCCATTGAGAGAAGCATTTTCAGCAGGAAGAATCGGGAATGGTTTCTGTGCCAGCGTTGGTCGAGTTACTTCAAAAAAAGAAGGCGCAATCGGCGCAACATCACTGCTAACCAGATTTGGATTTGGACCATAACTGTTTAGCACAACCCAATTGTATTCAATGTCCGGCAACAAGGGGGGCACGCTTATGTTCACAAAATTGCCGGCAGGGTCGGGTTCGCCATATCTCAGAAAAGTCTCAGAGGTTATAACCTGCCAAATCAGATTGAGCCCTGAAAGTCCGACGATTTCTCCGGCAGAGTCACGCTCAATTGCAACAGGCCCTTCAGACAATAAAACAAAATAGTATGGAACGCCCTCAACCGGATCCCACCTGAATAAGGGGGCTCCCTGTTGCAGACTAACCGTGCCCAATGGACTCACCGGAATTGCGCTGGCATTGGACTGCACAATAATTCTGAATTCGATGGAAGTTAAAGCAGGATCATTTTCAGCCACGAGAATGCAGTAGTAAACGCCTGCACTTAGCGCCTCATCCCCGGCATTTACACGCAGTGAACCCCTGCCAGTCGCGCCAAATGAATGGGGGTAATTATTTTGTACATCGCGGTTGCCGGGCGCCGTGTCATAGCGAAGTACACAACGTAAATCCGTTGGTTGCCAACTCACAAAACGGTTTTTTTTGTTGTCGCCTTCCAGAAACAGGCCTTGAGGCACGCTCGTTAAAACAATATCTGCTTTCTGGTTGCGTGGTAAGTGCACCAGACCAGAGTTGACTTCTGCCTTCTCATTAAACCGAAAATAGGTTTGCCCTTGTGCAAAAACCAGGGCAGGAAGGAAAAATAAAATTATGGTTGCGAAAAATACACAGCGCAACCAGGTATCATTCACGCGTCTGCAGGTCATGTGTGATATTGGCCAGAATTAGGGTCGATAAGTGGTGGTAATTCTAAAAAATGAAGAATTATAAAGACTCAAAACATAATCAACACTGAAATGAGAACTAAATTTGAGACCGCCTCCCAGAGAAAGAAAAGGGACAAGCAACTGCTGCCGCTCAGAAACATCGCTATCTATCTCGCCATTTGTTGTTTTTTCATCAAAAGTTTCAACCATCAGTGCGCCGACTCCGAGCATAAACGGTCGAACGCCAAAGCCGAGGCGGAGTGCATGTTGAAAATCCACTCCCTGATGTGTCTCTCCATTTTTTAGTTCCACGCCAAGACTGTCGAACTGCTGGTATGAAAGCCGGTAACCAAGATGATCGAAATATTTGGTGTATACAGCAGATGCCACATAATTAGACCAGCGTGCGGAAAAGCCCAGAGCAAGCGACCCGGGCAGCTCAAGATTCATGTTTTGTACAGCCGTCACTTTCTTCTCTGTCTGAGTCAAATTATCCTCGACCAGCTTGTCCACATCAAAAACTTCCTCGTCTGCACCGGCACCAAGATCCAGAGCCCGAATGTTGTTGTGTACCATTGAGAATGGTCCGGACACACCAATGCTAAGCGGCATGGCAAAGGTTGCGTCCAGGCTTATTTTGCGCATGGGGTGGTAGCCGACGCCACCGCGCAAACGAAAGGCATTGCCTTGCCAGTCGCCACGCATGACCGCGAACAAACTGTCGTACTGTACTCGCGCCGGATCATTGAATGCGCGCGTGTCGCCACCAGCACTGGAAATAATACCTTCAGGCAAGAGTGTGCCTTCAAAATTCATTTCAGCGCTCATGTTATCGTAAGCCAGACCAATGGCGAGATTGGGCAGAAGTCGGGTGGCCGCAGCAATGGTGGAGTTTTCCATGGTCAGGTTAAGGTTAAAATTGCTATTAACCGTGCCGAAAATTCGCTGGGTTTCACTGCCTCTGCTATCGAGTGCCGCAGCAAGAAACTCCATGCCGGAAGTGGCTATTTGCGTCTCGATACGAAATGGTTGGTGAAATGCAGCAGCCATGGCAAAGACAGGATTTCCATACACAAGTGCAGCGCCTTTTAAACCGCCAACCATGTTGAGATTACTTTGAAATGCCGCCTCTTCAACCGTGCCCGGATGCTCAAAGCCGTCAGTTGAATTGTTCCGTGCAGTCTCGTGCAAGGAATCGTTGATACGCTCCTGAATATCCACGCCACCCAATTTTTTTGTCAGGCCTGCCGGATCAATTATTAATGGCGGTGACCAATCTAATGCGAAGGAAAGACCACGAGCAAAACCAAGCCCGGCCGGGTTGTTTGAAATGGATTGCGCGTCGGAAAAAAGCGTGCTAATGCTTCCCCCCATAGCATCAGAGCGTGCGCCGAATCCGCTGAAGCCGCCACCGGACCATTTGATATTCAGCCCAATATTACCGCCAAACAAACGGTCAATACGACTGTTGGATTGTGCTGATAAATTGCCACTGAGACAGATGATGAATAGTAAAAGGAGAAAAATCAACAGGTGTGAAGCACCAGGCCGGTATTCGACAGGTTCCTTTCGAGAGGTTTCCAACACTCAGATACTCCAATTTACGCATGACCAATTTGCAACAATATTGACAAAAAAGATAGCCAATTGCCCTCCGATTGTCAAGCGAAATGGTGGTTAAATCCTGGTTGTGTTGGTTTCGAGAGCTCTGCTTTTGGCATGTTTCGGCGCGGCGATGTTCAGTAATTATGTCGTTCACACTCTCCGCGTGGTGAATGTCATCAGGGCGCTCTGCGTCACGTAAAGCGAATAGACGCAGAGCGTCCCAAACTGCATCCCCACGTAGAATGTGAGGACGAGAACAAGGAGAAATTCTACAAGCAACTAAACTGGATAGTTAATTTTTTTATTCTTTCGTGATTGTCTTTGTTCCCCCGAACTTAAAAAACAAACTCGGCACCACAATCATATTCAAAGCGGTTGAAGTCAACAGGCCGCCGAGTATCACGATGGCCATGGGCGTTTGAATTTCCTTGCCGGGTTCACCGCCGCCCATTGCCAGTGGAATCAATGCCAGCCCGGTAGTGAGGGCGGTCATCAGTATCGGATTCAATCTTTCCAGCGAACCCTGCACGATGGCCTCCCGAAAAGATTTTCCTTGGCCAAGCAGGTGTTGATAATGTGAAATCATCAGGATGCCGTTGCGGGTGGCAATGCCAAAAAGGGTTATGAAACCGACCAGCGATGCAATGCTGATAATCCCGCCGGTAAAAAAGACCGCCCAGATGCCGCCGATGAGCGCGAGCGGCAAGTTGGCCATGATCAGAATCGCCGGACGAAACGCGTTGAACTCCATGTACAGAATCAAAAAAATGGCGGCGATGGAAACAATGCTGAGCAGCGTCAGCAGTCTGGTGGCTGCCTGCTCACTTTCAAATTGGCCGCCATATTGAACATAGTATCCTTGCGGAAAAGTGACATTTTCAGAAAGCCGGGTTTGTATGTCGTCGATCACGCTGCGCAAGTCGCGACCGGAAACATTTGCCTGCACCACAATTTTTCTCTGCACATTTTCACGGCTGATGGTGTTTGGCCCCTTTTCATAAACCACCTCTGCTAACTGGCTGAGAGGCAGTTTTGCACCCAATGGTGTGTCAAACAGCGCATTTCTGATGCGCTCGATATTACCACGGTTTTGTTCGTTGAAGCGCACGACCATATCGTAACTCTGTTGACCTTCTAAAACTTGCGAAACCACTTCACCGTTGAACGCCACGTCGATGGCCTCGGCCAGCTTATCTACCGAGACACCGTATGTTGCCATAGCCCGACGGTTGGCCTTGATGCGCACTTGCGGTACATCCACCTGTTGTTCAGTAGCCAGATCCACCATTCCGGGAATATCTGCCATTTGCTGCCTGACATTCTCAGCGAGCGAGCGCAATCTGTAAAGATCCGGGCCAAAGATTTTGATGGCAATGTTGGCGCGGGTGCCCGAAAGCATGTGGTCGATGCGGTGGCCAATAGGCTGGCCGATGGTGATGTTAGTGCCGGGGATAATTGAAAGCGCGCTCCGCAATTCGTCAAGAAATTCTTCTTTATTCTTACCTTCAAGTTTGAAACGGACATCAAGTTCCGCAGCGTTGACGCCTTGCGCGTGCTCATCTAGTTCAGCGCGGCCAGTACGACGGGCGGTCGATTTTACCTCCGGGTGGGAAAGTAAAATCTGTTCAGCAAGGTTGCCCATTTTGTTGGATTCCTGTAAAGAGGTACCGGGAACCGTCAGCACACTCAGCGTCAGCGAACCTTCGTTAAACTCCGGTAAAAACGCCCGGCCTAAAAATGGCAGAACTGCGAGTGTCAAAATCAACATGACCATAGAGGCCGCCAGCACCAGTTTCGGGAAGCGCAGCACCCAATTCAGTGTTTTTTGAAAAAGGGCTTTCAAGCGGGTGACCAGCCAACTGTCTTCGTCTTTTGTCATGAAATGGGCCTTTGGCAGGAGCCAGGCAGACAAAACCGGTGTGACCGTAATCGCGACCAGCAACGAAGCAAAAACAGAGGTTATGTAAGCATACCCCAATGGCCGCAGCAACCGTCCCTCAACACCGCTTAGAAAAAACAGCGGTACGAAAACGATAATCACGATGAGTGTGGCATTTACCATGGGCGAGCGAATTTCCTTAGAAGCTTGGAAAATAACGTCCATAACCGGTCGTTGTTGCGCTGCCGGGACAAGGCTGTTTTCCTTTAACCGTCTAAAAACATTTTCGACGTAAATGATGGCGTCGTCTACCAGCACGCCGATGGCAATGGCCATGCCACCCAAGGTCATTGTGTTGATGGTGATATTGAAAATTCTGAATACAAGAATTGTAACCATGAGTGAAAGCGGAATTGCCAGCGCTGAAATAAACGTTGTGCGCAGGTTGCCGAGAAAAACGAACAGGACGATAATGACCAAAATTGCACCGTCGCGTAAAGACTCAATCACATTATCGATTGCCACACGGATGAAATCCGCCTGCCGGAAAATTTTGGTATTGATGATAACGCCCGCGGGCAGCGTCGCCTGAATTTCGTCAATCGTCTTTTCGATGCGCTCTGTTAAGTCGAGTGTGTTCGCGTTCGGTTGTTTCTGTACCATAATGATGACAGCAGGTTGAGCGTTTGCCGAGCCGTCGCCGAATTTGATCGCCGGACCGACTTTTACCACAGCAACATTGCGGATTAGCACGGGTAGTTCGCCACGAATCGTCACGACCGAATTGGCAATGTCTTCCAGGCTCTGTACTCGACCGATACCGCGAATAAGATACTCCTGCCCTGAATCCATGTAGACGCCCCCGGAAGAGTTGGTGTTGGATTCTTCCGCGGCGTGCAGCACTTCGTTGAGAGAAACATCGTAGGCCTCAAGCTTTTCCGGTGATACCAGAATTTGATACTGCTTTACTTCACCACCAATGGGAACAACCTGGGATACGCCGGGCACCGAAAGCACCCGACGCCGAATGGTCCAGTCGGCAAGAGTGCGTAAATCCATTTCGCTGATAGAATATCCCTTGCTTACTTTCGTTAAATCTACGCTCACGCCAATGAGCATAATTTCGCCCATAATAGAAGAAATCGGTGCAAGGATAGGTCGATCAATGCCCTCGGGAAGAGAGGCCTCGGCGATTTGCAATTTCTCGTTAACAATCTGCCGGGCAATAAAAATATCCGTGCCCCAATCGAATTCCACCCATACGATGGAAATACCTGCAGCGCTCGATGAACGCACCCGGCGGACTCCGGTGGCGCCGTTTACCGCCGTTTCAATGGGAAAGGTGACCAGCGTTTCCACTTCCTCCGGTGCCATGCCGTGGGCTTCAGTCAGGATGGTCACGGTTGGTGCGGTTAAGTCAGGAAAAACATCGACCGGCAGGAGAAAGGCAACGAACATGCCGCCAACAAGCAGTAGCAAAGACGTTGCTAAAACGATGAGCCTATTTTCCAGCGAAATCTTTATGAGTTTATCAAACATCTTTGTCTCCTTTAATGTTCATGCCCATGACCCGACGGCACCGAAGTGGATAGCGAAGCCAGACGCACCTGATAGCCGCCAACGGTTGTCACGCGCTCACCTTCGGAGGCGCCATTCAGAATTTGAGTGTAGCCATTATCTGTGATACCCGTTGTCAAGGCTCGTTTGGCAAAGGATTCACCCTCTACATGAATGTATGCAACCGGCGTCCCGTTATCGTCGAAAATGGCGCTGTTGGGAATGGCAAGTGTTTCAACGCTCTCGCCGGTTTTAACCGATACTTCAGCAAACATGCCAATCTTTAAAATGTTATCCGGGTTGTCCAGCTTAAAAAGCACGGGCACCGTCCGAGATTTTTCATCGACAATGCTGCCAATTGAAACAAGACGGCCATTGAGTCGGCTGACCATGAACTCCTGCTCATAGCCTTCGATTCTAAAAGATGCATCGCTCGCATTTTTTATTTGTGCAATGCGCGCAACTGGAACGTGCGCTTTGAGCAGAACTTTCTTGGGGTTGGTAATGGTAAAAAGCTTTTCACCAGTCTGGACGTTTTCACCCAGGTGGAAATGAATTTCCTGTATGATGCCATCAATGGGCGGCTTCAGATGAAAATGCATTGCAGCAACGCCGTCATTTTGGCCAGAGGAGGCAAAATCAACTTGTTTGGAAATCACGTCATAGCCGGCTTTCCTGGCTTCGAATCTCAACTTTGCTTCTTCAAGCCTTTTCTGTGAAATAGCCTTTTTTGCGAAGAGCCGCTGTGCCCGTTCATACTCCGCGTTTGCTATAAGATACTCACTGCGAATGCTGTTGAAACTGCTTTCTGTGTTGGCGGGTGGCGAAATGACAGCCAGAATATCGTTCTTACTAACCCATTGACCTACAGATGGTAAGCCTGCATTCTGGTCAGCGAGAATAACACCATTGACCGGAGCCGGCACTTCAGTGTGCATTTGTGGCCTTGGCAGGATTTCGCCCACAGCCTGAACAGAGGACGATAGAGTGTGTTTTCCAATCGGCTCGGTACGGAAATCCATCTTCCACTGCTGCTCCTTCAGAAATGTGATGAGTTCTTCGCCGGAGTCCCTTGCAACAGAATGGGGTGTAGCATCGTGGTCAGCATAAACCCTGATTCCGGGAACATTAATAACATCCGAAACCTGCCTGCCCTGAAGTTTTAGTTGCATAGTGTAAACACCCGCTTGTTTAAATTTTACCACCGGACGAAAAATTCCCGGATATCTGGACGCCTTCGCAATGGCGGTTACTGATTCACCCCCTGCTTTTTTAAATATGCAAGTAAGCCTGCCGCGAATGACCGGCTTGAAATCTTTCATGTCGGAGAGATGGACGGCAAAAGCTGCTTTGTGCCCCACGACAAGAGCAGGGTATTCCATAAACAGTTCAGTTTTTTCTGTCCACAGAGTGATGGATGTGGCCTCATGTTCATGATCGGTTTTCGGCCCACTTCGGCCGGTACAGCCGGTAAGAAAAGCGCAACCTGCAATAAATAAACACAAACTTATGTAACGAAACATAATGCTACCTCGCTTTATAATTGGTAGTTTCTAAATCAAAAACCGGTTATTGTTCTCCCGGTTGCTTTTTCCAGTTCAAAGATGCTAAGTTGGTATTTCAGCAATAAATCATTTCTGGTCTGGAAAGATTCGCTGTAGGCACGGACGCCATCCAATAGCTCTAAGAGCGACATCTCTCCTTCCGAGTACGAGAATTGAGCGATCTCCAGCAATTGTTCCGGCGGCTGGATGCGCTTATCCAGAAACTGTTCGACTTGCCGCTGGTAGAGTTGATAGGTTGCGTATGCTTGTCTGACTTCCAGCGCTACTCGTTTTTCAAGCAATTCCGTTGCCAGCGCCTGCTGGTTAAGCGCTGCATTGGCGCTGCGTACATCGCCTTGATTGCGATTGAATAATGGAAGACCAACATTGATTTGAACAACAGCGCCTTTGAAATCATCCACCTGTTTTTTGTAACCGGCGGCTGCCGTGATTTCAGGCAACTGTCCCCATTTGCTGAGTGTCGATGCTGCCTGCTTGCTTCGTAGCGTTGAGCGGGCGGCCTGCAGGTCGGGACGATTTTCCAGGCTTTGCGTCAAAAGCTTTTCTGGAGAGAGTTCCGGCAAGTGCGACGGGAAAACGGCCGACGTCTGAATCACGGTTTCGGTTTGATTGGGGTCGAGAAAGAACGTCAGTTGCTTTTGGCTGTTGCTGAGCCGCACCTTAGCTTCAGTTTCGGCTTTCTGGTAACGAAGATATTCGATGGTGATACGTTGATGCTCATAACCAGCCATATCGCCATCCGCAAAACGCACGCTTCCGGCTTCTGCTGCCTGGTGGAAAACTTCGGCCGCTTTTTGCCAGGCGAGAAGGTTTTGGGCTGCAAAGTGAGTTTCTGCAAACGCCTTTTGAACTTCATATTTGATGAGACGCTGTATGTCGGTGAGCGTCAGTTGCTCGGCCTCAACTCGGGCTGAAGCGGCGGACACTTGAGACCAGCGGGACCAGAGAAAATTCAACGGCAGACCTGCATAAATGGCGGTTTCTCCTTCATCTTGACCGTTGAGCCCGAGATCTTCTTTGTAAAAAGTAACCACGGGATTCGGCAACAGTCCGGCTGTGGTTTTTAGTCCCTGCGCCCGCTCTACAGCATAACGCTGGATTTGCAGCGCCGGATAGTTGGCAAGAGCCCGTTCGATTGCTTGCGGCAGAGTTAAAGTCAGTGCGTTTGTCTCAATTTCTTGTGCCAGACCTAAAGCGGCAAAGAGATTGAAGACCAAGCACGCAATTGTTTGAATTCGTTTCAAGAGAAATCCTCCATAAATAGAGATTGTAATTGTCACCAAGGAACAATCATAAGTGCTTGACCATGATCGATCTTCGGTGCAAAAATTAGATGGTAAGTTTCTTAAAGAAGATTTAGGCTTGCGGAGGAGACAGGTTGGTTGCCGTAAAGACGCAATAATCCTGTTGCGGTTGGAGCGGTAACAAATTGCAAGCATCTTGCCGGGAAAGCTGATTGGAACACCTTGCCGCAGATGATTGAACAAATAGCACTAAAGTAGGTGAGAATTTAAACGGATTGATAATGTTGTCCGGATTAACCTGGACTACGCCTACCATATCCTCGAATAGTGTTGTCGTATCGTCACCATGCTGCGGTGTTACATCGTCCCTGTTATGGTCCTTGTGGTGATCGGATGTCTGTGTGGTAAATGGCTCAGCGTGGGAGTGATATCCGTTATCTCTTGAGCCGGCATGATGCTCGCCAGGATGTAGATGAAACAACGGTGTCAAAACCAGCGAAAGCAAATAAAAAAAAAGCACTGCTATCCCGGATAAACCAAGTTTCATTTTGTTTGGGAAAAAAATCATGGCGAATAATAACCAATTTCTGGTAGAAAATCAAGCATTAGTTCGAAAGTCAGAATCGCCTTAGAATCGGGAGTAATCAGATTAAACAATTTCAATGAATTAAGGTTTTATTAACATCGAACTATTTTATTTCAATAAGACGGGCATCGATAATCAATGTGGCAAATGGCCCGATCTTGTTACCGGCACCGCGCTTGCCCCAGGCCAGTTCATGCGGTATAAAAAAACGATATCGTGAACCAATACCCATCATTAACAGCCCCTCACGATACCCTTCGATTGCCTCGACCATGGAAAAACTCGCCGGCTCCGAATTCTTGTAAGTGTCATCTATGAGCGTGCCATCGATGAGAGAAATGCGTTGGTGCACAACAACCGTGTCTTCAATCGTTGGCCTGTGTCCGTCGCTTGCCTCGACAACCCAATATTGAAGTCCTGACCTGGTTTCAACAACGCCTGCTTTGGTTCGGTTTTTTTCCAGGAAACTCTTGGAGTTTTTCCTGTTAAAGCCCGGTGAGCCTTTTATCTTGCGTTTCTTATTTTCTGCTGCCAACGCTCTCTACCATTTTTGTTCCTGCTGCTCCTCAAAATCCGGCACAATTGAAAAGGTCTTATCAGCCAGAACTTGTCCATCCATTGTGGTAATCAGGCGCCATGGGCCGATTTTGTCAAATACAGGCTCCCAAATTGTATCACCGAGAAAAAAATGCCAGTCATTGGTTCGCACGTAGAGCTTCCCGGTAAAAGGCGGCATCAACTCATCGGCCGCATCTGTAAAAGGCGGATGCTCAATACAGAAATGCAGCTCCTTACCCCTGGCTTTTTTGATGTTGAGAATATAACCGAATTCAATGTCAAGACGGGCAGGTATGGTGTCACTGAACTTTTCAATTTCAGGTAACTCTTTCGAACCCTTATCCCAGTTTTTGTAGATACCATAACTGGTCATGTTCCAGCTTATTTTGGATTTTGTCATCTAATAACAGTCATTATTTTTGTTCGGCATCTTTTCACCCTCTTGCAATTTAACCGCTCAGAGCGTGTCCGGCTTGTTGTGTCTATAGTTTGGTCCTCTCATCATCATAGCAAAATCACAAATATTCGCAGTCAGAGGAGTGGGGTGCAAAATGTCCTGCTTAAAAGTAATGCAGCACAGTAACAAAGTCAAAATAAAAATACGTCAGTGTCGGCGCGGGCATCACCCACCAACAAACACATCCACTTGTTGGTTTTTCATTTTCTGAGTAACAACTTCGTGCGGGGCTGGCCAGCGCAAAACCTTTTCAGCGATTAAATTTGCCTCACCTTTAATGCGTGACTGTACTTTACCAATCACGGTAAACGGGCCGTAACCTCGTAAAATGTCAGCATATTTTCCGTAAACTTCGGGGAAGAAAATCACCTCACAAATGCCGAACTTGTCTTCCAGCGATAGAAATTTCATGTATTTTCCAGTGACCGTCTTCTGCAGCCGCGACGTGACATACCAACCGGTAAATTGTACACGTTTGTTTTTGTTTGCCTCTATGGCCAGGGACGAAACCATGTTTTCCCAGGGAATGAGGCCGTCATAAAGCGCAAGCGGATGCGCGGTAACGCCAAAGCTCAGCAGTTCCAATTCTGCCAGAATACGCATCTCGTTTGAGTAGGGTTGAGGCTCAATGCCGGCAATCATATATTCTGCCATACTTTTGCTGCGGGCGTTTTTAAAATAGCTCTGACATTTCATCAGCAGCAGTGGTTCGCTTGGGTGTAACGAACGCATTGCGCCGCAACGAATTAAATGTTCGGTTTCCTTTTCACCGGCCCGGGTGCGTTCAAAGAAGTCGTAAATATCTTTAAAGGGCTGTGTGGTTTGCGCCGCAACAATCGCTTTTTTACTGCGGTCGGACAATTCAAAAATCGAATTCAAGCCAACCCGAATGTCGTTGTTTTCAATGGTAAAACAGCAATCGGATTTATTGACATCCGGCGGAAGTAAAGGAATCCCTTGTGTGCCATCTGCGAGTTCCAGCCGCCGACATTCTTCAATATAAACGGCAGTAGCGTAAAACCCGCCGACGTTGTTCAGCACCGCCGTCATAAATTCCACCGGAAAATAACATTTCAAAAAGGCCGTTTGATAAGCGAGAATGCCGTAAGTTGCAGCATGCGCTTTGTTAAAACCAAAGCCGATGAACTGTTGTAGAAATTGCCAGATTTCTACTGCCTTTTTCTCAGAAATGCCGCGCGAAAATGCTCCTTTGATAAACTGTTTGTGCATGCTGTGCATCAATTCGGGATTCCTGTCTTTGGTCATGGCGCGGCGTAACGTGTCGCCTTGAGCCAATGTAAAACCAGCCACGGCCTGAGCGATAAGCAGCACCTGCTCCTGGTAAAGCGTTAAACCGTGTGTCTCCTTGAGCACCGGCTCCAGAATCGGATGGGAATAGCGCACCGGGCGAACACCGCCACGGCGAAGAATATATTCATCTTTCATGCCGCTGTCACCTACTCCGGGACGGATCACAGCCACAGCCACCACGGTATCTTCAACACTGTCGGTCTGCATTTTACGCAACACGCCACGCACCAGCGGGCTTTCCAACTGAAAACAACCAAGGGTCTTGCCTGCCTTTATCATCCGAATTGTCGCCGGATCATTGTCAGGAATTGCGCGCAAATCAAGAAAGCTCCTAAACTCCGGCTGGTACGTTTCCTGTTTCCTGTTTCGCGTTTCGGCTTTTAATTTTCGACTTTTTTCCAGGCACTCCGTGATGATTGTCAGCGACCGTACACCCAGTAAATCCATTTTGACCAGGCCGAGTCGCTCGATAGAGTGCATATCATATTGCGAAATAACAATGCCCTTGCCGGCAACTTCCAGCGGCGTGTAGTATGTCAGCTTGTCGGGTGCGATAATGACGCCACCGGCATGGATCGAAAGGTGCCGGGGAAAACCGGCAAGTTGGTTGCTGATTTGCAGAATCTCCGAAACCGTCCGATCGATTTTTTCGCCATTGCCAATTTGCGGTACTGCTTTCAGGGCTTTATCAAATGGGGTCATTTTCGCCATGTGCGGCACATCGCGCAGCAACTGACTGATCTCCTCTTCCGGCAAGCCAAAAACTTTGGCCACATCACGAATTGCCGATCGGGTTTGAAAGGTACTGAACGTGCAAATCATCGCGGTTTTTTCGATGCCATATTTTTCGTAAACATATTGCAGCACCCGGTCCCGGCTGCGCCAGCAAATGTCGAGATCAATATCCGGAGCATCTGTGCGCTCCGGATTGAGGAACCGTTCGAAGTAAAGATTGAAGCGAATTGGATCGGCAAAGGTAATGCCCAGCACGTACGCCACAATGCTATCCGCGGCCGAACCCCGGCCAACACACGGAATCGACTCACGACGGCAAAAATCGACAATATCTTTGACAATGAGAAAGTAATCGGAAAAGCCAAGTTTGTCAATAATGCCGAGTTCATATTTTATCCGTTTTTGCACTTGTTTTGTCACGGGGTTGTAGCAGGCATTCGCTCCCCGGCTGCACAGCTTTTGCAGATACGAGTGCGCGGTTTCTGTTTTCGGCAAATCCATAATCGGGAAAACCGGTTTGCCGAGCTTCAATTCGAGATTACACGCAGCGGCGATTTGCAGGCTGTTTTCCACGGCTTGTGGATATCGGGCAAATTGCCGCCGCATTTCCCATGCGGCTTTGAGATATTGCTGCTTATGGCCTGCAGTGCGTACCCGTTCCCGCATGGTGTTTTGGTCAATGGCGTGCAGTACTTTGCGTAACGGCAACGCCTCAGGCGACAACAAATGTACATCGTTTGTTGCCACCAGCGGCACATTACATTTATCCGCAATACCTTGTAACTGTTCGTTTATAAAATCATCCCAGCCTAAAAAACGCTGGAGTTCAACATAGAAAAATCCGCCAAAGCGTTCCTGCATCCACCGGCAATGAGATTGGGCATCGTCAAAATTTCGATTCATAACAAACCGGGTAATGGCGCCACGCTTGCCGCCGGAAAGCACGATCAATCCTTCCTTGTATGTAAGAATGTCGTTTAACTCGCACTTGAAATTCAAGTGGCCACCGCGCAAATGTCCCGTCGAAATGATTTCGCAAAGATTGCGATAACCCGTTTCATTCCGCACCAGCAGCACAAGCGCAGAGTCATCCGTTAACGAAATTTGAGCGCCAATAATCGGCTTCACACCTGCTTCCTTGCAAATTTGATAAAACTCAATGGCGCCGTAAAGGGCATTGTGGTCGGTCAACGCAACCGTGGTCATACCCAGTTTGCACACGTGCTCCACCAGGCTACGCACCGACATTGTGCCATCGAGCAAACTGTAGTTGCTGTGCACGTGCAAGTGAACAAAAGAGTTGTTAGTTCGGCTGCTCGGTAAAGGCTTCAATTTCAAATAAGGTTACTCGCGAATAGGTGTTAAAATGGTTACGTGCCATTATGTTCACTTATTGAAAATACATATTTTTTCGTTCTTGAACAAATCATTTTTGCTAACTAACTTAATCTATTTGTTTAGCAGGTAAACATGCTCAACTTAGTGCAGCGCCTTGCGCCACAAAGAAACCAAAATAGGCAACGGCACGTGAGTTGCTTGTGAAATGCTAGTTTATTCTGAAGAGGAATCCAATTATGAAATTCATTTGGACTTGCATCTTTTTTGTATGCTGCACCGGCTGCCTTTCCGTGCAGCAATTTCAACAGCAGCACAAGAAGAAAACCGTTGACGCGCCGCTGCAGCAATCACCAGACAGCTGGTCTTTGGACGATTGTGACAATATCATGCACTACTATACCGGCCTTAATAAGCGCGGGCTTAAGCTGCTTTATAACCCAGGCTCTCGTTCCGCTGAAAAAATTCTGATCAAAGCGATGCCACTAAACAAGCACACCATCAGCGCCCGCATGCGCAAGCAGGCAATTAATCGCAGGCTATCGACTGAGGAATTCCACCGCCGTCTGCAAGTCGAATTGGCTGATTACACAAACTGGACAATGGATTCGACACTCACGAAAATTATTCATAAAAGCAGCATAGGCGATACGCTTTTGAACGAAATCACGTTTAAGCTTCGTTTCCAAAATATCAGCGAGCCGCACAGCAGCATAGAAGTCTTTCGGGCGGAAGAGGCCTTTTTTCTGGAAAATCTAAACGGAGAATTTACACGTGTGATCGCGCTGGGCGGCCTTGATGCGGATGATTATTTTGTTCTGGTCAGCGATCTAACGCAGGAATTTACTTTCTCGCTGCTAACCGATGCAGGCAAGAAACTGACTTACGATGAAAAAACATACAACCAATTTAAGCTAATCTTCAACGGTTTACAATCGAACCCGATTGTGGTCGAATGGTAATTCCACTCCATACAGAAAATGCTCACACGGATGTGAGCATTTTTGTTTTTCCCAATGATTTAGCCGGATAATTTATAGCGCGGCTAAACGAAGATGATGAACCGCGCCTCTGTCTTACCACTACTTCTTTTCTTGTACTTTTTGCAGTCAACTCGGTGGATATTGTTCAAAGACTTTTGCAATGGCTTCGTCCACTTTTTCCGGGCTCCCTTCCGGATGCCCAACCACACCTGAAGCAGAGCCGCGCCAAATCAATTGCTTCTGTTCCGGATCAACGACATCGATAATAATGGAGCCTTCCTTGAAGCGATGCATATGCCCACGCCTGTACCAGTAGTCGTAGCGGTAACCGTAATGTTGAATTTCAACGCGCTCGCGGGTGCCGACATGATAAACCAGCAGCGCATCGACTTTGCCACTTTTTTTCATTTCAAGCCCCTGCGCTTTCAACTCATGCTCCACGGCCTGACGAATACTTTTATCCAATGGTGAATTCCGTGGAACCATTTTTCGCTTGGCTTTTTTCGGGTAAGGCATCCAGCGGAAAGTTTGATAATTTGCAAAATTAACTTCATGGTCATAATCCGTTCGAACGGAGATTGGCGAGCAGCCCGAGAGGACAAAGGTGAGCAACAAACCGAAAACGAAAAGAGTCTTTTTCATCTGATACCTCCTGATATTTCCCTGGGAATTCTATTTTTGCCCGCTGTTACTGCAAAGGCCGTACCAGATAACTGGAGACTATTAACTTACCCGTTTCTGAAACCGCAGAGAGCTCAGGGTGAGAATCGTCGATGCAAAGAGGACCAGCGCGAAAATTTCATTCAGCAAAAATTTCAAAGAACTTCCTTTCAAGAAGATTTCGCGCAGGATGATAATAAAATAGCGCATGGGGTTCAAATAAGTCAACAACTGCACCCAGTGCGGCATGTTCTTAATCGGGAACAAAAAGCCGGACATAAAAACCAGAAAAACCATAAAGAACCAGGAAATGAACATCGCTTGTTGTTGCGTGTGTGCCAGTGTGGAAACAAGAATACCCAACCCGAGCGTGGTCAACAAAAAGAGCGCAGAAAGTCCAAACAAAAGCACCAGGCTACCCGCGACTTTCAGTTGGAAAACAACAAAAGCAACCAGCAACATCATGGCAAGTCCCAAAAAGCCGAGGATTAGAAACGGCGATACTTTGCCGAGAATTAACTGCCAGGTTTTGATTGGTGTCACCATGAGTTGCTCCAGGGTGCCAAGCTCCTTTTCGCGCACCAATCCCATTGAAGAGAGGAACAGACTGACCATTGTCAGCAACACGGCGATAAGACCGGGAACCATGTAATTCTTGCTTTCAAGATCCAGGTTGTACCACATGCGAGCCAGCGGCGCCACCAGCGGAATTCTACGAGCAGAAAACGCCAGGGCAGGGTTGGCCATAGCAACGTCGATGGTATAATCAGAAAGGACGCCCAGAGCATAGCCCAGCGCAATGCCGGCGGAATTACCATCCACACCATCGACAATTACTTGAATGGCGGGCTGCTGGCTCCGAACGAGATCGCGTTCAAAATGGCTGGGGATGACAATGGCCAATTGCGCGCCCCAACCATCCATTTTTTCACGTAACTGCACGGGCGACTCAACATAGCCGGAAACCGAAAAATACGGATTGTTCTTAAATTTACGGCGGATAGCCAGGCTCGCTGTACTGTTATCATAATCCGTAATGACAGTCTGAATGTTCTTCACATCTACAGTGATTGCCAACCCCAAAACCGTGGTTTGAACGATGGGTGCAAAAAAAATAATGAAAAGCATCGACGGGTCACGAAATACCTGCCGAAATTCTTTCTGAATCAAATACAAAATCTGTTGCATTTCTACCCTTCCAGATTTGTTTTGAATTTCCGGGCGCTGACAACCATCAAAACAATGGCCATGCCTGCCAGGGCCAGCACTTGCGGCAAAAGCTGCAAAAAATGATTGCCTTTAAGCATGATCCCCCTGATTATCACCAAATAATACCGGGCCGGCACCAGATGCGAAAGCACGCGTAAAGGCGCCGGCAGGCTGGAAAGCGGGAACATAAAACCGGATAGCATGACTGTTGGCAGTAATGTTGCCACCAGCGCCATCATCATGGCCACTTGCTGTGCCCGGGCTTTTGTTGAAATGAAAAGTCCAAGGCTCAAAGATGTAAAAATAAAGAGCAGCGAGCAAAAAATCAGCAATCCCAAGCTACCGACAAACGGCACATCAAAAACAAAGTACGCGATGTTTAAAATGATAATAAGATCTAAAAATGCCAAAATGATGTAGGGTACAACTTTGCCAATGATAATTTCAACAGGCCGAACCGGTGACACCAGAATCTGTTCCATGGTGCCGGTTTCTTTTTCACGCACAATGGCCACGGAAGTCAACAAGGCGGAAATCATAATGAGAATTAAGGCGGCAAGGCCGGGCACAAAAAAATAGGCGCTTTTCAAAGACGGATTGTACCAAACTGTGGGCGTAATTTCAAAGGACGGTTTTGCACCGTGCGCCATGTTGTAAAATTGAATAACCGTGTTGGTATAGTTACGAATTGCTTGCGCCGCATTCGGATCACTCGCATCAATAAGGATTTGCACTGTGGTTTCAGGAGACCGGGCGTGTTCAGCAGCAAAATCACCTGCCAGGATCAACGCCATATCTGCTTCACGGTTAGCAAAGATTGTCTCTATTTCCGCTTCAGTGCCATCGAAAGGCAGAACGGTGTAAAAGTCGCTACCGGAAAATTTTCGGATCAACGAACTGCTTTCAGGGCTGTTGCTGTGGTCCAAAACAAGCATGTTGATATTTTGAATTTCCATATTTATTGCAAAGCCATATAAAAACAACATAACGACTGGTAGCACAATCACAACAATCAGCGTGCGGAAGTCCCGTGAAATATGGATGAATTCTTTAATGATTATTGGAAAAATTCTGCTCATAGGTCAATTGAGTTATACGATAAGAACTTGATGCTAAATCTGGCTGAATTTTCAGAATTAAGAAACAACAGCAAACAGCCGATGGCTGCGGGGTTACTTTTATTTGTCGACGAGTTTGATAAAAACATCCGCCATCGACGCCTTTTTATATTCGTGCCTGAGCGACTGTGGGCTGCCCAGCGCGACGATTTCGCCTTGATACATGATGGAAACACGGTTGCAATATTCAGCCTCATCCATATAATGGGTGGTCACGAAAACCGTTTTACCTTTGTCGGCAAGTTCGTGAATCAGCTCCCAAAAATTACGCCGAGCCTCAGGGTCTACGCCGGCTGTAGGTTCGTCAAGGAAGATGATTTTTGGATTGTGCAGCAAGGCGCAACCCAAAGCCAAACGCTGTTTGTAACCAAGCGGCATATCACGAGTCAGGCGGCCTGCGCTGGCGGTGAGACCGAGACTGTCCAACAATTCATGGCGCTTTTCTTTGATAGTTTTTCTATTAAGTCCATAAACACCGCCATAAAATTCTACATTTTCAGCAAGGGTCAAGTCATTGTACAGCGAAAATTTTTGACTCATGTAGCCGATATTTTGCTTAATTTTCTCCGACTCCCGCCAGACATCAAAACCCGCGACAGTGCCGCTGCCCGATGTTGGCAGAAGCAGTCCGCACAACATGCGAATTGCTGTGGTTTTTCCAGCACCGTTTGCGCCGAGAAACCCGAAAATTTCGCCCTGTTCAACAGCCAGATTGACATGCTTCACAGCAGTAAATGAACCAAATTGCTTCTCAAGGTTCTTAGTGAATACGGCGAAATTACCCGTGTCGTAAGGCTGGTTTGAAGGCGCAAATTTCAAATAATAAATCCTATGTTGCAAATAAGTAAAACGGCTTATGCAGAGGTTTGCATCAGGTACAAAAACACGTCCTCGATACTTGGTTCAATTTGTTGCACCGACTCGGCTCCGGCCGGGGCAATGAGCGCCGATTCCGGCCCGTAACTGACGTGCAACCTGTCTCCGAATATTTGTACTGAAAGTGCATCTGTCTCGTCTTCCAGGTAAGCGCGCAAAGACTGCAAATCAGACCCGCTGACTTCATACAATTTGTAGGGGAAACGATGGACAAGTTGGGCTGGTTTATCCACTGCCAGAATCCGGCCCTGATACATAAATGCCACCCGGTCACACAGATCGGCCTCTTCCATATACGGCGTTGAAACCAGGATGGTGACACCTTCATCACGCAACTGTCTTAGAATGTTCCAAAACTCACGCCGGGAAACAGGATCAACACCCGTGGTCGGTTCATCCAAAATAAGGGTGCGCGGCGTATGAATGAGCGTGCAGGAGAGCGCCAGTTTTTGTTTCATGCCACCTGAAAGTGCGCCGGCAAGCCGCTTTCTGAACGGTTCCAGTTTACTGAACTGATAAAGCGTTTGCAAACGTTCCGCCTTCTCTGCCGGTGGCACCCCAAACAAATCCGCGAAAAAATTTAAGTTTTGCGCCACGGTCAGATCCGGGTAAAGTGAAAAGCGCTGCGGCATGTAACCGAGCATCGCCCGAATCGCTGCCACATTTGTGCGCACATCCCTGCCGTCAACAAGAACCTCGCCGGCGTCGGGCACAAGCAACGTGCAAAGGGTTCGCATGGTGGTTGTCTTGCCGGCGCCATCCGGCCCGATAAGGCCAACGAGTTCACCCGGGTCGATTGCAAGCGAGATGTTGTTCACGGCGAGAATGTCGCCGTAACTTTTACTGAAACTGTTTATTTTTATGCTGCCGGGCATTTCTTTTGTTTGAAATTTTAGTCGTCCAGGATTATCTGAATGCCTATCTAAAAAGGGGGAAAACGAAGCTCAGGTTCCCCACTCACAATTTGTTTTCTTCGACAAGATTAACGACGATTGGCATGCCGTGTTTAAGCAAACCATTCGGATTTTCAACCGTGATTTTGACGGCATAAACCAACGATGTACGGCTTTCATCCGTCAAAATATTTTTGGGAGTAAACTCTGCCTTCGGGCTTATCCAGGCGATGCGCCCTGTGAGCGTTTTCTCTGTGCCGTCAATGGATACTTCAGCCGGGTTACCCGGTTGTAGTTGCGACAAAAGCTTCTCGGAGACGTAAATTTTGGTCCACATGTGAGCCAAATCGATTATTTCCACCAAGGGTACGCCCGGCGGCACCGTTTCCCCGGACTCAAAAAATTTCGTTGTGATGGTGCCGGAAATCGGTGCGGTCACTGTAGCATCATTAAGTTGCTTGCGAACAAGCTTGCGCTGCGCCAACAAGCCCTTTTCTTTGCTTTTGAGCACATTTACACTTTGCCGCACATTTTGCAATTGTGCTGTTGCGGCGGCCTGAGCCGCTTCAACATCGTCCAGTTTCTGCTGTGGCGCCGAGTTCTGGTGGTAGAGTTTCAAAATACGCGCATAGCGTTTTTCTACATTGGCAAAATCCGACTGAGCTTTGGTGAGTGTGTTTAAAATAATTTGTCGCTGCACGGCGATTTCTTCAATGCCGGCCTGAATTTGTTCAAGCTGATAACCAATCCTGACGGTATCAATTTGGGCGATCAATTGCCCCTTTTTTATCTGCTGTCCTTCATCGATTGCCACATGCAAAATCAGGCCCGGAGTCTGGGCAGCCACCCTGATGGCAGTGCCTTCAACGATGCCGCTTGCGCGAAAATGGCCGTTTTCCGCTTTATTACATCCCAGATAAAGAACGGGCAGCAGCAGAATCAGACAAGTTTGCAACCTTAGCATTTTTGTTTTCCTTTAATCAGATTGATCTTTTATTTTTCTTCCCCGGCAGTGAAAGCACCCTGGTTTGCAGCAATACTGCCGGTTGCTCTGCGCAAATCTGCGAGGTAAATATGATACTGCACCAACGCCTGGTGTTTTTGCAGTTGCGCCCGGGTTAAATCCGTTTCAGCAGTAATCAATTCATTGGTTGCGGCCACGCCGTTCTGATGTTGAATTGAGACGATGCGATAACGCTCCTGTTGTTGCGCCTGCAATTCTTCCGCAAGCTGCAATTGTCGCCGGCTGAAGGTCAAATTCTCAAAACTTTCGGACACCTCATATTCAATTGAGCGCACAAGTTCACGCTGCTGTAAAGTCAGACTGTTGGCCTGAACTTTCAATTGCTCGACTTTGTTCACATCGGCCTGCCAGCGCCAAAGATTCCACTGCGCGTTAAGGCCAATTGAAAAATAGTGCATCCATCTGTTATTCACGGGATCGAGTCCGGGCTTGGCATAGTGAAAAGTTCCCTGCGCAAAAAAGGCTGGGAAAAAATCTGCGCGTGCCATTTTTTGTTGCAGCAGATTTATGCGCTGTGCCAGACGAACGCCTTCCAATTCGGGGCGTATTTGTAATGCCGCAACTTTCAACTCAGCCAATGACTTCCCTAACGGAGTCGGAACTGCCGGTTTCTCAACTGCAAACGGACGTGTTTTAGGTAAGTCAAGCAAGCGCGCCACTTGCAGCCCCAACAACTTTTGCGCGCGTTGCAAGCGGGCTTCCTCAATTCTCAGAACAAGAATCTGGTTGTAAACCTGCAACGTATCAAACGCCATCACTTGTGCCGCCTCAAACAAATTTCGGGCAGTTTCGAGCTGATTGCGCAGCCGCTTGCTGCTGGCGGCGAGTATGGCTTTTTGATTGGCCAGGCTCTGCGCAGAGTAATAAAGAATGTACACCTTATGGTAAATTTCATTGGTGGCAACCGCTAACTTTGCTTGCTCGCCTAACGCAGCTTTTTTTGCAAGATTCTCTGCAGATTTAAGCTTGAAGCCGGTAAAGACGGGCTGCTTAATTCCGGCTTGCAGTTCAAGCCTGTCGTGGCCGCCCAGGCTGAGTTTTTGTTCAACCAGCGGCACAACTTTGCCAATATCAATTTCATTTACTTCAGAGAGGTAGACAGAATTGAAGGAAAGGTCCAGCGCCGGCAATCGTCTGGCGTGCATAATTTTCGTCTCAAGATCGGCCAGACGCTGATTATCTTGCTGCTGCAACAACTGAAGGTTATTCAGTTTGACAAACTGCAGTGCCTCGTCCAATGTAAGCGGCTGCTGCGCCTGTGCAGAAAACCAAAAACTCAATGTGCTGACGATGAACACAAATTTGATGAAATAGTTCATTTTTCCTGGCACGGGTTGTTGAAAGTCGGGTTATGGTTCCGGTTCATTCAAGTACAGTTTTTTTAGTCAATGTTTCTTGAAAGGCCATGCTCAGTTCCGTGATGGAATGAACAATAGTAAACAAAGGAAGGGTAAAACACAAATAGGAATTGAAAACAAACCAGGTACTATCCATCAGCTATCCCGGGAAGCAACCCAACCTTGCACAATGGTTTCGTATTGAGCGATCAGACTTTGCGCATTGTCTTCATTGCCTGCCTCGACTTTAATGCAGCACTGGGCTTTTTCGCGGTCCGGTAAGATTAACACCCAAGCGTCATCAAACAAAAGTTTAACCCCATCAAAGAGGAGGCGCGGTTTTCCTTCAGAAAACTCCATAGCCCGGCGCATCAATTGGCCTTTGCTTTCCCACGGACATGCAATCACTGCGCTACAAAACGCACGATGTGGTATTTCGTCATTCAGAGCGCTAAGTTCAGCTCCGGCTCTGGCAAGACATTGCAGGATCTTTGCCAAAGTGTGCATGGCGTCGAAGGCAAAATGAAAATCGGAAAAAATAAAACCACCACGGGCGTCAAGCGCAAAGCGCACCTCAGTATCTTCTGTCGATTTTGTGATAGCGCTGCCGTCGAGTGCTGTATGAACAAGCGTACATCCTTTTTCGGCAGCAAACTGCTCAACCTGACTTGGGACAGAAACCGGTGCGGCCAATTTTATTCCTGGAGATATATCCATAATCATCTTCGAAAGCAACACTGCCAGACGTGCGTCGCTTAAAACCCGACCATGATTATCAACAACACAAAGACGTTCAGCGCCTGCATCGAACCAAAATCCGGCAGCCGCGTGTGTGGATTGCACAACCTTGGCAAGTTGTTTTAAAGCGTGCGCTTTGTCACGCGGTGTCTGGTGGAATTTGCGAGGATCCGGGTGCGCGTTGAGCGCCAGAACCTCACAATCAAGCGCACTCAAAATCGACGGAAACACCTGAATGGCTGCACCAAAAGAATAATCAACGACAAATTTAAACTTGGCCTTGTTGACAATTTCCGTATCAACATGCTCGATAAAATGCTGCACATATGAATCAACAGCGCGCACTGGATAGGCAATCCGGCCAATATCATCGATGCCGACTCGTGGGAAGTCCTCGCGAAAAAAAATGCGTTCAATGGCCTTAGCCGCCGCCTGGGTGTAGTCACGACCGTAGTTATCAAAAAAATGAATGTCCAACAGTTTTGGGTCTGATGAAGAACGGCGAATGTGCAGCGCTCCTTTCTCAGGTGCGGTTCTCATAATGTAGCGTACTATGGGTGTTGGCATCACTTGTAATGTGCTGACTTCTATACCTGCCGACATCAAACCCGTAATCAAGGCCCGGTAAATCATTCGGGCACCGTGGCAAGTATCACGACTCAGCAAGACGCGGGATCCTTTGCCAAGCCAACCGCCATAGGCAGCACCCAATTTGGCGCTAAACTCAGGTGTCATTTCAAAATTCGCAATGCCCGTCACGCGCGAGTCAGTGAAAATATCGCGGCGCCAGCGGTCGGCCCAAACCAAACTGCTGTTGACTACGGAGCCGGTCTCAATGGTTTTATCAGGCCAAATCTTTATGTTGGCGTTTATATGGCTACCCGACCCTACCTGCACGCGATCACTAATAAACGCTTGTTCTTCTATAACGGAACCATCACCAACAGCGACACCATTTCCTACCACGCAGGCACTCAAATCACATCCCTGTCCAATTTGAACTTTATCCCAGAGGATCACATTTTTCAGCGATACATGACGACTGATCTTGCAATCTTGGCCAATGATGCAATTTTCCAGCTCTGCCTCAGGTGCAACCTGTGAGCCATCGCCAATAATTACATTTGAAAAGGCTTTTTCGGATTTCCCTGCATGCTCCAGGTTGAGCTTGCCGTTTAGAGCATCCCAATGCACCTGTTGATAGGTCATGAGATCACCGATGTCCTGCCAGTAACAATCATCGATAAAACCGTACATCGGCACATTTTGCCTGAGCAAATCAGGAAAAATATCTCTGGCAAATAAGCTCCCGCCTTTCTCCGGAATATGCTCAATGATTTCCGGCTGGAATACATAAATACCCATGTTCACCTTATCGCTGAACACTTGTCCCCAGGATGGTTTTTCTAAAAACCTACCAATGCGCCCTGTACTGTCGGTCAGGGCAATGCCGAATGGAGAAGGGTTTGGGACACTTGAAAGTGCAATGGTTGCGAGTCCCCGTTTTTCCGCATGATAGTCTCGCAAATTCGTCAAGTCAATATTGGTCACGGCATCACCGGATAAAACAAAAAATGGCTCAGAAAGTAGCGGGGCGGCCTGCCTAACAGCGCCAGAGGTGCCAAAGTCCTCCTGGGCGTCCATGTAGGTAATATCAACACCAAATTTGCTGCCATCACCAAAATGGTCTGAAATTTTATGTGATAAATAGTAAAGGAGAATGATAATGTCGTAGCAACCGTGATTTTTGAGAAGGGAGATCGTGTGCTCCAGGAGCGGCCGGTTCATAACCGGCACCATCGGCTTAGGTATGTCACATGTTAGTGGGCGCAAGCGAGTTCCTAACCCACCTGCCATGATGACGGCTTTCATATCGACGTGTTCACTAACTCATATTAATTGGCAGCAAGCTTTTCTAACTGAAAACGCCACATTGCTTTAGTTCTTTTCAACTGATTTCCGAACAGTCGTTCCAGGGGCAATTTGCTTTGTTTTAAAATCAGCCGCTCCAGCCGCAGGATGAACAATGCTATTTTTGCCAACCATGCACCTAGGCGGAACAAAAGCCGATTTTCCCACAAGAGTCAAACCATTCCAGAGATGATCGGGGTTTTCCTGGTTTGGTGTATCCCCGGCGCCGACGCCAAGCTCGGCATCATTGCCAATACATACATTTTTGTCCAGAATGCAATGATCGATGCGGGCACCTGCGTTGATATGACAATTGTGCATAACGACAGAGTCCCGTACAACGGCATTTTTTCTGACAATAACACCGGGAGACAAAATTGAATTCTCAATATGACCTTCGATATAACACCCGGGGGATAACTTGCAATTTTTTGCAGTTGCACCGGAGGCAATAAATCCGGGTGGTCGATCACCCAGGCGACCCTCTTCCTGAACTTTGGTTCGCAAGGCCCAGGCATCCAGGTTCAATCCTGAATCAGGATTGAGCAAATCCATATTCGCTTCCCAGTAGGCTTTAATCGTACCAACATCTCGCCAGTAGCCTGTAAATGGGTAGGCAAAAACACGATCGTTTTTTATGGCTGCTGGAATAATGTTATGGCCAAAATCGTGCTTCGGTTGTGTGCGCAATGCATCCAGGAGGTAGTCTGTATCAAAAACATAAATGCCCATTGAGGCCAGGTTATTCCTTGGCTTCTCGGGCTTCTCTTCCCAATCAACGACTCGGCCGTCATCGCCGGTAATAGCAATACCAAAGCTACGTGTATCTTCCCATGGAACTGTCATCATACCAATGGTCAGATCCGCTTTTTTTTGCTCATGAAATGCAATGAGCGCCTCATAGTCCATTTTGTAGATATGATCGCCTGAAAGAATAATGATTCGCTTCGGGCTGTTCGACTCTATGAAATCGATATTTTGTCGTACGGCATCTGCAGTTCCTTTGTACCAGTCCGAATTCTTATTTCCGGTTCTTGGCGGCAAAATATTGACGCCGCGCGTACGCCCGATGAGGTCCCACGGCGCGCCGGTACCCATATGTTCCATCAATGACAACGGTTTGTATTGCGTTAAAACACCGACGGTATTCAACCCGGAATTCATGGCATTGCTCATGGTGAAATCAATGATGCGATAAATTCCACCAAAAGGCACAGCAGGCTTTGCCCGGTGAGCGCCGAGAATATTCAGACGGCTACCAGCGCCGCCGGCAAGTAACATAACTAAGGTTGGGTTCATTTAATCTCAATTACAAGATTTGCTTGACAAGAAAAAGACCGATATAAATTCTAAAGCCGGTTTCTTCTCCTGAATAATGAATGATTTATGTTTTGTCTGAAATGGCCAGGAGTCATTCAGACTTCCCAATGCTCATTTTTCTTAAAGGGGCGTCGCAGGTCACGAGGCCGTCAGGATATAACTTCATGACTGTGGTGCCTGATTGTCAAACCGGCGCCATAGACTGTACTTTCGAAATCATCTACTGCAAGCCCCGGAGCAACAATACAATTCTTCCCCAAACGCACACCTTCCGGCAACACAGCGCCTTTGCCAATAAGCGAAATTCCTGAAGAAAGAAGTTGCGGAGAACTGTTGTTGGCTACAACACTTTCGCCATCACCTGTTACCGCACCGCGCCCGATGCGGGCATCAACGTCCACTATTGTTCGTTCCACATGTGCTCCGGATTGCACATGCGTGTCAAAAAGCAGGATGGAATCACGAACGACGGCTCCCGGCTCAACAACGACGCCGGCAAAGAGAATGCTGTTTTCCACATGGCCATCAATTTTACAACCGTTATGCAGCAACGAATTCACGATATTCGCCCGCGAGCCCAATTGAGCCGGAGGCCGGTCTCGCAGTTTATCGTGGTCAAGATTTGTTCGCACCTGCCAGGCTTCGAGGTCAATGCCTGTGTCGCCGGTTAAAAGATCCATGTTTGTCTGCCAATACTCATCTATGGAGCGGGTGTAGCCCCAATAGCCGTTGAATTTGTAGCCAAACACGCGTTTCTTTCCAACCAGGTTGGGGATAATATCCTGACCAAATTCAAAAGAACCATTTGACTCTGCATTCTCGGCAAGTATGTCGTAGAGCACTTGCGGCTTGAAAAGATAAATTGTCATGCTTGCCCAATTACAGGTCGTGCGCTCAGGTTTCTCAATATAATTATTGACTCTACCGCCGATTCCGGGCACCTCATCTCCCAAATCTGCAACCCCAAAACGGCTACTCCGTTCGGGAGCAACCGGCGCAAATGCAATTGTAAGATCGGCATCCATATCGCGATGAAATGCAGCCATTGCCGCGTAGTCCATCTTGTAGATATGATCGCCGGAGAGAATGAGCACGTTGTCCGGCTTCTTCTCACGCACGAATTCCAGATTCTGATAAACTGCATCTGCTGTGCCTTTGTACCAATCACTGGCGCGATGGCCGGTAGAAGGCAACAACATCGTGGCCCCTCGGTCACGCCCAACAAAATCCCACCAGGAACCAATACCAACATGATTTAGCAGAGAAAAAGATCTATATTGGCTGAGGATGCCAACATTCTCGACGCCGGAATGCATCAGATTGCTCAGACAAAAATCGATTACACGGTACATGCCACCAAATGGCATGGCAGATTTCGGTCGAGACAGTGTGAGAACACTGAGCTCATCAACTCGGCCACCCGCTAGAACCAGTGATAAAATCCCATTCATTTTGACCTTCCGAACTTGAGTTCAAGCAAGCGGCCGACAGCAAAAATCCCTACACCGATCAGGGCTATTTTTAACTCCAGTCCGAGATCATCTTGAGACATCCCAATATACAAACCGCCTAATACTTGAGCCAACCCGATAACTTCGAGTATTTTCGCAAAATACCACATATATATATTTTTTAAGGAGTCGTTTTGAGATTTCCAAAAACAGCCAAAACTGTCTTTGTTGAGGATTCATCTCTCGTCTTCTGCCACAGTTTCAGCAAATGAAGACTTCGAATTTTGCCACATTAACTTAAATAGTTGAAAATATTATAGGGAATTTGGCACAGACAAGCAAGGGAAATATAAAACCACAAATCACTTTTCGACTGCGTCATGCCCGTCTTTAACGCAAAGGGCTAGCAACTGCAAAAATGAGGCAATTCAAGTGAAAAGCAGCCTGGATTTCAATGAACCGCTCTTCCGGCAGAACAAAAAATGATGGTTGTCCCGGAGGGCTTCGTCCGCATCAAAGTCGATAAGTTCTGCCTGGTTTGATAGGGTCAACTCAGAGCCGATTTTAAAACCCGTACGAACCGATCCAGGTCACGTTCATTATTGTAAATATGGGGTGCGACTCGCACGGCACTTCCCCTTAAACTTACAAAGATTTTGTTTTCAGCTAAAGCATCCGTCAGCCCAGCAGGCACCCCTGAAGGGAAACGGATGCCGAGAATATGGCCGGCGCGTTTCGAACGAGGCAAGACTTCAAGGCCAAGTGCCAATGCCTGCTCCGACAGATAGTCGGTCTTTGCGGAAATTGTTTCCTGGATAGCCGGCACAGTCCATTCTTGAATGTTCTTCAGCGCCGCAATTACCATTGGTAATAGCACGAAATTGCTGCGCTCACCTGCATCAAACCGCCGGGCACCCGGTTGAAAATCACTGACATAATTAACCAGGTCCGAGAACTGCTCGCTGCCTTTTCGGTTTAGCCAGTTGTTTTCAATGGCACGCCCCTGGTGATAATCCGGGCGCGCATACAAAAATGCACTGCTGTATGGGCCGAGCAGCCATTTGTAGGCTGCACAGGCAACAAAAGCCGGGCGAATCTCCTCAACCGAAAATGGCAGCGCTCCCAGAGATTGCGTCAAATCCAAAACAAGTTCAGCGTTGATTTGCCTGCAACGTTCGGCCACAACCTCTACATCGATCAAGCTGCCATCTGCCCAATGTACATTCGGAACTGAAACAACCCGGGTGTTCCTGTCAATTGCACTGAGAATCGCATCGGCCCAGGATTCATCCCCCTGTCGTTTAACCGTTTTCACCCGGGCACCTGTTGACGATGCAGCCTCAAGCCAGGCATAGATATTGGATGGAAACTGCTCATGTAAGACTACAATATTACCGCCGGCCCCCAATTGCAAATTAATTGCAGCAATGGCAATTCCGTAACTGCAGGAAGGCGTCAGAGCAACATCGTCACTGTTTGCACTGATGAGAGCGGCAAATAAAGACCGCGCCTGTTCGGCATCTTCAAAAAAATGCGCCGGCAACACTTCCCACGGGTGGCATTTTCGGCTGACACCGGCGAAACCCGCTTCTTTCACGGATTTCAGTTGCGGCGAAAGGTAAGCACAATTGAGGTAGGAAATATCCGCCGGAATCTCGAAACAATCTCGTTGACAGGGAATCATATTGGGTAACCTTGCTGGTAAGCTGTCCTCGACTTCACTATTCAAGCTCTGCTTTCATCTGAAACTTTATCGTGCAGAGCGGAACACTATCATTTCTACCCCAAGCCAAAAGAGACTGAGTCCAAAAGTCCACTTTGCCCGCAAAACAAATTTACAAATACAAATGAATTTTTCAACCTAAACCTGACAAGACAGTGATTGCACAATGAAAATGTTGCAATATGAATAAAGAGAAGCGCTGCCTGGCCGAAAATAAAAGTAACAACAATAACCGGACAGCAATCAGTATGAAACTTATCAACATTGAAAATCACTTCAGCATGGTCACTGTTATTCGGGTTTATACCCAAGAGCTTTATTCAAAATATAAAACCATCATCAGCGCAATAGGCGCCGATGATGAAGACCATCTACTACTTAAAATCATCGCTGAGCTGGAATCAAACTACACTGAAAACTAATCGTCCCTATTTACCCCGCCTCACAAACACAAGTTTGTTTATCCAAATTCCGTTGTTTATCAAGCTGTCAGGGTTGACTTGAGCTGTGACTTTAGCCAGGTGTCGATAGAACTCGAACATTTTTAAGGCTGCCATACTACGGCGACCCGTGGCAACGTGTAAGGTTCGTACATTCCCATAAGGTATTAGAGTTTGCAACTTAATCAGCGCTACTAAATTGCTGTGAAGCGTCTGGTTACCAAATCTGGAACAGCCTGGTCAAGTTACAAACAGGCACAAAAAAATAACTTTCAAAATTCACTTATTTCTTTGTCTTGCAACCCTAAATTTACTATATTCTTGTTTTTACATTTAGGCAAAATATGAAAAAAATAAACTTTAGAAATGTTGCTATCATCGCTCACGTCGATCATGGCAAAACCACCCTTGTGGACGGCTTGCTCAAACAGAGCGGCACTTTTCGTGAAAATCAGGAAGTCAAAGATCGGGTGATGGATTCCATGGATCTTGAACGAGAACGCGGAATCACGATCTTGGCCAAAAATACGGCCGTAATCTACAAAGATGTTAAAATCAATATTATTGATACACCGGGTCACGCCGACTTCGGCGGAGAGGTTGAACGCAGTTTAAACCTTGTGGATGGCGCTCTCCTTCTGGTCGATGCCAGTGAAGGGCCATTACCCCAAACTCGATTTGTTGTAAAAAAAGCGCTGGCCAGGAAACTACCAATTATTTTGGTCATCAACAAAATTGATCGCGCCGATGCACGTCTTGAGGAAGTTGTTGATGAAGTTTACGACTTGTTCATTGACCTGGATGCAACAGAGGAGCAGATTGAATTCCCCATCCTTTACACCAATGCCAAAGAGGGGGTTGCCCACCTGGAAATCGGCGACGATTCCATCGATCTGCGCCCTCTTTTCGACACCGTTCTCGCTGAAATTCCAAGCCCGAAAGCCGATAAAGACAAGGAAGCGCAATTTCTGGTAACCAACCTTGATTACGATTCTTACGTGGGGCAAATTGCGGTTGGACGGCTAGAAAACGGCCAATTGAAAATGAACCAAACATATGCCCTTTGCACTGAAAAAGGCATTGTTAATGGCATCAAATTTTCTGCGCTTTATTCATTTCAGGGCCTGGAACGCACAAAGACTGAAACCGTCGAAGCCGGAGACATTATCGCTGTTGCCGGAATTTCAGACATTCATATTGGCGATACCATTACCTCACAGGAAAACCCCAAACCACTTACTAGAATTTCAGTTGACGAGCCAACTGTTTCGATGCTCTTCTATGTCAATAACAGCCCGTTAGCCGGAAGAGAGGGGAAGTTTTTGACCTCACGTCATCTGCGCGAACGCCTGGAAAAAGAAATACTCAAGAATGTCGCTTTGCAGGTCATGTTCCTGGAGAGAGCGGACACGTTTGAAGTGAGTGGCCGGGGGGAATTGCAAATGGCTGTCTTGATAGAAACCATGCGCCGAGAAGGTTACGAGCTGATGGTTTCGAAGCCGCGGGTTATTACCAGAGAAGAAAATGGTGTTTTGCTCGAACCTTTTGAAATAGTTTACGTCGATGTGCCGGAAGAATTCATTGGTACGGTAACGGAAAAACTGTCTACACGAAAAGGCAGAATGACATCCATGACAAATCATGGCACAGGGAGGGTCAACATAGAATTTCTAATTCCCGCGCGCGGACTTATTGGTTTTCGCAGCCAGTTTCTCACAGATACAAAAGGCGCCGGCCTGATGAACACATTGTACGAAGGGCATGATAAGTGGGCAGGTCCCATCCCGCAACGTAATAGCGGAGCACTTGTTGCGGATCGACCCGGAACAGTCAAGGCTTACGCCGTCCTGGGCATGGAAGATCGTGGAGAACTATTTGTCGAATGCGGTACGGAGGTGTATCCAGGTATGATCGTTGGAGAACGAAATCGCAGAGGTGATCTTGATGTAAACATCACCAAAGAAAAAAAACTGACAAATATGCGCAGCTCCACTTCGGACGTAACTGTGACACTGCGGCCGCACCGAAAACTTTCCCTTGATCAATGCATCGAGTTTATCGCCGAGGATGAAGTGGTTGAGGTGACGCCCAGTAGCATCCGTTTGCGCAAAATGGAGTTGGATGCCAACAAAAGGGCGGTGAAAAAGAAAAAGGTGAAACCTGCCGCTTAACATGGGTTTTCACGCCGGCTTGTTTGATTGAAAGCAAGGCCGGCAATTCTACTCAACATCTTGTCCCGCAGTTTAAGGCTGCGGCATGAAAAAAACAATGCGTCAGGCTTAAATTTATGTTCAGAGAGCGCCTGGTCGGAAACTCAGAGATTTTTGTCATGCCGAACTCGTTATCCAGGGTGAGGAACTGAAGTGTAGACATTTGTCTAAAATGACCCGGACGAGTGTTTTCCGTTAATCACTAGCTAACAACCCAAAAAATATTGAGCATTATGTCCGCTAACAAAAAGAAAACGTCACTGAGAACAGTCCGCTACGCTTTTAAGAATATTATTTGGCCGCGACGAAAGCTGCTTCTTCTTGGCCTCGTTCTAATCATAATAAATCGCGCATCCAGTCTGGTTCTGCCCGGTGCCAGCAAGTATTTAATCGACAATGTCATCGTCCACGGCGACCGGGATCTACTTAAGCTTATTCTTCTGGCAGTCACCGGGGCTCTGTTTGTGCAATCTTCTACCTCATTTTTCCTCACCCGTCTTTTGAGTGTGGAAGCACAGCATCTCATTTCGGAGTTACGTTCGCAGGTGCAGAAGCACATCATATATTTGCCGCTGCGCTTTTTCGATAACACCAAATCCGGTGAGCTTGTATCCCGCATCATGAGCGATGTTGAAGGTGTACGTAATCTTGTAGGAACCGGGTTGGTTCAATTGTTCGGCGGCATTTTGACATCCATCGCCTCTCTTGTCATTTTGGTGAAAATCAATGCCTGGATGACGTTGTATACATTGGCTCCGATGGTCGTCTTCGGTTTTATTTCGTTAAAAGCATTTGGTAAAATTCGCCCTATATTCAGAGAACGCGGAAAAATAAACGCGGATGTGACCGGCCGTTTGACTGAATCTCTTGGCGGTATTCGCGTCATCAAAGGCTTCAACGCAGAGCGGCAGGAAATCAAGGTCTTCGAGAGAGGCGTTAACCGTATCTTTCAGAATGTAAAAGCATCACTAACCACAACAAGCCTGGTTACAAGCTCGGCAACCCTGCTGCTCGGCCTGGCCAGTGTCGGCATTATGGGCATTGGCGGCACTCTCATTTTAGATAATAATATGACACTGGGTGACTTCTTCGCCTTTACGCTTTATCTTGGCTTTCTGGTTGCCCCTATTCTACAAATGAGCAATGTCGGCAGCCAAATTACCGAAGCGTTTGCCGGCCTGGACCGTACGGAGGAAATTCTAAGTCAGGCCCAGGAGAACAGTGAGCCGAATCGAACCATTGAACTGAGTGAGCTGAAAGGGAATGTGACTTTCAGCAATATTTCTTTCTCTTACGAGGAAGGCCACGATGTTCTTAGTAACATCAGCTTCGATGCACCGGTTGGTACCGTCACGGCACTGGTTGGCAGTTCAGGCTCGGGCAAAACGACTATTGCCGGTTTGGCCGCCTCTTTTCTTGAACCCAAAGAGGGCACAGTCAGCATCGACGGCCATGACCTTGCCTGCGTAAAACTAGATTCTTACCGTTCACGTCTCGGGGTTGTGCTTCAAGATGATTTTCTCTACGAAGGTACCATTCGTGAAAACATTTTGTTCGCGCGGCCTGACGCCGGCGAAAATGACGTGCTCGCGGCTGTCAAAGCTGCGCATGTGAAAGAATTCACTGATCGTTTTGACGACGGCCTGGACACATTGATTGGTGAGCGTGGTGTTAAACTGTCCGGAGGCCAACGTCAGCGAGTAGCAATTGCGCGGGCGTTACTGGCCGATCCACGTATCCTTATTTTAGACGAAGCAACCTCAAATCTGGACACAGAAAGTGAGTTGTTTATTCAGGAGAGCCTGACCCAGTTAATGAAAGGCCGCACCACTTTTGTTATTGCCCACCGGTTGAGCACGATTCGTCAGGCGACGCAAATTCTGGTAATCGAGGCTGGTAAAATTGCAGAGCGCGGCACCCACGATGAACTGATTGAGAAAAAAGGAAGGTATTATCAATTATACACGTATCAAGCGAGAATTTAAACACAGAGCCGCTCAATATCAGAATTCAGTGCCCTCTCCCTTGACTTAAGTCTTGTTTATCCATATTTTGTCCTGAGGGAAATAGAAAAATATTGAATAAAATACTAAAGGAGAATCCCCATGCCATCATTCGATATCGTTTCAGAAGTTGACATGCAGGAAGTGACCAACTCCGTAGATCAGGCCAGTCGCGAAGTTTCCACACGGTTCGATTTTAAAGGAACCGGCGCGCGCTTTGAACACAACGGCAACGAAATAATGCTGCACGGAGACAGCGAATTTCAGATTTAGCAGATGCTTGATATTCTTTACACAAAAATGGCAAAACGTAAAATTGATTTAAAAGCACTTGAGTTGGGAAAGCTGGAAATCCACGGGAAGGGTTCACGGCAACAACTTACCGTTCTTGAGGGTGTAGAGAAGGAAATGGCGAAAAAAATTGTGAAAATCATTAAAGTCGCCAAGCTAAAAGTACAAGCAGCCATCCAGGGAGAAAAAGTCAGGGTTACTGGAAAAAAAAGAGATGATTTACAAGAAGTAATTGCACTGCTGAAGGAATCAAAGCTCGATATTCCTCTGCAATTTATCAACTATCGAGATTGACAACGAATGAAACTTGGCACAACACACTACATTGATTGCGCCCACTATCTGCCGGAGCACCCAAAATGCGGACAACTGCATGGCCACACATATAAAATAGAAGTGGTTATTGAAGGCGAAATAAAAAATGGCATGGTCATCGATTTTGGCGACATGAAACGCACGATTGAAGACATGCTGCAGGACTATGATCACAAATCGTTGAACGATTTCATGGATTATCCTTCAGTGGAAAATATTTGTGAGCTATTGCACAGCCGACTGCAAGAACTACTGAGCTTTGCGTTTACAGTCCGTGTGTGGGAAGGTGAAGGTAAATGGGCGGAATTGTAGGAACGGCAAAAAACGGGCACTCAAACCTCGCCGCTTCCGCTTCCAACACATGTTGTAGACTGATTCGACTTCAGACCCGACACCGCTCAACGCTTCAGTCTCTCTTGAGGTTCAAGTGCCCGACAAAATACTGTGCGTCACAACCAATATCGTGACGTCTTTGAAAAGTACGGCATTCTCAGCAGTTGAAACTGGCTTCGACTGCTCAGTTTCCAGAAAAACATAGCAACGTTTTGTCCCGTTCCTAAAACCTATCGGTCATCATTTCTACCAGCTTTAACTTTTAACCACCAACATAATTTGCTGTTGATTCTTTTTTTAAGAGCATGTATTTTGAGCAGTACAAGCAGTCAGTCCAATCGAAACGGTGCATGAGCGTGATTGTTGAATTCCCATCTGTTGAAACAGCGGATCCGGAAAGCGGCATGCTTGCCTTTGGCGGTGATCTTGAGGTTGCATCACTTGAGCTAGCCTACCGTAGCGGCATCTTCCCCTGGCCCTCCAGCGAAAATGAGCCGATTCTCTGGTTCGCGCCACCACGCCGCGCAATCCTCGAATTTGATTCACTGCATATTCCGAAACGATTGGTTCGTGCACTAAAAAAGGACTTATTCACCTTTAAGGTAAATAACAACTTTCAACAAGTCATTACCGCTTGCGCGAACAATCAAAACCGAAAAAACCAAAGTGGTACCTGGATCACTTCTTCGATGATATCGGCCTACATCAATTTTCACAATGCCGGCTTCGCGCATTGCTTCGAAACCTACAATGCCGGTGGAAAACTCGTTGGCGGCATGTATGGCGTGCTCATCGGAAAATATTTTGCGGGCGAAAGCATGTTCTACCTGGAGAACAATGCCTCCAAGTTTACCCTCCTAAATGCAGCTTCCCACTTGAAAAACCTGGGCTTAACCTGGATGGACATACAGATGTTGACGCCATTGCTAACTAGTTTTGGCGCAGTTGAAGTGCCGCGTCCCATTTTTATGAAGAAGTTGCATAAAGCTCTGAACGCTCTCTGAAGACATGACTCCTTATTTTTTCGATTCTGCAAAAACGGCACATTTTTCCTTGAATTCGAAATTACATTTCTGTAGTTTACAACACCGGCATTACCGGACATTGCTTCTGCCAAAATGAGACCACCTTATGTGGGCAATGCTATTTCCTGCCAATCTACTAAGCTGTCTACAATTGTCGAATCCACAAGTATCACTGGGTTCAACTGAAAAACACAATACAATTCACCAAGCCACCCCGTCTCTCTCAAACATAAATTGGAGAAAATGCTATGTTTAGTGTTGGACTTTCAGCCAGAGATATCATGCAAACCCCAGTCGTAACTATCCAGGAAAACGCATCAATTGAAGAAATATCAGATCTTTTGACCGGGAGAATGATTTCTGGAGCGCCCGTGGTAAATGAACAGGGTGTACCCATCGGCGTGGTAACTTTAAACGATATTGTGCGCAACGAGCCACGACGTGAACACATCATATCAGATAAAATTGCAGCAAACAACATACTGCGAACATTGTCTCCGCAATTTGATTCCGAAGAATTGACCGGCTTTCACCTGGAAGAAAGTGAAACCATGACTGCCAAGGATATCATGACACCCTTTGTTTACCATGTAGATGAAGCAACGAGTTTGAAGGAAATCGCCCGGATCTTAGTGTCCGCCCATATTCACCGCCTGTTCGTATTTAATGGGGAAGAAATTGTCGGGGTAGTTTCCGCTTTGGATATGCTTAAATCTTACTTAAAGTCACGTATTGCAACAGATTGAGGAGCGGGGCACAACGGCCGGGTCAAACTAACGGCTACTATAATTTCTGGTTTGATTGCGCCTGAATTATCAGACACCTATTAAAGCTGCGCCGATGACGCCGGCTGAATCACCGAGTTGATTTTTTACAATGGGAGTATCACAAAAGTCGCTGAACACACGTTTCCTGACTTCATTTGCACCGATAGTGTAAAGTTCGTCAAAATTTGACAGACCCCCGCCAAGCACGACAACATCGGGGTCAAGAAGGCTGATCAGATTAGCGAGGGCGCGGCCGAAACAATGAAAAAATTTGGGTACGAGCGAATTACAGGCAGCATCACCATGCTGATAACCGAGGACAATGTTGTGTGCTGACAGGCGTGCGCCAAACTCTCGCTCATACCAATTTTCAAGCCCGCCGCCGCTGATGAATGTCTCAATACAACCGCGCGCGCCACAATAACATTCCGGACCGGTCGGATCGATGCTGGTGTGTCCCCATTCGCCGGCAATCGCGTGCATGCCCGTCAAAACCTCTCCCCGGTAAATGATGCCGCCACCACACCCGGTTCCCATAATGACGCCAAACACAAGGTCTTTGCCAACACCGGCGCCTGCCAAGGCTTCTGCCATGGCAAAACAGTTGGCATCATTCTGAATACATAAATTACGCTTGAGGCGTTCCTCAAGATCTTCTTTCAGAGGCATTTCGTTTAAACAAAGCGTATTTGAATTGCGCATGAGGCCTGTACGCGGGGAAATCGCACCTGGTGTGCCAATGCCAAGAGTATGTTCACTTTTGCCGGTCTCACGAATCATTCGTCCATAAAGTTTAGCGATATTTTCAAGGATGTGCTCATATCCGAGCGCCTGTTCAGTGGGGATACGCTGCCTGAACACCTGGTTGTGATTTTCATCGAGAACGACGCCTTCTATTTTAGTGCCGCCAAGATCCATGCCGAGCTTTAACATGTCAATTTTCTCTCATTCTTAAGGGTCGGGTAAAGCGAAAATATAAAACTTGAAATCAAGATGCCACAACTATCCTGAATAATTCACAACAGTTTACTTTATGACAAAGATTCCTTCTGAGTGACAACCCGATTCATAATTTATGACCGTAAATTGTCGATTTGTGAATTGATCAAGCCATCATCATTTTATGCTAATCCGGCACGCAGCCTTGCAGAGCAAAACAGAAAATGTCAGAAAGCAGCTATGACCTTGAAGTTGAAATCAGTAAATCCTATCTTTACAAATTTACAACCGACAAGAGTTCAAGACAATGACACCTGAGCGATTTCAAAAACTGCAATTAATTCTACAACGACGACAGCCGGATTTGACCGTACTCATGGATTGCGTGCAAAAAACACATAATCTTGCTGCCATTGTCAGGAGCTGTGATGCTGTAGGTATCCAAACCGTGCATGCCATTTCCGGGGAAAATAGACTGCACATAAGAAAAAATGTTGCCCGCGGTTGCGAAAAGTGGCTTGATGTAAAAACACATAAGACAATCACAGCCGCTTATGCCCAAATGCGCAAAGAGGGAAAAACCATTTTATGCGCGCATCCGGTTGAAGAAGCCATCGACTTTCAGAAGATCGACTACACAAAACCAATAGCCATTGTAATCGGTGCAGAACTTCAGGGTTTGTCAGAAGAAGCCAAGCTGAAAGCAGACGGCTTTATTGCGATTCCTCTGCTCGGTATGGTGCAATCATTGAATGTTTCAGTGGCCACTGCAATCATACTGTTCGAGGCGAAACGACAAAGGGAGGCAGCAGGATTTTATGACCGGCAAACTATCGGAAACGCCCCTTACAAAAAGTTGTTATTCGAGTGGGCGCACCCACAAATAGCTGAACACCACCGCCGGCGAAATTTGCCCTACCCGGAATTGGATGATAACGGAGAGATTGTCACAGGATGAGTTTCGCAGACGTAACGGCAGCAGAATTAGAAAAATTTCGGACAAATTACTGCCAAGATGGTCCCAGCTTAGCCCATGCACTATCTATGGCATTTTCAATCTCGCGACAAACACAATCCAGGCCAACCTTAAGTTCCTCGCGTTCTTTCAGGTCGGTGGTTTGGGATAACCTTCTCAGTCTGGCCTCCGCCAGATCCTGTTTGGCGAAAAGCAAGTCTATCTGGCACTCAAACTCGCTTCGCTGTCTGACGGATACCGAATTGGAGGCCGTTTTTATTTTTTCTATTTGCATGCACAAATCGCGCAAATTTTCAGTGATTCTTATTTCATATTTCATTATAGTGAACCAAAAAAGACTTCGGTTGTTGGTGTTTTCATTGTTTCAATGTAATTTTTTATTGCAAAAGAAACGGCACTGAAAGCCATTTCATCCCACGGAATCTCTTCCGGTTTAAACAGTTTTACATCCAGGCTCTCGTGACCTGCGCAAAAATTTAAATCGAGCAAATTAGCCAGAAATATCAAATAAACCTGGCCGACCTGCGGCAGGCTGTACACCGAAAACAAACGGACGATTTCAACCCTTGCGTTGGCCTCCTCTAATGTTTCACGGGCAGCGCCGGCCTCTACTTTCTCGCCGATTTCAAAAAAGCCTGCCGGCAATGTCCATTTGCCGTATCGTGGTTCGATGGCGCGCTTGCACATCAAAATTTGCTCCTGCCAGCGCGGAATACAACCTACGATTACATTGGGGTTCTGATAATGCACCGTTTTGCACTCAGGACAAAAATACCGCTCCATTTCATCATCCGGCACAGGGCCGAATTGCACTTTTTGCCCACATTGATTACAATATTTCATAACCGTCAATTTACAGAATTATTTGGGGATAAGCAAGGGAGGAACGGGCAAATTGCTTCCGGCATCAAACTCGCACAGGAATCCGGCAAAGAATGATTGCGCAGATTCCCATGCAATAAAGAAAGACAAATTGGTGTCACTCAGCCATTAGACAGGGCCAACGCCGGCGGCATTCATGCCGCTATCCAACTTCAGCAGTGTGACCGCTATCAAGTTCACGCTTGGACATGAACAGTGCTGTGAGCTTGCGGAAGTGCTCCCGCATGTCATCGAAAAGGGTGTATGCCCAGGGCACCGCGATCAAAGAAAGCAGGGTTGAGGTCAGCAGTCCGCCTATTATGGTTCTCCCCATTGGCGCATACGGAATGCCAATCATAGATGCATTGCCAATGGCCATGGGCAGCAGCCCGCCAATGGTGGTAAAAGCAGTCATCAGAATAGGACGAAAACGTTGTTTTCCTGCCTCCATGATAGCATCGTAACGCGTCCAGCCCTCGTTTCGCAACCGGTTTATCAGGTCGATTAAGACAATGGCGTTATTGACCACAACACCGACGAGAATCACAAAACCGATCTGACTCATAAAATCAATTGGAGTGCTGGTCAGATACATAATCCAGTACGCACCGAAGAATGAAAGGGGAATAGATAGAATAACAGAGAGGGGCAGGACAAAAGACTCAAACAAAAAGCCCATTAGCAAAAACACAAAACAGGCCGCCAACATTATTGCAAAAAAAGCATTTTCGTTGTTTTCATGCATGCGGGTAAAATGCTGGCCTTTGTTCCAACTATAGCCGTATGGCATGGTAAATCCAGCCATGGCCTTATCGACTTTTTTGTACATCCCGGCAATGTCGTCTTCTGTGGTGTTCGCTTTTATCTCGAGATATGTTTTGCTGTTTTCACGCTGGATTTCTCCGACACCCTTGGTAATGGTGAATTTGGCGATCGCATCCAGTGGAATTTCCTTGCCGGACTGGGTGAAAAAAGTCAGATTTTTGAGCTGTGACAAATTTTTTCTATCCTCTTCTCTAAGCTGCACGTGGACATCGATTTCTTTTTCCTCGGTACGGAATTTCGGCATCGGGAAACCACGCAGGGCATATTGCACCGTGCCGGTAATTGCATTCGGCGAAATTCCATATTTCTTGGCCTGCTCCCGGTTAATCTCCAGGTGAATCTCCGACGCCCCCTTCTCTCTGTCAGTCTCAATACTGACAAACTCCGGTATGGTGCGCAAACGTCGCTCGACTTCCTTCGCCAATGAAGCAAGGGTTTTCGTGTCATCGCCATAAAGCGTCAAAGAGACCGACGAAGCCTCTTCACCCTCTTTTCTGTGCCAGCCCGTTCGCACTTCTACACCCGGCATTTTGGGCATGTTTGCCTGAATATCTTCGATGACACTCGCGCGCGTCATGACATCCCGTTCGCTTAGGCCAAATTCAATCATGAGATTTTCATAAGCAATTTCATACCAGTCTTTTTTAGCAGATGGATGCAAAAACACTCGTACTTCCGCGAAATTGTTGCTGATTTTTGTCATAATGGTTTTGACGCCATAAATTTCTTTTTTCATTTTTATAGAATCTGCCACCGAACCAACAAGTGCATCAGCCTCCTCCATCGTAAAATGGTCGGGCATATCAAACATAAAGCGAAAATCGTTGATATTGCCTTCAGTATCGTCGGTCTGTTCTATATTTTGGGAAACCCACATCATGGATGCAAAAACAAGGACAATGATTGCGGCCATTTCCACTCGATGGCGTACAGCCCAGGATAATGTTTTTTGATACGCGCGATTGGTTTTGACCACTGCTCCAGGCTCGGAAACCTTTCGGTTGCTGACGATACGTGTGGCCGCCAACGGGATGAAAACCATGGCTACCACCAGAGATGCCACCAACGCAACCATAACCGGCAGACCGATGCGCAACATGTAGAAACGAAATCCAGTATCGTCATTCATGAGAATCAACGGCAAAAATACAACGACTGTTGTTAATGTTGCCAGCGTGACTGCCAATCCAACTTCAGTGGCGCCGGTCAAAGCTGCTTCCCGGTCTCCTTTGCCCTCTGCGCGTTTACGATAAATATTCTCCAGCACGACAATCGAATTATCTACCACCATCCCGATGGAAATCATGAGCCCCATCATGGTAATGAGATTGAGCGTCCAGTTTAGAAAAAACATAACCGTTAGCGTAATAAGCAAAGAGAGCGGAATCGCAAGATTGACGATTAGAGTCATTCGTAACCGTCGCAGGAAAAAGTAAAGTACGCAAAATGCAAACAAGCCACCCCAAAGACCTGTGCGTTGCAGATTGCCAACGGAATCTTCAATAAAGCTTCCCTGGTTAAACAATGTTGTAATTCTAAATCCACTAAGCACAGGGTCATTAACAAATTCTTCTTCTAAAAGCTTGTCTACCTCGCGACAAAGTGCAACGGTATTGGCACTCGACTCTTTGTAGATTTCCAGCGTAACAGCTTTACTGTCATCGATTCGTAAACGCCAGTTGTCTTCGGCAATGCCGTAGCTGACATCCGCAATATCCCTCAATTTCAAATTGCTGCCACGGATTGGCAAGTTCTGCAAATCTTCCAGGCTGCGATATTTGCCAAGTGAGCGCACAAAAATTTTGCGACCTCCCTCGTTTACATGACCGCTGGAAATGGAGAAGTTGTCTCTTCTGAGCTGTTGAATTACTTCGTACAAGTTTACCTTGTAGCTCTTAACCATATCCTGTTTTATATAAATCAAAATGGACTTTTCTTCAGCACCGGAAATCTCAACTTTGGCAACACCGTCTATGCGCTCAAGCGGTTTTTGCAGTCGCTGTTCTACTAAAAGGTATGGGTCATCAATCGGCTGCTTTGCCACCAGGGCAATCCACAAGATGGGCTCATCGCCATCGCTCCATTTTCGCAAGTAGACACGCTCAACATCCTCGGGCAGCTCTGTGCGCACACGATCCATGCGATCGCGTAATTGTGCGTAAGCCAAATCCATGTCCGCCCCCTGAGCGAATTCAATAAAGGTCCAACAGCCGCCACCACTGCTACTGGTAGACACCCGCCTGACGCCATTCATGGTGCGAATCTGCTCTTCTATTGGCTTGGCTATTTGCTCCTCTACTTCCTGTGGATTGGAGTTGGGGTAAGGCGTGTAAACGCCCAGAAACGGCACTGCATAGCCAGTCGGCATTAGCTCTACAGGAATCTGAACAAAAGCAATCCCGCCGATAACGAGCAATGCCACCAGGCTCATCATAACCGTAACAGGCCGGTTGACCGAAAACCTAGGCAGAAGGCCATTTTTTGAGCGAACCATTAGAACCTCTCTTTATGTAAAATAGTAGGGAGCCGCATTTGTCTCTTGCACATTATTTTCCGGCTAAAGAATTGAATTTCAATGTCATTGTATCAAGTGACCATAGTAAAAAAAATGGGTAGACTGCTGTCTGAAATTTTACTCAGTTGTCCCCTTTTACAACCAGGCTGTACACTGTAGGTATAATGATCAGCGTCAAAAGTGTTGAGCTGACAAGTCCGATGATGACGGTTATGGCCATAGGCGTTCTGATTTCAGCGCCATCACCCAGTCCCAAAGCCATGGGCAGCAGGCCCAGCACGGTGGTCGTGGTTGTCATTAAAATAGGACGCAAGCGCACTCGCCCTGCTTCAATTATAGCATCCATTTTTTCAACGCCACGCTGCCGCAGTTTGTTGATGTAATCTACTAAAACAATGGCATTGTTAACAACGATTCCGGCCAGCATGATCATTCCCAGGAAGACCACAATGCTCACCGGAATATTGAAAACAAATAACCAGAGAATGACGCCAATAAGTGCCAGAGGAATGGTAAAAATAATGACAAACGGAAGCACGACAGATTCAAATTGCGAAGCCATCACAATGTAAACCAGAAAAATAGCCAAGGCCAGAGCCAGTTTCAGGCTACCCAGAGAAGTTTCCATCTCCCGGTTTTGACCGGCGAGTGTGAATGTAAATTCTTCCGGCAAGTCCATGGCTTGTACTTCCTGAAAAACATCTTCACTGACATCTCCGAGTGACCGCTCGCTGATGTTGGCGGAAATGACCACGGTACGCTGCTGGTCTACTCGCCGAATTTCAGATGGCCCTTCATGAACCTGAATTTCGGCCACTGCAGAAAGCGGAATGGACTTGTCGGCACCCGGGTTGATTACCAGACGCCGCAAATCGTCAAGGCTTTGCTTATCCTCTTCACGCAGCCGCACCAGCACGTCAATGCGTCGATCCCGCTCCTTAAACTCTGTTGCAACATCGCCACGCACTTTGTTGCGCACAATGTCGGCAATATCGCTTATATTCAAACCAAATTGGGCCAGCAGAGGTCGGTTGTAAACAATTTGTACTTCCGGATTGCCCCGTTGCACATTGGACTTCACATCGATAACGCCGGGAATGGCAGCCATCCGCTCTTCAAGTTCCCTGGCGTAGCGCTGCAATTTTTGTAAATTAAAACCGTGGATCTCCACTTCAACAGGCGTGCGGAAGCTGAAAAGAACCGGTCTGGAAATTTTCCATTTGATACCGGAGTGGTTGGCCAGCTCCCGGCGAATGGTGCGTACGAGCGCCTGTTCATCATCGATAACACCGCTGGCCCTTTTCATGGTTACGGTTAGTCTGGCAGTGTGCTCTCCTTCTTCAGAACCGGAATTCGCGGTCTTGTCTGTGCCGGAAACCGAGGCGAGTATATCCACTGCCGCCTGTTCTTTGAGGAATGCCTGAATCGTCGTCAGCATCGCATCTGTCTGCTCCACAGGCGTGCCAACGGGCATGCTCACTTCGAGATTAAACTCGCCCTGGTGAACTTCCGGAATCAATTCGCTGCCAAGTCGCGGTGCCACCAGAAGTATCGAAAACAGAAACAAACCGGCAACTGCACCCAAAACCAGACCCCGGCTCTGAAGTGACTTGCGCAATAAGTTCGGGTAAAAACGCTGAACCCTCTCGTAGGCCCGGTTAAACGCAGAGAGCAAAAAACGGCTTGGTAAAGTAAAAACAAGTTTGCTAGTTAAGAACAAACCTTTGATAATAAGGGCGCCCGGAATATTTTGCACACCCACAAGCAAGATTGCATGAATCACTTTTGCCAGAAGTTCAACGATGAAATGACAGACAAACTTGAGGAGAAGAAAGGGCTGCACAAGTATTTGCAATACGCCATAAATAATTCTTCCAGGCCATCGTTTGTTCCTGAAACGAGCAGCGACTATCGCCATGTCATCATAAGACGCAGGCAAGGCATTGAGTACGAGATAAGTTGGCCACACTTCCTGCACAAAATTCAGAAACTCCGGCAGTACAACGTTGGTGGCAAAAGAACGTACCCATTCACTCAGTTTTCTTTTCAACAAACCGGTTTTATTTAATAAGGCTGCGATGGGTGAAATAACAGCAAGCAGAAGAATGACAGCAAGCTTAAGCGTGACCAGAAGAAGCGCACCGGCAACTTTGAGTATCTTTATTAGCAGATACCAGAGCGTTTTGCCAATCTCGATGAAAATATCACCCACTCTGGCCAAGCCGGAACCGATATAGTCCTCAGCAAGGATCTGCTTGATCTGTCCTTCATTTTCAAAAACAAAAATACTCTTAGTGGTGAACTGTTCCAGTTTGACACCGCTGAGAAACCGGGAACTCTCACGTGACGAAAGCATCGGAATGAGAAATAACGCAACACCCAAAGAAGCAAACAGGGAAAAGACAACCGTCAAGGCCATGTTACCAAAAACCTGTCCGGCCACACCTTCAACAAAAACGATGGGGAAAAATACAGCGATAGTCGTCAAAGTGGAAGCGAAAACCGCACCGCCAACTTCGCTGACGCCGCGGACTGTGGCCTCGATCAAACCATCCCCTTCATCCCGGCACCGGGAAATGCTTTCCAGCACCACAATCGAGTTGTCCACCAGCATACCGATTCCGAGAGCCAGCCCGCCCAGAGACATGATGTTCAGAGAAACACCGAACATTTTCATGGGTGCGAAAGTCGCGATAATGGAGATTGGAATTGACAGCCCAATTATCAGAGTCACCGACAATCGTCGCAGAAAAACAAACAGAACCACGATGGCGAGCAAGCCTCCAAGCAAGGCCGTATTTTTGACCTCATCGACCGAGCTTTGAATAAAGACTGATTGGTCTGAAAGCAATTCTATTTTAACACCGGCAGGCAAGCTGTGTGTGATAAAACTGGTCATCTCTTTTTCTATCATCGCCAGGCGACTCGTGCTATTTTCGCGGCCGCCTTGTTTGCCTTTCTTCTTGTCTTTTTCTTTCTTTCCATCTTTTTTTGTTTCATCGCCGTCTTCCGCTCGCTTTTGCTTCGCTTCAGCCGGTTTCCTGGTCTTTTTTTCTTTCTGTTTCCGGATAAATTCCTGCTGCACTTCCGAGCCAAAAACGCGGTCTTTTACCATTTGCGCCACAGCAACGATATTGGCGTCAGCTTCCTTGAAAATCTCAATTTCAACACTTTCGGTTGTGTTAATTCGCGTGATAATTTCGCGTTCTTTGAAAGTGCGTTTTACTTCAGCCACATCACGGACTTTTACCTCTTTGCCGTTCCAGTTGCCAATAACAACTTCGCCGACTTCTTGCACACTTTTAAACTCGTTGAGTGTCCGTACCAGATATTCAGTTTGCCCTTCTTTTAAATTCCCCCCGGCAAGGTTGACATTCTCTTGCCGCAAGCGTTCTCTGACCTGCTGAATATCGATACCGATTAGCGTCAATTGCTGCTCGTTTAACTCAACGCGAATTTCTTCTTCCAGGCCGCCTTTGATTTTTACGGCAGCCACGCCTTCAACCCGCTCCAGTGCACGCTTAATTTCCTCTTCCGCCAGATAGCGCAAATAGATGAGCGAGTGTTCACCTGAAACCCCGAACCGCATGATCGGATCGAGTGAAGGGTCGAAACGAAGGATGATTGACCGCTGCGCCTCTTCAGGCAAGAACACTTGATCCAGTTTCTCGCGCACATCGGCCATGGCCTTGTTCATGTCCGTGTCCCACGTAAATTCCAGCTTAACATCGGACTGTCCTGCCTTGGAAATGGAACTGATGCTGACCAAATGATTGACAACCCCAAGGGCCTGTTCGACAGGCCGGGAAATGGTGGTTTCAACTTCCTCTGGGGCCGTGCCGGCGTATTCTGTCCGCACGGTCAGAGAAGGATACGAGATATCCGGCATCAAATTAACGGAAAGCTGTTTATACGAAAAAAAACCAAAGACGCAAACCGCGAGCACCACCATGATAATGGCCACCGGCCTTGTGGTGGTAAATTTGTAGAATTGGCCGCCGCTTCCGGCGCTGTCAGTTTTCATATTGTATGAGTTGGCCTATTTTTGTCAACGGAATAATATAAAATTTTGTGTTGCAATGCAAAAAACCAAGCCTTGCTGCCGGAATTTCATTTTCCTGCCCCGGCTGATTTAAACGCTATCTCTCTTTGAGCAACAATGCCAACGCGCGCACCCTGCTTCAAGCCTGCCTGCCCAACGACAATTACCTTCTCGCCAGGTTCAATTCCAGATAGACTTTCTACTTTTTCAAAATCCTGATAACCAACAGCCAGTTGAATTTTTTGGGCGATACTGTCCCGAACGACGAACACATGCATCTTGTCGCTTTCGTAAACAATGGCTGTTTTCGGAACAAGAACTGTGTTGGCATGAACGTCCGTGACAATATGTGCGTTTACAAACATGCCCGGCCGCAACCGGTTTTCCTCATTACCAATGCCGACCGTAACCTTGAAAGTGCCGCTTTGCGGATCAACCACCGGACTGACGCGCTTGACCCATCCGCTGAATTGCTCATCACCCAAATGCTGCGACGAGACAAATGCCTTTTGGCCTTTGCGAACAATGCCTACTTCCTTCTCAGGAACATGCACAATGGCAATCATTTCGTCGGTATTTATCACTGTGAATAGCTTGTCGGAAGGTTGAATTCTATCTCCCGGACGGCGCAACCGTTCTCCGATTACACCCGAAATCGGCGAGGTTACTTTGGTGTGATCCAGATTTAGCCGCGCTTCCTGCCAAAGGATTTTCTTTGCTTGCACACCAAAACTCGCTGTTTCAAACTCCTCTTTACTTAAAAGTTGCCTGTCGAACATGGCTCGTTTTCGTTCAAACAGCTTCTTTTCCTGCTCATAATTTACCAGCGCGCCCGCTTCCATCAACTCCAACTCATCCGGATCGAGCTGCATGAGCAACTGCCCTTTTTTTACATGGTCACCTTCCTCAACAAGAATTCTATCGACAAGGCCTTGAACGCGGGAATAAACATCTGTCATGCGCTCGGTCTCGAGATTTGAACTTAACAGAATGTAAGATGAAATAATGCCGGTAGAAATTGCAGAGACCTCAACCGGAATAGGTGCTTCTTCCTTGTTGAGTGTTGCCTTTTTCTCTTTTTTAACATCTTCAGTTTTGCTGGACTCCTTGTCAGCGCCACCTTCTTTGCCGCAACCAAACACGGTCATTGCGAGAATCAAAAACAAAATTAGGACAACAAAGTACTTTCGAATTAACATAGTCCACTCCAAAACAAGTATCACAATGAGGGTTATCACTTTGCACGCTTCACTTGTCAAGCCGGCTGATACCGGAATAATAGAGTGAAGTGCTACAGAATCTTTCAGGAAATAAGTTTTTTTTGAATGCCCTGTTTTCTTACGCCAACCCTATCGATATGTTTCCCTTTGGCCGGTGTGTGACGCACAAAAACAATTTATGCAAAAAAAATCAACAAAACCAGTGGACAATAAAGAATATAAGCTTTATTTTCTGCGAACCAGACTGATTGGCTTTAAGAGTTTAGGAATTTCATTACAAACCTAGGGGATAAAGGGTGCTTCTCACCGATTTAAGCTCAAAAGAACAGCTTCAATTTCAATTGTTAGAAAAATTATCCGCCAAATCCGCCAGCAAAAAAGGCGTTTATCACTGGCTGACACCGCCAAAGTACAAAGCCACTGCAGCGCAAAAATCGTTGCTTCGATCAGCATCGGTAAGCAGGATCCCTTTTGACCGCAGTTCTTATCAATCAGGTTCAGACACCTATTATATGCTCTACCGCTGGGGGCAGGGCCCGACAGTGCTTTTGCTGCATGACTGGGGTGGCGCTGCTGCGCAAATGACCTCTCTGGTAACACCACTGGTGGAAGCAGGTTACCAGGTCATAATAGTTGATGCACCGGCCCACGGTGACTCACCCGGAAAACAAACCGATATGACGGAATTGATCAGTGTAATCAAAGATATTGAAGCGAAGTTTGGAGGTTTCTACGGGATTTTTGCGCATTCCTGCAGCGCCACCGCAGCGGTTGTTGCGATGCAGGAAGGCGTCAAAACATCAAGACTGATTCTCAGCAATACGGCCGCATCCATCGATTTCTATCTTCGTCGATTTTCTGTGGAGCTCAAAGCTTCGCGGCAAACCATGGGCAGAATCAGTGCAGGCCTCAATGTCAGCTTGAAACGAAATATAAAGGACTTTTCAATCATTAATATTGTCCCTGTTCTCAACGTGCCGGCGCTGCTCATTCATGACCAGCAAAACCCGATTGTCCAGCACATAGAGGCGGTGGCGCTGGACAAGTTGTGGCCGGCTTGTGAACTTATCCTCACACAAGGGCTGGGCCACGATGGCATCCTCACCGACCCGGCAACCATTTACAAAATAACCCGCTACATCGCTAAAAATTCTGCTACAAGGGAAGCGTCCGGCCCGGCAATCAAAACACGGCGCTAGGTCAATGAACCGGTAACTGCTAATCACACAGCCGGTAACCTCACCGGTGTTGGCACAACCGGGGTTATTTTTTGAGCAAAGCCTGACATTCAGGACAAAAGAAACTGCTTCTGCCCCCCATTGCAATTTTTTTAATGGCCTGGCCACACTGTAAACACGGCTCTCCTTCCCGGCCGTAGACAGCCAGGGATAATTGAAAGTAGCCGGTCTCGCCATTGCTGTTTACAAAGTCATTCAGTGTGGTTCCACCCTGGTCAATGGCGTTTTTAAGAACCGTCTGAATGTGTGAGAGCAAGTACGCCCATTGTTTTCGTCCCAGGCTTCCTGTCGGCGTTCTCGGATCAATGCCGGCGTAATAAAGCGCTTCATTGGCGTAGATATTTCCAACACCAACGATGTACCTGGCATCCATTAGCAAATTTTTAATCGGTCGCTTAAGAAAACGGGCTTTTTCGTAAAGATTGTCAGGCGATGTATTCGGCGCCAGTGGCTCAACACCCAAATGAGCAAGTCGAGGGTAGACAGCTTCCATGCCCGGCGCAATTGCGTCTACCATGCCAAATCGCCGGGGATCGCGAAATCGCAATTCAGAGTCATTTTCAAAATAAAAGACAATGTGGTCGTGCTTGTCGAACGCGCGGGATTCGGTCAGGAAGAGCAGACTTCCACTCATACCCAAATGAATGATGAGCGTGCTCTCTCGCTCAAATCGGATGAGCAGATACTTTGCCCTGCGATCAATTGACTTAATTATTTGCCCCGCCACCAATTGCTCCAGTTTAACCGCATCAACCGGCCAACGCAAACGCGGTTCACGAATCAGCAAATTTGCGATGCGTTTTCCCGGAAGCTTTAACTCAAGGGCGCGTCTGATGGTTTCGACTTCCGGCAGTTCAGGCATTAAATTTCCATTTGCAATAAAAACGTGAGTCAGCTATATTCGCTGAATTTAATTTTTTGAACTTCAAGGCTCATTACAGAACTCAAGAAAATCAAATTATTTCACTATTGCAAATGTAAAACAACGGTACTCGCTTTGAATAAGGAAATACTCAGGCTCGCAATCCCAAACATAATCAGCAATCTTTCCATCCCACTGCTGAGTTCAGTAGATACTGCGCTCATGGGGCATCTGGGCGAAGTCACTCACCTCGGCGCCCTGGCCATTGGTGGCGTTATTTTTAACTTTGTATATTGGGGTTTCGGGTTTCTACGGATGGGTACAACCGGCCTGACAGCGCAAGCATTCGGCCTCAAAAATCACGATGAAGTTGCAACCATTCTCACCCGATCACTCATCATTGCAATTGGCTCCGGTCTCTTCATTATCATGGCGCAAAACGCCATTGCCAAAATCAGTTTTGCACTCTTGAATGCTTCTCCGGAAGTCGAAATGCAGGCCGGAAGTTATTTTCATATCCGAATTTATGCGGCACCGGCCACATTGGCGCTGTTTGCTTTTCACGGCTGGTTTCTCGGTCTGCAAAACGCCCGCTACCCACTTGTGCTGACGATTCTGGTCAACGTGGTGAACCTTGTCTTTAACTTTTTTTTCGTCTATTCTCTGGGCCTGAAGGCAGATGGCGTTGCTTACGGAACAGTGATTGCACAATGGACCGGCCTGGCAGTGGCCATCTGGCTCTATTGGCGACGCTACGGCAGGTACAGCATCCGGCAACCGCTCGTAAAAATACTGGAATCATCCGGGATGAAACGCATTTTTCGCATCAATAGAGATATTTTCATCCGCACACTGGCGCTCATTTTTACATTCAGCTATTTTACCGCTAAGTCAGCCGAGAGCGGTGACGAGATACTTGCAGCCAACAGCATCTTGCTGCAGCTAATCAGCATTCTCGCGTATGGGGTGGACGGCTTCGCCTTTGCTGCCGAAAGCCTGGTTGGCCGTTTTATCGGCGCCCGCAATCCGAAAAAATTAAGAGAAACCGTGCGTAAATCATTTGTTTGGGGGCTTACTCTTGGCGTCGGGCTCGCCGTCATATTCCTGGTTTTTGGTGAAGCCATTTTACATATGTTTACCGACAAGCAGACGATCATTTTAATTTGCATGAAAGCCATGGTCTGGATTATTATCGCGCCGCTGACCAATAGTGCCTGTTTTATCTGGGATGGTATTTACATTGGCGCTACAGCCGGGGTACCCATGCGAAACTCAATGCTTTTTTGTACGTTTCTGGTTTTTCTGCCCGTACATCTGCTGTTCAAAGAACAGCTTGGTTATCACAGTCTCTGGCTGGCGTTAACGTTGTTTATGATCGCACGCGGAGTGACACTTTCATGCTATGCGAAAAAATATATAAGAGTGACTTCATAATTGCTCCGCTTGAACGGGGTCTGAAACCATGTGTTCAGACCGGCAAAGTACCCTGCGCGGCAACTGTAAGAGAAGGCCTTACAATCCCTTTTAACACATCGACTGGGCCTATTCCGGTTTCTCATCAAAGACCAGGCTCACGTGCCTATTTTAATCCTCTCAGTGCGTTCCTGCGGATTGAATTAACGGCGTCGGCCCCATATGCCCCTCGCCCAGAAAACGGCGGCGAAAAAAATGGCAAAATAAATAGGCCAATTCCCGATTATCGAAAAAAGCGTCACCGGTGGTGTCTGCGGCAGATGAAGCGTCGCGTTGATATATTCCTTCGTGTACAAATCCGTCTCTCGTGAAATCGTGCGTCCGGCTGCATCAATCAGCAGCGAAACGCCGGTGTTAAGAGCCCGAACCATGGGTTTACGATACTCCACTGTGCGCACCCTCGCCATCTGTTTGTGCAAGTGCGACGCATCTGATTTGCCAAACCAGCCATCGTTGGTTGTGTTCACAATAAAGTCGGCCCGTTTGTGATCGAAACCGGCCATAAAACCACTGACAATGTCTTCATAGCAAATCAGAGGCAACCAGTGCACATTATTGCCGAGCGGAAAAAGTGGCTTTTCCCGGCCACGTGAAAAATGCGAAATTGTCTTGGGCAGCATCTCTTCGAGAAAAGTAAAGTTTTCGAGCAACGGAATGTACTCTCCGAACGCCAGCAAAATAATTTTTCGGTACTTGCCTTGAATGGTGCCGGCAGGGCTAAAAACAAACTGGGTATTATAATATTCCCACCTTCCGTTTGCCTTTTTCCCAACAGACTCGACAGAGCCTGCCGCCACAGAAACCTGCTGCTTTTTTGCCAGGTTTGCCAGCGGCGCAAATATCTCTTTGTTGGTCAGGATTGGAAAGTGCACCGCCCCTTCGGGCCATACAACCAAATCCACATTGCCGCTGTGATTACGAATCGCCTCTTCTGAAATAGCCAGTAAACCACGAAATTCGCGCACACGCTCAGCTATACTTTTGTGTTCACCGTAGAACTTTTCCAAGCCTGTGTTAGATTGGATCAAAGAAATGGCAACCGTTTTTTCACCCCGGGCAGTCTCTTTATTCGAATATTTTCGTAATGCCCAATTGCCATATATCAATAAAAACCCGACAAATATGATTTGGCTGATAAAAGCAACTTTTTCCCCCTTGAGCAAAGCAGACCGGTTGGCCCAAATCCACCAGGGCAGATGAATAAGCACCATCAACACAAAGCTCAAACCAATAACGCCCCAAATATCTGCAGTTTGGTAAAACACCAGCGCAGAATCCAGCGCAGTGCCAAAATACCAAGGAAAAACTTGTGGATTCACTTGTTCTGCGACACAAAAAAGCGCGGCAATTTTAAATGGATTTTTTGAGTCACCGAAAAAATGCTCAAGATAGGCCCACAGAACAAAGTTAAGATTGTTAAACAGAGCAAAAAGAAGGACCAGCCCCAGGGCCACGGGCACGGGCATACCGCCATAATCTGTGGCAACAAAACGAATCCAGCCGAATCCACCCACATTGGTGATAACAGCCATCAACCAAAAAGCCGGCAGCCTGGATTTCATCGGTAAACGCCGCATGCCATTCAGAAAAAAGGGCAGTAGAAAAAGCGCTGGGAAAAAATTGTATGATTCAAATGCGAGAAACACACAACAACCCGCCAGAACAGGATAGACCAGCTTGAGTACGTTTCCAGACGGTTGAGTGACCAATGACCGGACCATAATTCGCAATTCCTCCCCTACCTGATTTATGTATAACCGTAACAGAAGCAATAAGAAAGCAATGACAAGTTACAGAAGCAAGTGTTTTTGCTCTGTTACGAACCGGCAAAAGGTTTTACTTTTTCCGCAAATCTACCACTGCCGCTGGACAACGCAGAAAATTTTGTATATGAGCAGGCATTCAATTGGGGGCTAACAAAATAAAACGCAATAGGCAAGGCATCAAATCAACAGAATGCATGTATCAAGAACAAAAGTCACATAGAAATTTCTTGACTCTTTAACATACTTTTCCTACATTTGCGCCGTTCAATTTTTGAGATTCCTCGGTAGCTCAATCGGCAGTGCGGGTGGCTGTTAACCACTAGGTTGTAGGTTCAAGTCCTACCCGAGGAGCCAACTAAAAAAGTCCAGCAAAAGCTGGACTTTTTTAGTTTATAGCCCTTTCTATGTTAAGTCAGTCAATACAAATACTATGTAAGCCAAACTAACCGGGCTGTCAGGAAGTGACAGCCTTTTCTGTTTTTGGGAGCCAGAAACTATTGATTTGGTGTATATGCCATCCCAGATTAGTCCGGCCGTGTCTCCTTTCCGCTTAGTGCAAATAGCCCAACTCTTGGAAAGCAATTCGCACCGCTTCTTTGAATTTTTGGTAAGAATGTAAATTCTCTAATTTGTTCAAGGAAACTTTTTGTCCTATCGTTAAATATAGCTCAGCTATTGTTAGTTTATGACGGCGGCGTTTTGTTAAATCTTGACGAGCTATTCTGATAGCAGATTCTATGGCCTCTTTTGGGTTAGTGTAAAGTTCGGGCAATCTATGAAGTCCAAGCTCTGCATCATTCTTGGTTGTGCCAATTTCTACTTTTAGCAGATCTTTATCTGATAACATCCATGCTTCGGTCATTTGCACTGGTACAGTCGCCACCAGATTTTTACAGGCGTCTTCCCCCTGCTGAGTTTTTATAGCATCAAATGCCGGATTAAGTTTGTCGTTAAACGCCTTTGCATCTGTCGGTTCATCTGCGTCAGCATGGACACAAAGCACCATCACGCCCAGCTTTTCGGCCTTTTGAGCATAGTGTTTTACCACTTCGATAAAGTTGCCGTTTTGTTTTTCAATGTACTGAACAGGCAAAACCTCAACCTGCCCACTGCACTCAAAAGCTACATCTTCAAAAGTTCGCTGAATAACACTTTTCAAAAATCGAACATCTGTTGAGCCTTCGGTTGTAAATCCTATAATGACTTGCCTGATCATTCGAAAGCCTTGATTGTGCTTTCGGTGTCGGCGGTCTGTAAATATTTTTTGACTTCTGCGAGCGTCAGCTTCTGCTCTTGTTCAGAAACAGGAAAAAGTTCTCCTTGTTCCGCGAGTGTCTTAAAAACAGGACTCATCTTTGTTATTTTGGTTTTAACCCTCCGCCCGTTTGTTGCAGTAATAAGTGAGTGTAGTCTCGAAAACCATACACTAACACTCTTATCGTCTTGCCATCGGATCAATTCTTTAAGCAACACCGGCGAGTGAGTATTGACGATAACCTGGCGCAGCGGCACCTCGGTATCTGAAAAATCTACGCTCAAATCTTTTAACAGTTGGGCCATGGCCTTCACGCGGAATGGATGGATGCCGTTTTCAGGCTCTTCAAAACAAAGCAACCCGGTGTGTTTCTCATCATACTCCAAAATACAAAGCGCTAACAGACGTAACGTCCCTTCAGACAGCACGCGGGAAGAGAACTCCTTGCCATCTTCCCCCTTCACTTTGATGATGAATTGACGGTTTGCTTTGTCATCATAAACGTTCACCTCTGTAAAGTTGGGTAAAAAACTATTGAGCTTACGTGAAATCTCTTTGAGATTGTATTCATCAGCTTGTTTGATACGATACAAGGCCGCCGCCAGATTTCCACCACTTGGCGTAATCGCGTCACGCAACCCGACATCTTGACGCGTCGGTTCGCGCAGGTCTTCGGGATTGAGTTGTAGAAAACTCCAGTGCCGCAGCTCTTCTTTGACAGCAAAGGCATGAGGAAAATCTACTGAATTGATGATGCCGCCCAAGACCGTCTGTGAAACGTCATTGGCAGGAGTTGCTTTGCCGCCTTGCCGGCCATCCTGACGGATTTTAATAGTCATAATTCCTGCTTGATCTGTCATTTTAATAAAAGGTTTTGGTGAACCGCCGGCTCTTATTGTTTTCCAAAGCGTTTTTGCTTCTTTGGGCAGAATGTGCTTGGCCCATTTGTCATCTTGAGACTTTATCTTCTCCAAGTGTTCATATTTTACGGCCAAATCGTCTATGCCTAATGCACTGGCTTTTCTCTCGATAATCAATCTGTAGCGTAAGCGTGTATTATTTAACTCAGCTTCACCACCCCAATTGTCTCTGACTTTCCGATTGACCAACATTTCCACGGTGAAATCCATCTCCTCGGCATATGAGTCCTCGTCATAGTGGGTAAACAATTCGCCCGGGTTGCCGCGCTGCTCGCTGAAAGCGGTTTTTAAGTCCTTTTCGGCCAGATGTGAAAGCAGTTGTAGGGCATCAAACAGGTTACTTTTTCCTGAAGCGTTTGCCCCCGCCACGACAGTTAACGGCGTAAATGTCATCTCAAAATTTTGAAATGATTTAAATCCGTTTATTTTTATAGCGGTTATCATTCTATTTGCCTCTAAATTAATTATTTGCGCTTTTCGCTTGGTGTGCCTTGGGTAAATAAATCCAGCGTGCGCAGCCGGTCCGCAGTGGACTCCGTTAAGGTCCAAATTGTTTGAATGGGAAATGCAATCCGCATAGGCGCACCTTTGGTGTATTGTCATCCCAAGTGAGTTCTGTCAATACCTCACGCTCTATTTTCTTAAATTCTCGACAAATTTAAATCGTTGTTTCAAGTCATTGTGCAGAGAGAAAGGGATTTTCCGCTCTCGTTGTAATCTGCCCACAATAATTCCTGACGAAATCTCAATTTCTCTAGAGAACCTCACAATACTTGCCTTTTTGAAATCTCTTTGATTGACGAAATTCGTGTACAAAGCCGGCGGGATTAAGAAATCTGCGGAGAATCGGTTCGCTTCTTCTTCGACTTGTCCCTTTTGCTGGCTCAACTTAGCGGCGTCAATAAAAATCTGCTTTTTGCTATGCAAAAGCACATGAGCAGCCTCATGAAAAAAAGTGAACCAAAAATGGTCGTCTGTTTTATGTCTTAAGCTCATCATGATAAGAGCTTTATCTTTACTAAGCCACCGAGTCACTCCGCTAAGGCTTGTCTTCTTGAATTCCGGTACGAACACTAAGGCGATACCTGATGCGGCGCACTCTCTCTTGAGCATCGGTTCAAAGTCTTGTGGCGACTGTTCTGTGGTGACTCTAATCCGGTTGAGTGCTGCTCTAAACTTTTGCTCGTTATACGGCTTGGTCTCGATCTGTTCTGCTTTGATTGTTCCAATGCGTAGCCAAGCCGAGAGCACCTTGGGAGCGCTCGTGAAACTCGGAGAATGGCGAAAAGTTAGCCGCACTCTCGTATGAACCTCCTCCCAGGCAGCAACGTTACCGACTCCAAAGAAATCCAAAATCTTAGAAACGAGATCGGTATCGCTTTCGGGTTTCTCAAAGAACCCACGTTTCTCCAGCTCACTGATGGGAAACTCCTTCGCCCATTCAACCCTCTTTTGGAGTTCTTCTCGCTCTGCTTTGCGCGCCAGTTGCAGTCGATAATTGGCCTCGAGGTTATTCCACAGTGCTGGAGAAGAGCCAAGAACCCTGTGAAATCTAATTGCTAATTCAGGAGTAATAGGCGCGATACCGGAAATGATCTGACTGATCGCCTTGGGAGAACGTCCACACCGTTCAGCAAATTCGATCTTTTTTATATTTCTTGATGCCAGTACCTCTTCAAGAATCTCCCCAGGGGAAACGATATAGTCCGGTTGAAATTCATTTCTTGTGTGAATCATTAGTGATAATCCTCCACCGATAAAATTTTGATGCCGGTAATTCTACTTAAGTCTAACTGCCCCTCCTTCGTTTCAGGAAGAGGATTGTGATCGGGAAAAAATACAAGGCGATAGGGGTGTTTCAAGTCAACTGCATATTGCCCCCTCATTTTACCTTTCAACGGATGGCATCTTTCCGGCTTGTTCGTAGGCACTTCGGATAAGTTAGAAACCGCACTCAGCACAGCCATACGCCGCATTATTATTCCTGCGTTTTCATTCCCGTATGCCTTCTTAAGTTCCTTCTTAGAATTGAAGGCTTTTCGTAACTTGCTCGTCTTGAATATGATATCCATACTTGAATAGGAAACGCTTTACTAAATAGGTAAAGAAAAATAGTACATTCAGTGGAAAGTCGCAAGATATTTCTTGTCCTCACAGGGCAGACGATTACGCCATTCGGTGACTTTTCCTGGGCAAACAGGCAGGATTCAAATAACCTGTTTAACATTTGAATATGCTGGCGCAAAATTGCCCCTCCCGGACAGCATACAAATAAAATTTGAACAAACGACTGGCACGGCCAAGCACCCGGGTTCAAAAAAACGCGACCTTTTGAATAAAGCGCTGTAAAACAACCGCTTACCAATTTCTGCAATTGTCACTGATAAGCGTAGTTTTCTATTGTAGAGAAATGGATT
>JAJDAG010000039.1 GCA_029262005.1 Candidatus Zhuqueibacterota bacterium | reverse complement strand
ACTTTGGGGTTGCGATATAATCTTTGAAACGGTCGTGCACAGGTGTGTATAAATTATGTACAACGCCTAAGACAAAATAACATTCCTCCACTTTTTCCACAACAATGCGAATTGCCAGCAAGTCATAAATCTGGTCAAAAGGCAATTGCAGGCGACTCATTTTTCCATAGATACTGTAAAAGTGTTTCGGTCGACCAGTAATCTTAGCCTTGATCTTGACCAGTCGCAATTCTTTTTTGATAGGTCGGGTGACCTTCTGTATAATGGCTTCACGTTCTTCGCGTTTGCTGTCCACCTTACCGACCAGATTCCAATATGACTCCGGTTCAAGCGTTTTCAGGATCAGATCTTCCAACTCCCACTTAATCTTGGCAATGCCCAGCCGGTGTGCAAGCGGCGCATAAACATCGCGAGTTTCAATGGCAATTCTTCGTTGCTTTCGCTCTGCAAGAAATTCCAGTGTTCTCATATTGTGAAGCCTGTCCGCGAACTTAATCAATATCACTCGAATATCTTTTACCATTGAGATGATCATTTTACGGAAATTTTCGGCTTGTCTCTGCTCAACACTATCAAATTTGAGCTCGCTGATTTTGGTAACGCCGTCTACTAACAATGCGACTTCCTTACCAAATTCGTCCTGAACATCTTTGATAGAGACGCCGGTGTCCTCAACGACATCATGTAGCAAGCCACCAGCAACAGTGTGTGAATCCATCTTCATCTCAATGAGAATTCTCGCCACCTCCAGGCAATGCTCAAAATAGGGCGCACCAGATTTCCGCAACTGATCTTTATGCGATTCAATGCTGTAATCAAACGCGCGCTGAAGCAACTCAATATTCGCAGAAGCCACATATTTCTTGTGTGTTTTGAGTTGCTCAGTAAAGTCTTGTCTGTATCCATTCTCCATAATTGTTAGAATGGCTGGTCCATACCGACCATATCCTCTTCGCGAAACTTTTCCAAACTGGTAAAAAGAACAAAGTTTTTGTGAAACTTTAATGAAACCGTGCCAACCGGGCCGTTTCTTTGCTTTGCGATAATAATCTCAGCAATACCCTCTTCTTCAACCGGCCCATAAACTTCCGGCCTGTAAATAAACATTACGACATCAGCATCCTGTTCAATAGCGCCGGACTCACGTAAGTCCGATAGCATGGGGCGCTTATCGCCGCCTCGTTGTTCCACAGCACGCGATAACTGCGACAACGCCAACACCGGAAGCTCAAGTTCTTTCGCAAGCGCTTTAAGAGACTGTGAGATACTTGAAATTTCAATTTGCCGACTCTCTGAACTACCAGGTCCTTTGGCTAATTGTAAATAATCAACTATCAGCATGCCGAGTCCATGTTCTGCTTTTAGCCTGCGAGCCTTCGCCCGAATTTCCAGCACAGTCAACGCGGCTGAATCATCTATAAAAAGTGGGGCCTCTGCCAGTTTCCCAACACTCATGCTCAAGCGTGGCCAATCACTCGCCGGCAGCTTACCGGTTCGCACCTTGTGCGCGTCAACTCTCGACTCTGCACAAAGCATCCGCATCGCCAATTGTGTGTTTGACATTTCCAGACTAAAGATGCCAACAGGCACCCCATGGTCAATGGCAGCATTGCGCGCTATATTTAAACAAAAGGCCGTTTTTCCCATTGACGGCCTGCCGGCTATTATCACCAGATCCGAATTCTGCAAGCCTGAAGTCATCTTATCAAGTTCGTCAAAACCCGTTGCTACGCCCGTTACACTACCTGATTGATTGTGATAGGTATCGATAACATCAAATGTCTTGGTTAGAATCGGGTGAATCGGCACAAAACCGCGTCTCAATTTCTTCTCAGACAATGTAAAAATTCGACGTTCGGCATCGTCGAGAAGACTAACCGCATCCTCCTGTGCTGAATAAGCACTGGCCGTGATGCCGTTACAGACTTCAATGAGTTTACGCAACAGGGCTTTTTCCAGCACAATATTGGCGTAGTATTCAACACTGGCAGCGGAAGGAACAGCATTGGCTAATTCGGTGATATAGTAATCTCCACCAACCTCTTCCAATACAGCCATTTTTTCAAGCTGATCAGTGATTGTGAGATAATCAACCTGAATATTTTTTTCATACAAGACAACGGCAGCTTCAAAAATTCTCTGGTGTTGAGATTTATAAAAAGCACTTGAGTCAAGAATTTCTATCGTCTTGTTAACGGCCTCTTTATCAATAAGCATAGAACCGAGTACTGCCTTCTCCTCCTCAATAGCCTGAGGGGGCATCCGGTCCGTCACCATCTCTTTTTTTATAGCGGGTCTTTTGTTCATTTAACAGATACTTCTTAATTTCACACAAAAACTAATAAAACACAGGCACCCCGCAGCCAACTCAGGCTTTTCACAATTCAGCGAAATTTCAATCTACAAAAAAAGGCTTGGCGTGCTATGATTTTCCTGACAATTTCTATACTGCTTTATCGCCTACTACTTTATCATATAACTGTCGCAACCGCTGCACGTCTTGCCACGCAGGCCGCTTTAAGCTGTTGTTGCGAAGCATGTCTGCCGGATGATAAGTCACAACCACCTGAATGCCCTTGCCAAAAGTGTGCGGAGCATTGCGATACGATTCAATGGATTGACACTTCCCTAATAATGCTTGCGCAGCAAAGCTACCTAACGCAAGAATTAGTTTAGGCTGAATCAATTCTATTTGCTGCTCCAGGTAGGGCAGGCAACTTGTCATTTCCTTGTCATTGGGTGCGTGACTACCACCTGGTCTACACTTGATGGCGTGAGTCAAATATATTTCCTTGCGTACAAAACCAATGGCGACAAGAATCTTATCGAGCAATTCTCCCGCAGCACCAGAAAATGGTTGTCCGCTTTTGTCATCTTCATAATCCGGAGCCTCGCCTACACACAGCAAACGGGCGTCAGGATTACCACTACCAAATATTGCTTGTGTTCTTGATTCGCCAAGTGCACACTTCTTACAGACAGCAACCTTCTGCGACAACTCCTCAAACGTGAACTTGGCCAACTTAGGGGCAACCGCTATGGAATCAGAAGAATCTACCATTTGCAAATCATTTGTAGCGGTAACATAAAAATCATCCCCATACAATTCCGCTTGTTGAAGCAAATAGCGCTCTACAAGTTCGGCTCTTTCCATGGTCGCAGTCATAATCATCCTGCTGCCAGGGGTTGTGAACCTGCTTCAAGAACATGCAACACCCTGTCAAGCACTGTATGCGCAACCTCTTTCTTCGACATTTTGGGAAGCGTATCGACCAAACCATCTTTTGAAATAATGGTAACCACATTGGTGTCGCCGGCAAAGGCAGCGCCCGGCTCCAAAGGATTATTCAGCACAATAAAATCAAGATTTTTGGCGCTTAATTTCTTCGTTGCATTTGCGATACCGCTTTCGGTCTCCAGGGCAAATCCAACATGAACTTCGGCTGTCTTTTTTTTACCAAGTTCAGCCAAAATATCTGCATTCCGCACCATTTGTAACTGAAATTCTCCTGCTTTTTTTTTCAACTTATGCTTTAGCACCACACGAGGGCGATAATCCGAAACGGCTGCAGTCATAAGCAAAATATCACAGTCATCGTACTCATTGGTGATTACCGCTTGCAGTTCTGCCGCAGATTCAATCTCTAAGTACTTAACCCCATTAGGCTTGTCTAAATGATTTGGCCCTGTAATCAAGACGACTTCGGCACCTCTTTGTCTGGCGACCTCTGCTAACGCAAAACCCATTTTCCCGGTAGAGTAATTTGTTAAAAACCGAACCGGGTCGATAGCCTCTCTTGTGGGCCCGGCCGAAACAATCACCTTTTGCCCCTTAAAATCATCCGTTGCCAGCAAGCAATGCTGAATCCGGCTCACAATATTTTGGATTTCCGGCAGGCGGCCCCAACCCTCGCCCTCATCACTGGTTGCCAAAGCACCCCATTCAGGCTCAACAATTTCATAACCCAACTGCTGCAGTTTCTTAATATTTTCCTGCACCACCTGCTTTTCCCACATGACAGAATTCATGGCTGGGCAAATTAAAACTTTTGCCCGTGTGGCCAGCAGTGTCGTTGTAATAAAATCATTGGCCATACCGACAGCAGCCCTGGCCAGAAAATGTGCTGTTGCCGGGCAAACAACAAAAATATTACACCAACGAGCCATCTCTATATGAGTCGTGCCGCTGGTTTCATTTCCGGAAAAAAGCGATGTAACAACAGGGTTCTCTGACAGCGTGGCAAAGGTTAAGTCAGTGACAAATTCTCGCGTCGACTCTGAGATAGCGACTCGCACATCGGCCCCTAATTTCTTCAACTCACGAACGAGGGTACAGGTTTTGTACGCAGCAATGCCCCCGGTTACACCAATTGCCACATTTTGAGCAACCAGCGCCGACATGTCAGCTACGACCTCTCGCCATCATTCGCATCTTCTTCAGGCAAATATTCATAAATGACTTTATCTTCAAGGAACTCATCAAGAGCAACTATAGAAGGCTTGGGCAACTCCTGATAATCTTCATCTTCTACCAACTCATCAAACTCATCAAACTCATCATTCCCATACGATTCATATTCATCGTCATACCCCTTATTCTTGACGCGATATTGCTTTTGCTCGCTATTGATTTGACGAGCACGTCTGGCCAGCACAACAACCGCTTCGTATAGATTCTCTGCCTTTGTTTCCAATGTTCGAATGGACAATGTTTTAATCATCAATTAAATCTCCTGTCAACCTGATACAACTGCGTCGTTTACTATTTGCAAAACCTGCTGAACCGTCTCATCCAGATTCTCATTGACCACCAGATGATCATAAAGTTCAGACTTCTTCATTTCTTTAGGATAACGCTGCATTCTTTTTTCAATTTGCTTGTCGCTCTCGGTATTGCGCCCCTTCAATCTAACCACGAGGCTCTCGAAAGAAGGTGGCCTGACAAACACCAAAAGTGCTGCATCGCCAAATTCCTTTTTAACGGTCAACCCACCGTCAACATCCAAATCACAAAATACAACCTTTCCATCGTCAATCCACTTGCGAATCGGAGTTTTAGGGGTTGCGTAGTAATGCCCATGCACTTCGGCCCACTCCACAAAATCACCCTGTGCGCGCTGCTTGGTAAATTCAGCCAAACTCAGAAAGTAATAATCCTTTCCATCTACCTCACCGGAACGCTGCGGCCGAGTAGTAACCGAAATTGAATATTGGAAATCAGCATTACCCTGCTCAAAAACTCGTCTCAAAATTGTTGTTTTGCCACCACCGGAGGGCGCAGAAATAACAACCAGCAGGCCAGTATTTTTTATCCAGCTACTCAATGTTCTGAATCTGTTCCCTTAGCTTCTCAACTTCCTCCTTAACCTCTACAACCCAATGTGCAACCTCAGCATCATTGACCTTGGCGCCAATAGTGTTGGCCTCACGATGCATCTCTTGCAAAAGAAAGTTCAGCTTGCGCCCCTCTGAGCTGGGTTTATCCAACAGCTCCATAAACATTGTGTTGTGACTTTTGAAGCGAATGCACTCTTCCGTGACATCAGCTTTCTCGGCCAAAATAGCTACTTCTGCTTCAAGGCGTCCCTCGTTCAGGCTTTCCATGTTGGCAATTTCGGCAACACGATTTTTTAGTTTTGTGAATATTTCGGCCGCATTATCTTTTGAGCACTTTTCAATATTTGTTATCAGAATATCAATGGAAGCGATACGTGCCGCAAGGTCCTTGCAAAGTTCTTCACCTTCCCGCAACCGCATCCCTTTAAGATCTTCCAGAGCCAAATTAACCGATTTTTTCAACGCCTTCAATATTTCACTTTTCGATTCATCGTTACTTTCAAATAAAAATATATCAGGGAGGGCAAGCAATTGCTCAAGTTGAATCGGCCCATTCAAATTCAGATCCTGCTTCAGCCCTTCAAGAAGTCGAAGATAATTCATCGCAAGCGGCTTGTCGATGGTTAAACTTCCGGAAGAAATTTCCCCGCCCCTCACAGTTACTGCAACGCTTACGCGCCCACGAGAAAGATTGCGATTAATCAATTCACGGACATCCGTATCAAAGCTTTGCAGATTTTTTGGTAAACGAATTTCTACATCCAGGAATCTGTGATTAAGCGAACGTATTTCAACAGAAACCATGTACTCGTTTCCATTTACTTCCCCGCGCCCAAATCCGGTCATACTTGATATCATGATTGAGTCCACATGCTCCTTAAAACAACAAATTTGCTGCAAAAATCAGCAAAAAACACCGAAAAAAACAACGATTAAGTTAAAATATTCGAGTGACTTACATTATACAATATATTTTTATGCTTGTCAAATGAATTTTGTAGAATTTTACAACGAACCTGTTGTCAAATAATTGCTTTAACGTGCTTGCGTCTGAGCGTGCACCCCGGCAAGAAATATTGAGCAACATGGATAATCAGCGAACAGCAGAGTGAACGGATTGACCTGGCAGGTGTCAAAGTTTACGAAGAAATTTGGGCTCTTCCAAGGTCAGGCGGGCTGAAATTCTGTGGGTGTTGCCCAACTCTTCGTGACCAAGGTAGGCATAATCAACACGAAGTTTCGGCAGGTTCAAGCCAATGCCGGCGCTAAATTTGCCGAGACTTAGTTGTGCGTCCGGTTGCCCCAGATCGGCAAAGCCCATGCGCAGCGAAAAAATATCGCCGTACATGTACTCCCAGCCAACGCGCATATCAACACTGGCCGGGCCAACATCAAACAAATTCGCCGTTTGGCGATTTTCAAAACGAAAGATGAAATCTACTGCCGGTTGAATTCGGCCACCAAAGGCACTGAGCACAACAGGGTAAGTTAAGCCGGCGCGCAATGCTGGGCGAATCAATTCACGGCGACCCGTATCCCATGCCACAAGCGTACTGGTCACGTCTTGTAAATTCAGCCCAAGCTTTAACCTTTCAGTGAGATTGAGGAGAACGCCTAAATCGAAACCAACGCCCCAGGCCGAATTGTCGCCGATATTGCGGTAGATTAACTTCACATTACCGCCGTAGGAGAACGTTGCAGAAACGCGCTTGGCATAAGTGAGTAAAAAGCCATAATCAGCGCTATTGAAACGAGGTTGCAAGTCTTTGTCAATGGGTGTGTTGCGCACCAACTGTCCATTTTCATCCACATAAAGCTCACCCAGCTCTTTGTCAGGATTGCGTAATTGTGTACGAATAATATCGTCAACACCAACCCGAAGAATGGTCAGACCGAGACTATTTCTCCTACCCACCGGAAAGCCTACGCCGGCAAAATCATAATTGACCGAACCGCCAAATTGGCGTGAATGCATAAGCAGGAACTGTGGGTAATCCAAGTGAGAAAGACCCGCTGGATTCCAGTAGCCGGAACTCACATCATTGGCAACCGCGACATAGGCGCCTCCCATCCCTAAAGACCGGCCGCCGGCACCAAGCCCAAGAAATTCCCCGGCATATTTGGCGCCAACCAATTCACCGCCGATTGCATTCATTGGGGCGAGCAGGATTGAGACAAGCAAAAAGAACAGGGCCCTGCGAACAACTTGTTGCATTATGCACTCCAAATGTAATACTTTCTAAACCACTATACTATGTGACTCTATTCCAGCATTGCCTTGTAATTTTGATCATTTACTTTGATTCAAACTTACGTTGGATTTTTGACCATTCCCCGAAGGTCATTAAGCTTCATCAAGGCATCCAGAGGTGTCATCTGCTCAATGTCCAACTTGCTCAGGGCATCCCGCAAAACAGACTCCTGCTTTTCAAAAATATCAAGTTGTCCACGATTTGATTTTTCACCACTGTTTGAACCGACCGCCAATTTCGGCAGCTTGTTAGCCGTCAGTTCGTTCGCCTCAAGATTGGTGAGAATTTCCTGAGCGCGACGAATGACTGTTTCCGGCAAACCTGCCAGCTTGGCTACCTGAATCCCATAACTGTGATCACAAGCGCCTTCTGCTATCTTCCTGAGAAAAACAACCTTCTCGCCCCACTCTTTCACTACAACATTGTAGTTTTTCACACGTGGCAAAATCAACGCGAGTTCCGTCAATTCGTGATAATGCGTTGCGAAAATGCTCTTAGCAGCCACGTTTGCTGTGTTGTGCAGATACTCAGCCACAGACCATGCGATGGAAAGACCATCAAAAGTGCTGGTGCCCCGGCCTATTTCATCCAGTAAGACCAGGCTGCGCGGTGTCGCATTGTTCAAAATGTTTGCCGTTTCATTCATTTCAACCAAAAATGTACTCTCACCCCCAGCGAGATTATCCGAGGCGCCGACTCTGGTGAATATTTTATCAACCACACCAATTGCTGTTCTCTTCGCCGGCACAAAACTGCCCATCTGTGCCAAAAGCACAATCAAACCAACCTGGCGTAAAAAAGTCGACTTGCCTGCCATATTCGGACCCGTCAAAATGAGCACCTGGTCGTTTGCGGTGTCTATGTGCGTGTCGTTCGGAATAAATTGTTCTCCGTATGGCAACAGTTTTTCCACCACCGGATGCCGTCCCTCCTGAATCTCAAGCTTGGTGCCATCATTAATATCGGGACGTGTGTAGCGATTTTCAATGGCCAATTGCGAGAAACCTGCCAAACAATCCAGGAGGCTGATTAAATGAGAATTCCGTTGAATCGACCTGGCTTCTCTGCCGGCTTTCTTCCGAATTTGATCAAACAACTCATACTCAATATCAACAATTTTTTCCTCAGCACCAAGCACCTTTTCTTCATATTCCTTCAATTCAGGCGTGATGAACCGTTCTGCATTCACCAGTGTTTGTTTGCGAATATAGTGCTCTGGTACTTTAGCAAGATTGGCTTTTGTTACTTCAATATAGTAACCAAATACTTTATTATAACTAACTTTAAGGGAGGGAATCGCAGAGCGTTCACGTTCCTGTGTTTGCAAACGCGCAATCCAGTCTTTGCCGGAATAGGCAGTGTCGCGCAAATCATCGAGATCGGCGTTATAGCCGCGCCGGATGATGCCACCTTCGGTTACAGCCAATGGCGGCTCGTCTACCAGAGCCGCGCCGATTTCACCGACCAGATTTTCAAGAAAGTTTAGCTCACTCAGTATATTCGTAAGCTCACGCGCCTCACTTTTCTCGAGTAATTTCGCAATTTCAGGAATCAGGAGCAGCGACTTCTTCAAGGCGACCAGGTCACGCGCCGAGGCCCGGTTTGTAACGATTTTTGATGTGATGCGCTCTAAGTCGCCAACACCGTTCAGCGTTTGCCGCAGTTCTGCTAACAGGCTCCCTGATTCAAACAATTCCTCAACCGCATCGAGCCGGGCACGAATTTGATTTGAATCTACGAGTGGATTCAGCATCCACTGCACCAGCCGCCTGCCCCCCATGGGCGTGCGTGTCTTGTCGATCACTGAAATGAGGGTGCCTTCGCTGCCACCACCCCGCATGGACTTGAGCAGTTCCAGATTGCGCCGGGTGTCCATATCAAGACTAACATACTCATTGCTGGATCGGCGTTGAATTTGGCTGATATGTACCAGTTGATATTTTTGTACTTCTTTCAAAAAATGAATAACAGCTCCGGCCGCACAAATTCCAACGGTTAAATCCTCACACCCAAAACCTTTAAGCGAAAGCGTGTCAAAATGTTTTATCAAGGTTTCATAGCCATAATCACGGGAGAAAACCCAATCCTCGCGCTGGGTAACAAACGTCTTGTCCACCTGCAAAATCTGCTTCTGGATAAACTCGGCCTGTTCCTCGGATATGAGCAGTTCGGCTGGTGCGGATTTGCTGAGCTCCTCAACAAACTCCTGTAAAGGCAACTCTTTGACAGTGAATTCCCCGGTAGAAATATCCACCAGAGCCATACCACACAGCTCACCGATAAAGTAGGCGCCGGCCAAAAAATTGTTTCGTTTACTATCGAGCAGGTCTTCTGCGAACACCGTGCCCGGACTGACAACTTCCGTAACATCGCGTTTGACAACGGTTATGGCTTTCTTAGGATCTTCAACCTGTTCACAAATCGCCACCCTGTGCCCGGCTTTGATCATGCGGGTGAGATAGGTATCGAGACTGTGATAAGGAAAGCCGGCAAGAGGTACTTTTTCTGTTTTGCCGTGCCCGCGTGCCGTCAAGGTCAGCCCAAGCACCTCCGAGGCGATCTTCGCATCCTCAAAAAACATCTCATAAAAGTCGCCCAACCGAAAGAAAAGCACTGCATCCTGGTGTTTTGCTTTTATCGCCAGGTACTGTTCCATCATCGGTGTTTTCTTATCGCTTTTTGCCATGTTCCTCGTTACTTTTTCTGTCTGCTAAACCATGCTAAAGCGAATCTGCTGAATGGCTGGGCTCCCCACTACCCTTACGAACGTCATCACCCCAGTTTAATTTGGCCCGAAGCACATCAAAAAAACTGCGTTTGCCAAAAGACACCAGGCGCACACTGTAGTCGCCGCGGCGGATTACGGCAGAGTTGCCAGGGCTCAACTCCCTGGTAACTTGCCCATCCGCGCTCAAAAGCACCTTTTGCGCCGCCAGCTCAACTTCAACCCGAAGTTGTTTGCTGGCCGGAATCACCACGGGGCGCGCTCCAAGTGTATGCGGATTGATGGGGTTGACGATGATTGCTTGCATTGTCGGCAAGAGGATCGGCCCACCGGCTGCGAGCGAGTAGGCTGTAGAGCCGGTTGGCGTAGAAACGATCAACCCATCGCCAATATACGTGTTCAGGAATTCATCATCTACGAAAATTTTTATTCGATTAATTCGGGAAACTGCACCTTTGTCGAGAACAATATCATTTAACGCATAAAGTGGTGTTTCCTCATCATCGAACTCAACCTGCAGAAGCATCCGTTCAACAACATCAAACTGTTTTTGTAAAATACCATCAAGGTTGTCGAGCAACTCATCCGGCGTCAGTTCCGCCAGAAACCCCATACCGCCAATTTTAACACCGAGAATCGGGATTGCAGCAGTGCCAATTTCGCGGGCTGTGGACAGAATGGTACCATCTCCCCCAAACGAAATAACCAGGTCGCAGCTTGCGCAAATCTCTTTATACGCCGAAACAGAGCATTGTGAAGAATCTATTTCCAGAAGCTGGGCCAACTGCTGTTCAATGCAAAAATCAACCCTGCGCTCGTGCAGCTTGTCCACTAAATCCGGGACAATTTGTTGAACCTCTTCTTTCTCGATATTTGCAACGAGGGCAATTTTCATAGGACCTTTGTTTCTCGCGTTTCATCAAGTGTGCTTTTGGTAGCACAGATTGAACTCAAGAAATTTCAAAAACAGGAAAAGTGAGGCTGTTAGATGTCAGTGTCGCGCAAGGAAAATCCCTTGTCGGTTTTGACCAGTTCCTTAATTTCTTTCTCTGCCTCACCCAGCTTCGCGCCACAGAACCGGGTCAGCTCTACTCCTTCCTTATACTTCTGTAAAGATTTTTCAAGGGGCAGGTTACCTTCTTCCAATTCTGACACGATCGCCTCCAGGCGCTGCATTGCTTCTTCAAAATTCTTTGGTTTTGCCATGGCTTTAGAATAATACTTAAGGTTGGTAAATGCAAGAATCTATTGTTAAAGAATTACTTCCTCTACTTCAGCTTCAACACGGCCCCGGTCAAACTCAACAGTAATCTTGTCTTCAGGGTTAAGCTGCGCCGCTGCAGTGACAAGTTTGTTGCCGGAATGGCAAATGCTGTAGCCCCGCTTCAACACATTGCTTTGTTCGAGCAGCGTCAAACGCTTTTTCAAACCATCAACTTTTTCACGATATAAGGCGAGTGTGTGAATTGGAAACTGCTCAAGCTGACGACGCAAGTCATCCAGCCGCTGGCTTGCTTGACGCACTTGATCGATGGGCTGGCCAAACGCGTAACTGCGTACAATCGAGCGAAGTTTCTCCTGCAGATATTTGCATCGTTCCAGCAGGACACCACGCATCGTTTCTGAGAAGAATTGCAATTGCGCAGCTATTTCATCTCTGTTTGGAACCACGAGTTCGGCTGCGGCTGATGGCGTTGGCGCCCTGAAATCGGCGACAAAATCGCTGATGGTGAAATCGATTTCATGGCCAACTGCGGAAACCACCGGAATGTGAGAACGGAAAATCGCGCGAGCAACTATTTCCTCATTAAATGGCCAGAGATCCTCAATCGAGCCACCGCCACGAGAAACCAGCAGAACATCCACTTTGCCATAATCGTTGAACTCATCGATTGCCTGGGCAATTTCTTTCGCGGCGCCCTCGCCTTGCACCCGAACAGGTTTCAAGATCATTTTTGCCGCAGGCCAGCGTCTTACCAGCACGCTTTTGAGATCACGAATGGCGGCGCCTGTGGGCGATGTTACAATGCCGATGCTTTCAGGGTAAACAGGCAAAGGTTGCTTGTGTTCATCGGCGAACAGGCCTTCCTCCTGCAGTTTACGTTTCAGCTCTTCGAAAGCAAGTTGCAATGTACCAATACCGGCTGGTTGCATCTGCCAGACATCGAGTTGATAATTGCCCCGTTTCTCATAAACCGATAGCCGTGCTTTGACGCGCACTTTCATGCCGGCGGCGGGCATAAACAGCAATTTCAGGTTGTTACCCCGCCACATGGTGCAGGAGATTTGAGCGGATTCATCCTTTAAAGAAAAGTACATGTGACCGCTGGAGTGATGCGTGAAGTTAGAAATCTCACCTTCCACCAAAACGCCGGGCAATGCTCCCTCGAGAATTGTTTTTATCTCCCTGGTAAGTTTGCCGACGCTCTGATATTTTTCAACGGCAAGCAGGTCTTCGAAATCAAGTTGAGTCATGGGCTGATCTGCGGGATTGATTTAATAATATCGAGGAATTGCTATACTCTAAACCGCCAAATTCGGACAGATTTATGATTCCGGTGTATGCAAGCATGTAACCAGCACATCCTATCATCCGGTAAAACCGTCAGCATAATTTAATAGCCTAAAAAAACATAGACGAACACAGCCAATGAATCGCTATGTTTAGGAACAATGCAACGACCCCTTTATTATAAATCTTTCACGCATTCCCTCATCGCGCAGAATTTAAATTTCAACTCTCTAAAAAATGAGGGTCTGGGAAAGTAAAATAATGCCTGGACAGACGCGCCAACTTTCGCGGCGACTCTATCCAGGCAAGGAGGGGTTTACACAACACAAAAGATTTCGCTACGGCCGTTTCTTCTTGTGGCGATTCTTTCTAAGTCTCTTCTTTCTCTTATGCGTGGCAATCTTGTGCCTTTTTCTCTTCTTACCGCTGGGCAAGTTTTCACCTCCTAGTTATTCTACGGTTGTCTTATGATTTACAAGTTTTTTCAATTCGGATGACGCCTTAAAAACCGGGGCCGTCCGTTCAGGAACATGCATTACTTTTCCGGTTTTTGGATTACGTGATACTCGCTCATTTCTATGGACCGTCCGGAAGCTGCCAAACCCCCGCAAGGTAACGGAATCACCCGTCTGTAGCGCATAGCCAATTGTGGCTAAAACGCCGTCAACCACTGCTGATGTTTCCACCTTGGTCAAGCCGGTTCCTTCGGCCACAATATTAATAATTTCTGCTTTAGTCAAAGCAAATTCTCCCGGATTTCAAAATTGAACGATCACGCGAGTTTGTTTTCAATATGCCTTCACGTTAAACCTGATACTATAAGAAAATTCTGATTTAAAGTCAATAGTGAAATCGTAAACCCATATTTACTCACGAATTACTGCCAATTTCTGAAATTGAATAAAATCACCCTGGCGAAGCTCGACAATATAGACGCCTGAAGCAACCCGCGTCGAATGCTCATCGGTCCCGTCCCAACTGAAACTTGCGGCACTTGCAGCAACACCGGCTGGAAAAACCTCAGTTCGAATCACGCGACCTCCGGAAGAGAGAATCCGTACTTCAACCTGCTGGGTGGGCGCCGGTAAGAACTCAACCGTCAGACCCGTGTGGCGGCCCATGATAAACGGGCTGGGGTAAATGCCAACAATGCCTCTTTCCCCACCATCGTTCGGCTCAACTTGCAACAAATCAAAACTGAAATCATTGTACGTACCAGTCAATTTGTCCGGATCGGCACCGCTCAACGTTCCAACATTGACGGGAATTACGACGATCTGACTCAAAGACGGCAGAAAGCCCAATTCTAATCCCTGGCCCGAATTCAGAACAACTGCTGAGCTTGAACCACTGTTTGGCGTTGCAACCACCGCAAACCGTCCGGGAAAATCTCCGGAAAGCAATCCGGAAAAACGATAATTACCCGCGTTGGTGGTTGTGAATAGATAATATTTGGCGGCCAATGTCCGAATTGAGTCGACTACCGTTGTATCAGAATTGATGATTGCGTTGACCACAAAAGGCAATTGCGCAAAATGTTGGCCTTCCTCATAATAACTGGCCGCATCAGCGCGATTGCCGGTAAAATAGTTCCAAAGCGCAAATTCAGCAAAGGCGTCTTCGAAGTTCACGCCCATATTTTCAATCGATGCCACAATTGCGTCCACAACAAAATCGCCGGCAAGCATGCGAACCCAGCTTTGGCGCACCACGTCCACATCATTGAAGCGCTCTACCAGAAAGTGATTCCAGATTGCAGCGCCGTAATTGAACGAAGTCCGCGGGTCATATTGGTTGATCGGATTATCTGTTCTTTTTAAATAGCCAGGCACTGAGGCATAGTAGTCATTTATTTCATCATAAATGACATCTTCGATCCAGCTTGAGCAAAGTTCATAATAAAAATACTCGTTTAAGAACTTGGCGTCGCGGTAGCCAAACTGAATGGCATGCAGCAACTCGTGTGCGGCCGTTACCTGGGCGCCTGCCAGGCCCTTGGTAAAAAAGCCAACGTCGAAATCATTATCAATTTGAATATAGCTGGTCTTATCATCCGCTAGCGTACCGGTTATGTTGTCTTCAGGTACCGTATAGCCGTAAATACCACGCCCCAGATTGTGGACATAAACATCATACTCAGGGCCATCAATGCCATTGTCCCCGGGCGGCAACTGGTAGTTGAGTTGCCCGGTTGCAACTGCTAAAGAATTCTCAAATGCAAGCGCCACATCCTCAACAAAATCAGGCGTGCCGTTTTGGTTCTGGTCCAATGTCGCAACAGAATCGGGGCCAACAACAGTATAATGCAACTTGAAATCTCCACCCTGGCGTGTGTACGCCTCCGGCAGATTGTCGGGACGCTCAAAAACGCGCTGCAATGCAGACTGCTGCTCATTATCCATTGCCGGGAGAAAACGCCGTGCCGCAGCAATCGCAATTGTCCGGCATTTTTCGGAGTGAGCAGACATAGCTTCTTGCCGGTATTTTTCAGGAATGTCTTCAACGGGCAGCACCGAAAGCGCCTGGAAAAAAATATTGTCTTTTTGTTGAGAGCTGATCCCCTCCTGTTCCAGCATCCTTTGCGGTTGTGCGATGGCGGCGCTTGTTAGAACTACAAAGATGTAAACTAAACACAAATTCGTTCTCACAGATATTATCATCCTTCTTGCTGTCAACAAACTCATAAATCTATTTAAGTTCAATGGTTTATATAAGTGATTTTTCAAATGTCGCTCCTTGCTTAATTGCCCTGACGACAGTGCCTTATTTTCAAGGCGAGCTGCCCCAAAGTTCATGCACGCACTGTTACAACAATTCTTCCATGTTCCTAAACTTAGTTCCAATGATACAAAAAAACAGGGTAACGTCAAAGGTGAAAAATCATCTTTTGAAGTCAAACCGGTTGTATGAACGAGTGAAAGCGAATCCTGGAAAAAACATTAATGAGATTGTGCTCCCTGGGTTACCTGATTCTATTGCCCGGCGGATATTAAACGTTGATGTCATGCTGCACAAAACCCATAGACGCGAATATTGGGATGTTTAAAGTATTTCTTCACCCATGCAGATGTTTTCTGCAGCATCTGCATAAAGATTACAATCTTATGATTGACTTGCAACAAACAAGTCACGGCATGAGTGTTAGCCCAACCGCATAACAGGCCAAATGGGTTCATAGCAAAGGCCGGATAGCGCAATGCGCACAGAGACTGCAAGTCCAAGGCGAGCGCAGAAAACAGTGCAATATTGCTTTATCACGAAACACAGAACTTGACTTTGCCCTTTTCGTAACCTATTTTTGAATTGCTGTGTATCGTTTCCCCTTGTTGCCAAACCAGAATTTGGGGACAAGCTAAAAACCACTGATTCGCACGGATGAGAACATCAAGAGAATCAGCTTAAAATTATAACGAGAGAACTGAGGTCATTTTGGGCTCTGCCCTAAAGAAAAGTAGAGATCAGACGTTCCCTTATAGCTTGAAAAAGTAATTACAAACGCAGCATTGCAGAGCATGCAGAGAAACAAAGAGTGAATTATTGTGTAATTGAATCCATCGACTGGTTAATATTTTTCACTGCGAAACGCAGCGTTCTCTGCAACTCTGCGTTAAGCCTTTTAATGCACAATTCAGGTCAGTAAAAACCTGTGTTTCACCCGTGGCCAATACTTATCGTGACGCATAATTGACAATAATTCTTTATCCTGTCGGAGGGAAAACCATGCAGTTATTAATAAAAGCATTACTGTGCATCGCCGTTTTGCTGCCCAATTTACTGGTGGCGCAAGGCTCTCATTTCAGCGCGGACAGCGCTTATGCCTACACCCGGCACTTAAGTGTCACCATCGGTCCGCGGCCAATGGGTTCGGCAAACGAGCAAACCGCGTTGAAATGGGCAGTGGATAAGTTTAAAGCATACGGCGCGGATTCGGCTTATGTGCTGCCATTTTCCCTGGCAAAAACGCCTCGAAAAGTAATCAATACCAGCAGCGGCATCGCTGTCGGCATCTTTAAAGGTGAAACCGACTCGTCTATTGTCATTGGCGGCCATATAGATTCTTCGGGACCGGAAATCCCCGGCGCAAACGACGATGCTTCCGGCACAGCCTGCGCTATTGAAATAGCCCGAATCTGGGGCCAATTGCCACGGCACTACACATTGGTTTTCGCTGCATTCGGTGGTGAAGAACAGGGGTTGATGGGCTCAACATACTTTGTTGATCACTTTCAAGGTATGGACAAAGTTGCTCTCATGCTGGAAATCGATATGGCGGCAAGCACTGAAAACCTTGTTCCATTTCTCGAAACAAAAGACATTCAGGCGCCAAAATGGCTGGTGGAAGATGCTTTTGCAATCGATCGCGCCACCGGCACCGCCACCCTGCAATACCCGTCCTATTTCTTTGCTCTGAACAGTTTGCTGGATGCCGCCAGTTCCGACCATGCGCCGTTTCTTGAAAAAGGCATTCCGGCCATCGACTTTACCGCCGGCATAAATGCATCTGCAATTCATACACCGCGGGATAGATTTGAATTTGTTGACAAATCCATGCTGGCTCGCAGCGGCAAACTGGTGAACGGCATGCTGCACAAGTACCAGGAACACGGCATACCGGCACAACGCATCGGCAACTACATGCTGTGGCCTGTTTTCGGCGCTCGTTTTTATGTCCCTTCTCAGCTCGTAACCGGCACCGTTATATTCGCTCTCCTACTGAGTATATGGGCATTTATACACGCACGAACGCGCCGGTTGCAAATCCCCAAGACTGAGCGGGTTCGCTTTTCCGGAGTGAAAATTGTTCTACTTATGCTTGTCATCGCGATATTCACCCAGCTTGGCGAAACCGGTATCCAAGTCTTAAAAGGCTTGCGCTATCCCTGGCTGGCGCACATTAATGAATACATGAGGTTTGCGGCATTATGGGCCATTGCCGGGTTATGGGTAGCCATGCACTTAACACGAAAATGGCGATACAGTCCGGACCCTTATGTCTATTCAAAACGAGCCCTGGTGATTGTGTTTACTTTCACCTTGCTTCTTGCTATCGCAAGTTTCAGAGTGGCGTTTCACCTGGCACTGCCATTGCTTCTGATCTCTCTGGCCATTATTACACCGAACCGTTTAATAAAAACAATCGCTGGTATGCTCGCGCCCATCCCCATGTTTAAGTTGATGTTTACAGATGTTTTTCCCATGATTGCGCGTTCTTCAGCCGGCTCCGGATTTGTGATAAATTCAGCATTCAGCGCTTTCATATACAGTGCAGTGTTGACAGTGGTTCTACTGCTCTGGTACTTGCCGCTCATATATTTTTATTCTTACCTGGCAACGCAAGTTAAGGCACTGAAGTATCTTTTTATAAAAACACGAGGCCCGGTGTTCGGCATGCTGGTTGTTCTTGCCATTTTCGGCTACGGTGGGTATCTGTATTCTTTACCGGCATATAATGATATCTGGCGCGCCGGCATTCACGCCACAGCCAAATATAACCTGCGCACCAATGAAAGCAGTCTGGAAATCATTGGAAACGAATATTTTCACAATGTGAAAATCGTTTCAGACTCCCTCTCCGAGACCCTTGACGCAGACATACACAAACATGATATCCCCATTTCATTTCAGGCAAATTGGTTTAAAGTGACCGGCAGCGAAACCCTCGCAAGCGGTGAGCAAGATACATTAAATGTAAATTGGCTGCTGACGACCAACAAACCATGGTATAAAACTGTTGTCAAGCTGCAAACAGACAGCCTGGGTATTACGGAGATATTATCGGAACAGGGGTTTGTACATAAAAACGGCCAAGCCGCCTTCACCTGGAGCGCCGAACCGGCAGATACTTTACAGCTTCAGGCAAGATTGATTTTACCGTCCGGCACAAAACTGATTCGCGAAGTTACTGCAACCTACCTCGATATGCCGATGCCAATTGACGTAACCGCCGAGCTGGCCGATGTGTCTTATCGCACCACGGTTGTGGCAAAAGACACGCTGATACTGCATAATCTCCAGACCACGGCTAAATTCTGAATATCTGCTAGTGGGGGAATTTGCCGCCGCCCTGTTGGATAAACTATCCCACGGGGCGGCGGCCCCCTCAGTGAGAATTTGTTCCGCGCTCGATTACCTGTTTTCATTTTCTAATCCCACAGTCAAATTTCAGACTAGTTTAATTGCATTTTGTACGCCAAAGGCTTTTCTTCAAAGAAACTGCGGGTTTTGTAGTAACCTTTTTTGCTAATCAAAGTGTGTATTAATGTCATGACTTACTTCGAGGCACAAATCGGTTGAGGACGCTTTCTGACAAAGAGTTGATGTTTCTCGTGCGTGACGGCGATCTTGACAAGCTAAGTTTGCTGTTCGAACGGTATCACAAAATGCTGTATAACTTCTTTCTGCGAATGACAGGCCGGATTGATGTGAGTGAGGATCTGGTTCAGGATGTATTTTTCCGAATTCTCAAATACCGGCAGACTTACCGCGGTGACAGCCTGTTCAACGTGTGGATTTTCAAAATTGCACGAAACGCACGCATCGACTACTTTCGTAAGCGAAAAATTGAATCCTCCGGTGATGACGCAAACGAGCTCGCGAGCCACGATCTTAATCCGCGGGAAGGCTTCGAGGAGAAAGAGGCAACGAAACTTCTGCACACGGCGCTGGCAAGATTACAGGAGGATGACAGGGAAGTACTTTTGCTCAGCCGGTTCGAAAACATGAAATACAAAGAGATCGCGGGCCTGCTCGGCTGCCCGGAGGGCACTGTCAAAGCACGTGTGCACCGTGCCATAAAAAGGCTGCGTGATATCTTTTTTGAGTTATCAGGAGAAGTAATATGAAAAAGAAAGACGACCTGCTTAAACGACTGCCGGATTACTTGAAAGGGGATCTTTCCGAACAAGAAAAAGCCGAGTTTGAAAGACGGTTGGCGGCTTCGTCTCATCAGGACGAAATCGAAGAGCTGCAAAAGGTCTGGCAAAAGTTGGATAAATTGCCGGATGAGGAGCCCGGCGAGGCCGTAACCTTGCGCTTCATAACCATGCTTGAGGCCTACAAAGCGGGTCAAAGTCAGGCACGGAAACAGGTGCGTTTGCGGGATATCTTCAATGACTGGCTGCAACGCTGGTGGCCTGGGCAGCCGGTCCGGCAATTCACATTCTCAATAGCGTTACTTTTTGCCGGCCTTGTAACCGGATATTTAATGGCTAACCCCGGTGGCAACGGTGATATTGGACTTTTGCGAAATGAAGTCTACGGCTTGCGGCAGATGGTGGCGACATCCCTTCTGCAAAGTCAATCCCCCAGCGAACGTTTGCGCGGTATCAGCTACAGTTATGATGTAAACCGGCCAAATGATAAAACCCTGCAAGCGTTGCTAAATACGCTCGATTACGATCCAAATCTAAATGTCCGGCTGGCTGCCGTCGATGCCGTTTCGTTGTTTTACGAGAGCGAGTTGATTCAGCGGGGGACGCTTGAGTCTCTCAAACGGCAAACTTCTCCTTTGCTGCAAATGGCGCTCATTGAGCTCATGGTTGCGCGTGCGGAGAAGCGTTCAGTCAATGTACTTAACGATTTGAATAAGAACAAAGCCCTGGATCAGGCCATACGCAACCGGGCGGGACGAGCGATTGAACAGTTGCGGTAAACAGCGTGAAGAGAGTCCGATAAACCGGCCAAAAGTGATTGTTTTACCATACATCTCATCTGCGTTTCCTGTCACTGCAAACAGGCCAAATCGGAAAAAGGTACCCTGAACATCAAAGGAGCTGCTATGAACAAAAAATACGTAATCGCCACACTTGCTCTACTGGCCGCTTTCCTGCTAAAAGCGGTTGAAGCCAAAGATGCAACTGAAATCATTGAAAAAACGCTGTCGTTTGGCAGCACAAGTAAATCGCGGCAACTGGTTGTGGACAACATCAATGGCTCGATTGAAGTCATGGGCCATTCTGGTGACAAGGTTAAGTTGAAGGTGCGCAAGACAATTTCCGCCCGCTCCGCGACCAAGCTTGATGAGGCAAAAACAAGGATTAAGCTGGATATTCGGGAGCAGGGAGATGCCATTGTTTTGTATGTTGATACCCCTTACCGCAAATCCGATGGCTCTATCAATCATCGTGGTTGGCGCTATTATGGTTATGATGTGACCTACGATTTTGTTATCAAAGTTCCGTTCGATGTTGATCTGATTCTGAAAACCATCAATGACGGGGAAATCAAAGTCAAACAGACACGCGGCAATTTCGAAATCGACAATACCAACGGCGGCATTGAAGCGGCTCACATTTCCGGGTCTGGGAGAATTTATGCGCTTAACGGCGACGTCACAGTTAGCTTCGCCAAAAACCCACAGGCAGATTGCTCTTTCGGCTCCCTCAATGGTGAAATAAATGTGACTTTCCTGCCTGAGCTGTCGGCAGACTTTCGGATTAAAACCTTTAACGGCGATGTCTTTACGGACTTTGATGTGAGCCACCTCAAGTCACGCCCGGCCACGCAGAAACGCAAGCGCGGAAAATATGTCTATAAAAGTGATAAAGCCTTTGGCGCACGCGTAGGAAACGGCGGACCTGAAATTGAGTTCGATGGCTTTAACGGTGATATTTATATTGCAAAAAAATGAGGTGAATGAAAATGAAATACAGCAACTCAACACTAATTTTGGTCTTGCTCGCGTGCAAGTTACTATTTGCACAGACAAGCGCCGGGGATAAAATTTCCGTACCTTTCAGCGATCCCGACCGGCCGGGTTTTCTGGAAGCAGGCCTGGTGCACGGCTCCATTACCATTAAAGGCTATGACGGCAAAGAAGTCATCATCGAGGCAAAAAGCCGGGCCAAACGGATCGATAAACGCTCCCGGCGCAACTCCAAAGGGATGATGCGCCTGAACGTAGTTTCCACCGGCCTGTCTGTTGAGGAACAAAACAACCGGATGAACATAAGCACTGACTCGCATGCTCGAACAATCGACCTTGTTCTGCAAGTTCCTCTAAAAACATCGCTGCAACTAAGCACGGTTAATAGCGGTGACATTTACGTGGAAAATATCCAGGGAGAACTGGAACTCAACAATGTGAACGGTGAAATCAAAGCGCTTAACATTTCGGGTGCGGTGCTGTCAAATACCACCAATGGCGATGTGACAGTCATTTTTAACAAGATCAGTCCTGATAAACCCATGTCGTTTGTTTCGTTTAACGGCGATGTGGATATCACTTTCCCAGACTTGGTTAATGCTGATTTAAAACTGAAAACCGAGCACGGCGAAATCTACACCGACTTCGAAATTAACCTCGAAGAGCGCAGTAAAGTGACCAAAGAGGACAGCCGCAAAGAGGGAGGAAAATTCCGGTTGGAAATCGAAAGTGCACTTTATGGCAAAATTGGTAAAGGCGGACCAGAGTATCACTTTTCCACCTATAACGGGAAGATTTTCATTAGAAGGCGGAAGTAAAGCAGAACAAAAATCCGGAGCGAATCAGATTGCGGTTCGCTCCGGGTGATTGTGTGGCCTATCAGCAAAAATGCGGTTGAAATCAAACTCCAATGGGTTGCTAAATCAGATAAACATCAACGAATCCTGCTGCAGCTTCTGGGGCTGAAGCTACCTGTAAGATTGACTGAGAATTACAAAACGCAGTGAAAACTTATGGCCGATTTCATTGTAAACGTAATACTTACAAATTTATGTATCGAAGTTTGGTTAGCGAAGTCTGTACTCCCTTGCGCCGTTGGATAATGTGATTTGAAATGTTCTATTTGATTCCAAAGTCTTGTCCTAAAGGATTTGCCTGCGCTTTAAGTTTCTTTGCTCCCGATTGCTAGTTTTCCTCAGGGGCGAACCGGCTTGGGAATAACAACATTAGAAAGCTCGCACAACTTCAAGGGTAAATCGCTGCTCTTTGATGGTTCGGAAAAAAAAATCCCAAATCCGTTTTTCATATCGTAATTGCAACGTCAGTACTCGCCAGTAACGTTGCAGGCTGGCCCCGTATTCGATATTTTGTTCATCCGTTTTTGCACTTTCTTTTCGGAGACGGTATTTGCCATATCCGCGCAACATAAAAGAGCGTGAAGGACGCCACCCGAGTTCCGATCGTAGAGAGTAAACACTTACCTTCAGAAGCTCAAGTTGGTGATCAAGTAATGAATACGATAGTTTATTTGAAATTGAAAGGCTGTAAAACGGCTTTACAAAAAATGAGAATTGAGTATCTATCGATTTGAAATCCAGGTTTCGTGAATGGTACAACTTGTGCCTGGCATAAACAGACATGCCGGCATTGTCTCTTCGCAAGGTTATCCTGGCCAGTGCTGCCTTTGCTTGCATGTCCTGCAACTTATTGATGCCGGCGGGATCTCCTTTCACAAGATCTTGAATATGACGATTAATATTGTAGGTCAGCGACAACCAGCCAAAACTGACACCGGCAGAGATCACTTGTGAATTGGTTTTGTAGCGCATGGTAGGCAGGGTGTTGAATCTGTAGTCAACCAAAATAACGGCGTTTTCCGCTATTCTGCCAAAGGGAGTGCGAAAAAGTTCCACTCGATCGCCAACCACGGTCAAAATGTAATCTTTGTTCTCACCTTCTTCGAAGATCATCTTGCCTTGTTCATCAAATACTATTATTGATGACGTAATAATATCCCGTTCATTCAACATAACATGGAAACCGCCAACAAAGGCCTGTCGTTCATGAACAATTATATGCTCGGTGTTATTGGTTTCGATATTGTTGATTGAGTAACCGCGGGTGAAGCCGAGTTGCAAACGGCCTGAAAGCGGTATTTTTTTATTGTAATTGACGCTACTGCTTAGCGAGTAGGTGTACGTGTTGCCTCCGCGCAAATTGCTGTAGGAGCCGCCAGTGCTCAGGCTGGTATTTAAACTGGAAAAGAGTCGATGACTCGCCGAGGCATAGGCAGTGTTTTGCATAAAGGTACTGCCCAAAGTTCGGGTAATCATCAATGAGTGGTGGTACCTGCTAGAAAGATGATACTTGTGATGCAGTTGAATTGAATTGTTAATGCCGGCATTTTTGTAATCGCTTAATCCATTGCGGATAAACAGGCTAAGTCTGCTGTTAAATTGATTCAGGTCGTCTTTTCCAAACGGGCGGATATAGCGAACATTGGCAGTGTGTTTGGAATAACTCCATTTCGCGCGAATCCGATCTTTAATATTCAGAAAATCATAATCGAGATCAAGGTTGTACTCATCTGCACCACGGCGGCCGGTATAATTAATTGTGCGCCGCAGTTGATTGCGTTCTGTTCTGAAGCCTGCCCGATCCCAAACTTCCCACAAATCCCGCGACGCAATTTGCAACCGAGATGGCGTTGACCAGTCACGGGTTTCGACAACGACCTGGAGATTGTTGATATCATAGTTGTTGCGTCCGCCTTGTTCCATATCGATGACATTGATATTACGATCCCAGAGAAATGTCAGTGGATACTTGCCCGATTTGAATAACGAAGCCAGGAAATTTTGGCTTAACAATCGCCCTTTTGTATTTCTATTAATTTCCTGTGTAACAAATCGTGTGAGGTATAAACCGACATCACCGCTCCATTGGAAGTATAATAAATTCGGATTAATGATATAGCCATTATTGTGGAGATTGAACGCACCGTTATAGGTCTTTTCACGCGTTAGATCGGGCGCGAATCGATTTTCTGTTTGCCACCTAAATCGCAACGACCCACCCCACCTTCTAAGACGAAACAGTCCGACTTCCTGCGCTGGCAAAGTGTCATATATTGACAACAAAGCAACCAGAATCAACAAAACCAGACAATTATATTTTACAGCCGGTCCGGTCATGATTTGTCCACATCTCGTAAATCGCTACGTTATAATCGAAAACAGTAAATCATAAGCCTTTAATTCAACATCATCATTCGCAAACATGCTAAGCAAATTTTCGATTGATGCCATTCAATTCCCTCTCCTCAGAAAACCCTAATAATCCCCGTGTGAGGATTGTGACACTCATCGCATTTGGTTTCCCCAATATCTGTATGTGTCTCAGAGGTTTTAATTTTTTCCTTATTGTGGCACTTAAAGCAAAGTTCATCTGCTACAGCCAGCAACATTTGTGGGTTCTCCGAACCATGCGGGTTGTGGCATTCAATGCAATCTCCACTTGCCACCGGTGTGTGGAGGGAAGAAGCTGCAACTGGCTTAACCTCTTCATCGTCATGGCATTGAAAGCATAGCTCAGCTCCTGTTTCTATCAACATGTGTGCGTTTTTTGACCCATGTGGAGCATGACATTCCCCACAAGCACCTTCTTCCACCGGTGCATGAACGACAGCCGCTTTTGCCTGATTATGGCAATTCACGCAAAGGTTTTCCGGTTCCTGGAAGAGTCGAAATGATGCGGTAATATCATGACAGGACATACACTCTTTTTTATTAAGAAGTGGATGAAAAAACCATGTGCTGTTAGCAACTAGCAAACTGTCCGAATGGATTTCTGCCGTTAGGGCAGGTATAGCCAAAGAGTCGGCCCGGACTGAATACTTAGCGCTATCCATCGAAGGCACTTCGTCAAAAAAAAAGGTCAATACCCGGTGGCGTGCAGTCCTGCTGCAGCCAAACATCAGTGCGCCTGCGAATAATATTAAAAACATTTGTGTTGCCGATTTTTGGCATGTGAGCAACTTTTTCCTGTTCAAACTCATAACTTCTTGTTGTTTGCAACCATGGCCTGGTTGGCAAAATTATATAGCTGCGATTCGTACTATTAAAAAGACATTTGCACCGAAATTAACACAATCAAAGCGGTGTAAAAAGATGAGCAACCACAGATAGAGAGTTACTCAGCCGAGTTTGGGTTGCGACTTTCATTGAACAAAGCAAAACTAAAGTATCGCACTCCGAAGCTTTTCACACCTGAATAATTAGGTAAAAAGGCCCAGGTTACTATTTCACACCCCCTGAAGTTTCAAAATACGAATTTGTGCCTGGGATTTTAGTTGTCCAAGAAACTCCTGTCTTCGTTTTTCTATTTTTTGTTTGGTGATCCTTTTTTTTAGTTCTGCCTGATTTATTTCATCGAATGTGAGTTGTTTTTCTTTTTGCTTGCCTTCCAACTTGAGAATATGGAAACCATAAATTGAGCGAACCGGTTTGCTGATTTCACCTATCCGCATCGAATGTAAAGCCTCCTCCAATTGGGGAAGCAACTGACCTTTGTGAATCCAGCCTATATCGCCACCATTTTCGCGGCTGGTTGAGTCTGCTGATAATTCCCTGGCTAACATGGCAAAACCTGTTCCGCCAGCGATACGTTTGCACGTCTGTTCCGCTTTACTCAGGCCTTCTTCCCAACCGGCTGCCATTGCCCCCGGAAACACAGAAATGAGAATATGCCGGGTCTGAAATCTTTCAGGCATAATAAACTTATTCATGTTCTTCTGAAAATACTCTCTGAGAGTTTCATCCGTTACGGTTACTGTTTCAAGAATTTGTACTTGCTGAATTTTTTGAATCAACAGTAGCCGTTTTACCCGCGCCATCAACGAAAGTGCATTCAGGCCGGCTTTGGCTAATGCTTTTTGAAATTCCTCTTCTGTTGCGTGGCCGTTTTTCATCATATCGATTCGCTGATTTACTTCAATGAGATTAACATCCAGCTTGTGTCGTTCTGCTTCCTGGAAAAACAGCTCATCTTCAATGAGTTTTTGTAAACTCTGACTGCGTATTTGTTGCATTTTTTCAGGCGTGACCCGGGAGTGATAAGTTGAATATGGCAGTCTTCTGTTGATCTCTGCCTTTAATGAATGTACAACGATTTCAACGCCGTTTACCGTAGCAGCTACTTCATTGCCGTTACCGGCAACCGCATCTTCTGAAGCCATTACCAACCCTGTTGGTAATGCCAATATAAGGACGATTCGAAAATATTTGATGAATTTCAACACTAGTTTTTTCCTGATTTAAAATAAAAAAGGGGGTGGATGAATCGCACCCCCTCGCTTCTTCAGCTCCAACCGTTTGCTCTACTATAAATTGTTTGCCGCAACATTTGGCATTGCTGATTTTAACAAAACAATGCAATTGCTATATATCATGACACGTGAGACACAAAGCACTGTTTGCATTCGACATCCGCAAAAACGGTCGGTTCGAGTTGTCATGCGGATTGTGGCAGGAAGCACACTCCACACGATCTGCGTTTGATCCGTACAATGGTAAATTTCCAACTTTTCCATTTGAGGCTGGAAGGAAATTGGGGTCTTTGCTTGGATCGTAAACGATCGAAATCGGATGATCATTTTGCAGGTCCGTACCGAGATTAGTGCCTTGGAAATTGATGCCGCCAACCGGATTGGCGCCAACGTGGCAAGTAGTCGCACAGGTCTCAATGGTTTGTCCCGACGGATTGGTGCCAAGTTGGCTGCTTGGTCGGTTTATTATCTGATCAAGCGCTATCGTGTTGTCGTGGCACGATAAGCAGGCCAGCGACACATTCTCTGCCGTATTCGCGATGGTCATATCGAGGGTTGGGCTGTTGTACATATTATACGGCCCGGTTGGTTCATCGCGGTTCCACAACGGTGCTTCTATGTTGATGTTGTTGTTGTGGGGTGTATGGCAATATACACAGATTTCACCATAATCGGCTAAGGTCATGCCGGAAGTTGTCGCCTTTTGCAGGTTGTGCGGCGTATCTGATACCTTATTACCAAATTGGGCATAGGTATCCGATACTCCTGCCAGGCATACCATGAGTACTAAAGTACAAACGACAAATGTCCATTTCATCATGTGATCACCTTCTTTCTTTTTCTGTTAAAAGTTCGCCGGGCTTGCCGCCCAGGTACTGATAGACCTTAATCCTGTTGTTAAATTGATCAACAACAAACATCTGGTCCTGTGGATTGATATATAGGCCGGCAGGCAATCGCAAGTCTGCAAGGCCGGAGCCAAAAGAGCCGAAATGAAGAAGAAGCTTACCATCCGGAGTAAATATTTGGATGTTGCTGAATGCTGCATCAGAAACATAAATGTTGCCATCGCTGTCAAGTGCAATTCCCTTTGGTCGGTAAAATGTACCCGGAAAATTTCCAACTTCGCCGAATGAGTTAATAAACTCACCTGTACCGGAAAAAATTTGTACACGGAAGTTAAGCGTATCGACAATGTAGAGTTTTCCATCGGGGCCAATGGCGATTTGTGTCGGGAAACGAAATTCACCCTCTTCGCTTCCTCTGTTCCAGGCCTGGTCTAATACACCCTCATTTAACTCATTGGTTTTTTTGCCTTTTTTTCCGATGCTAAAAAGATGTTTTCTTGAATTGCAGTCGAACACCTTTATCTGGTGAGCCCAGGTATCTACTACATAGATCTTTTTTCCCTCCAGGTTGACAGCTATTCCCGAAGGCCGTACAAATTCCTCTTTACCGCCAAATGCAAATAAATATTTGCCTTCGGAATCATAAATCATCACCCGGCTGCCACCAGCATCGGTCACGTAAATTCTGCCGGTTGGGTCCGTGGTTACACCCAGCGGATTTAGCAAGCGGCCTGAGCCCGATTTGCCAAGGACATCCAGGCTTTTATTGTCGAAATCAAAAACCAGGACTTTGCGCCAACCTGTGTCCGCCACAAGCACGCGCCCGGAGTTATCGGTATGAACAGCTGTCGGTTTTTTTAGTGCACGAAGAGGCGCCCGGCCAAAAATCATTTCATAAATGCGTCTGGACAGCGACCGCTCTCTGCCGACATCTAATTCGGAGTGAACACTTTTCTCATACCGAATTCTGGGTGGTTCTGGCGGGAGAGGCCAAATTAGATCTTGCTTGTCACTATTGATGGCGCCTTGGCGAGTGCCACCACAGGCGACCAGGCTCAACAAAACAACGGTGACACCTAATATAATTTTGAAATTATTATGAAAATAGTTACGAATATTCATTGATAACCAAACCTTTTTGAATAGCTGCATAAATTCAAGGAACACAAATCTGGAACGCAACGATAATGCCAGAGTTTTTCATCCTATTTTAACTTGGTAGATCGTGAATCAAATCTACTAAATTGGCTAAGTCCTGTATAATCAGTAGTAAAAAAAGGTTGGTTCTGAGACATCAGGTAAGTTTTGGTCTTATGGCAACAGGCCAACTGTGCTATATCACACAATGATTGTGTGATATAGCACAGTTGGCCTGAAAAGGAAGTGATTGCTTCCGACAGCGAAAAATAAAGATAAGTTAACGCGATTTCGATCTAAACAACAGATATCCTTCGCGGCAACAAAATCGAACTATTGAGTTCAAAAAAGGCGATTGTAGGTGACCTTTTTGAAAGCCTCACATCGGTTGCGCTAACTAGTCCAGCAGTTTATATTTTTTCATTTTATAGCGCAGTGTATGGCGGGATATTCGTAGTAATCTTGCCCCTTTTGACTGGTTGCCCTGCGTGTATGCAAGGACTTTTTCAAGCAATGATTTTTCAACGCCATATAGCGATGTTCCAGTAGAGGGCAGTTGAAAATTTTCTGGAAGAAACGATGATGGTTCATGCTTAAGGGTAATTTCCAGCGGTAGGTGCTCGGGTAGAATCTCTTCTTCACTTTCCAGAATCATTACCCGTTCGAGGACATTCCGCAATTCACGCACATTTCCCGGCCAATTATAATTCGTCAGAATGTCCAGGACTTTCTCAGAAATGCCCGTCACATGCTTATTGAACTCAATATTGAAATGATCAACAAAGTACTTTGTCAGGACCAGGATGTCTGATGGACGTTCTCGTAAAGGCGGGAGATCGACGGGAATTACTTTTAACCGATAATAGAGATCTTCGCGAAAGTGACCCTCTTTGACTAAATCTTTGAGATCTCTATTGGTCGCCGCAATAACTCGAACGTTTACGTCGATGTCCCGGGTGCCGCCAATATGTTTGAAAGTTCTATCCTCGATAAACCGTAAGAGCTTGACTTGAAGAGAAGGAGAAGCATCACCAATTTCATCTAATAGCACTGTGCCTTTATCTGCGAGCTCAAATAATCCTTTCTTTGCGGTTTTTGCATCTGTAAATGCTCCTTTCTCATGGCCGAATATTTCACTCTCCACAAGTGTATCGGGTAACGCGCCACAATTCAAAGCCATAAATGGATATTGAAATCGTTTGCTTTCATAGTGAATCGCTTTCGCGACCAGGTCTTTCCCGGTACCACTTTCTCCATAAATGAGGATTGTCGTTGCATCGCTTTGAGAAATTTTTCTAATGAATGCATATACTTGTTGTATTTTAGGGGATTCGCCAACCAGATTGACTATGCCGTGTTTTTGCTTAAGATGGTGACGCATTTCCGCTACCTCACGGCTTAATCGGTGGCTCTCGAGCGCCCTCTTTAAGATAATTTTTAGCTCATCATAAGAAAATGGCTTTTTAATAAAATCGGTCGCTCCCAATTTGACAGCTTGAACTGCTGTCTCAACTGTTGCGAATGCAGTCATCATAATAATGATAGAATTCTGTGATTCTTTTTTCAGGGTTCGCAGAACTTTCAGACCGTTAATTCCGGGTAGTTTCAAATCGAGCAGAACAACATCAGGGCAGAAGTCACGAAAGGCATCCAGGGCGCTTTCACCATCAACAGAAACATTAACGTCACAGCCAGCGCATTTCAGATCACGAGAAAGAGACCATGCTATGAGTTTATCGTCTTCGACTAGCAGGATTTTGTAGTTTTTCATCTTGTTCCCGCTAACAATGTATAATGAAATGGCAACCGCACTCTTCCCGTTTTACAACATTTTGAAAAACGGAACGGTGGGTACGTTTTACGTTTGCAAACTACAATATCCCCTGGCCATTGACCGGCAAGTCAATAATAAAAACCGTGCCATTCCCAGGTAAACACTCAAAATAAAGGCGGCCGTTGTGGCGCATTACAATTTCTTTACTCAAGGTGAGGCCCAATCCGGTGCCTTTCTTTTTAGTCGTGTAATATGGTTCGAACACTTTATCTCTCAGTTTTGGCTGGATGCCATACCCGGTATCTTGAACCCATATCTGCACTTTGCCGCTTTCCTTGACAAAAAGTGTTTTCAAACACAATTGTCCGCCACTCGGCATCGCTTGTACAGCATTTATAACCAGGTTTAGCAATACCTGTTCCATTTGTCTTGAATCTACATTTATTTTAGGCAGGTTCAAATCCAAATCACAATCAGCCTTGATCAACTTCATATCCGGTTGCTGACGAATAAACAACAGAACTCTTTCAACAATGCTATTGATATCAGTGGGCTGGCGGTCCAGCCTGATTTGTCGTGCGAAAGTGAGCAACGCTTCGAGGTTATACTCAATTTTGTTTGCTTGCTTAACAATTTCTTCGAAGATTTCCCGCCGGTTGTCACTGTGGTTGGTATCCCGCAGGATTGAATTTACTGCGAAAACAATTCCAGAAATAGGGTTTTTGATTTCATGTGCCAGGCCTGCTGCCATTTCACCAATTTTTGCATGTGACTCTGCCTGCAGCAATTCCCGATTATGATTGGCGAGCAAACGGCTTCTTGATCGTTGTAGCTTCTCAGCCATTGTGTTCATTTCGTGCCCCAGGTATCCGAATTCGTTGTGGCCAAGCTCTGGCAACCGTATAGAAAAGTCACCGCGCTTAATTGCGCTTATGGCAGATTCTAACTTTTGCACCGGCCGGTCCACCGCCCGAAAAAAAAGTGCTATAGTTGCCAGGGACAGGAGCATTATTACACCCAGGGCAATTCCCCCAGGCAGCAAATATCCCGGGTTGAAAGAACTCAGGGTTATGTCTTCAGATGTTTCTACACATATAACACCGTTGAATTTCTGCGACTTGACGTGGCATTCATGGCAAAGTTGCCGGTTAGTGATTTTACGCCACTTGCTGAAAGTAGTGGTACTGCCTTCTGATACTCGAAAACTACGTGTTTGAGAAGAATTGGCAATGAATTTGTCTAAATCATTTAATTTGAGGAATTGGCCCTTTTCATTGGCACTCGAAGAAAAGGAAATCCTACCATCCGGCCGTAAAATGCGAATTGTTTTGATATGGTGCATTTTGGTCATTTCAGGCAGCAACTCCTCAAGTGTGCCTGGTTGTTTACGTTTCATGACCGCCAGCAATGTGTTTTCCACAATTTCGGTTGCAATCAATGCATCATGTTGCAAGTGACGCTGAGTAGATAGCTGATGCGCACTGTATACAAAATATGAATTCACAGCGGTAACAATTACCACGATCCAAACAATGTGAGCAATCATCCGTGTGCGAAGCTTATGAAAAAACATGATAAACCCTGCAAGGGGAAAGAGAATGATTAATTATAGCAATTGTTGTGCCTAAATTGAGATATCATTTTCGTATTGATGCAAAGAAAATTTCTTGGTGTTCCTGAATCAATTCTCTCCCCTATTGTGTGATATGACACACTTTTAACAGAGTGGAAAGCCGATTGCAGGGTTGTTTATGGCTCCCGGGTTGCAGGTTTCAATCTGCTTTTTAATATTATTTCAATAATAACAATACTATAAGTGAATTAGCCTATAACTTTTTGCAGAATTTTAATATTGCATATTTAGGTATAGTAATTGCCCGTCTCTAATTGTGAATTTGTATACATTTATCGTTAAAATTAAGGAGGAAAAATTGAATGATAACATTTACACGATTTTTGACAGTGGTTCTTGTCTTTGCTTTAACATTTCCTGTTTTTGCGAAAGAGGATAAAGACGAGGCGCTTAATTATGTTGGCGCCGACGGCTGCAAAGTCTGTCATACATCAAAAAAATCTGGTGCGGCTTACAAAATCTGGCAGAAATCCAAGCATGCACAGGCTTATGCAACTCTAGCGTCGGAAAAAGCGAAAGCAATCGCCCAAAAAAAAGGCATCGCCAATGCCCAGCAGTCCGACGAGTGTATTCAATGTCATGTTACGGCCTATCATGTCGAGGCCGCTCGTTTGGGCAAAAAATACAAAATTGAAGATGGCGTAGGTTGTGAATCATGCCATGGTCCCGGATCAAAATACAAGTCTAAAAAAGTCAAGAAGGGCATCGTTGCCGGCAAAATTGACCGGACTTCGGTTGGTTTGGTTATACCGAAAGAAGAGAATTGCAGAGAGTGCCACAACGAAAAGAGCCCAACCTTCAAGGAGTTTAACTTTAAAGAGAGGCTTGCCAAAATAGCTCATCTAAAACCTGACAAAGATACAGCCGCTAAACCTGAATAATATAAATTAGAATCCATCCGCACCGGATGTGTCTTAATTATTTTCAAAGAATTTGAATTTTACCAGCAAACCCCATGCGACAGAACAAATATAGAGCCACCTTACTGTTGATGGTATTGGCAACCTTCTTATTAATGCCGAAGGCCAGTGTTTTGGCTATAGATCAGGGCGGCGTGATAGAAGTAACATTCATTTCTCGTATTACAGAAGGACTGAAAAGTCCTCTGCGTATTGCTATTGATGATCAGGATATTGCTTATGTCACAGATGCAATCCGTGGCAGAATTTGCAGGTATGACACAACCGGAAAATTCCTGGGTGAGTTTGAAGCTGGCAGTTCACCACTGGCAGTTGCCGTCAATACTCATGGCTACTTGTATGTTGGTGATCGTATCAGTGGTGAGCTTCAGCTTTTTGATGGGGCCGGTAATAACATTGCGGTTATTGACAGCGGTTTTCAACTGCCAACATACGCGACCATTGACGACGAAAAGCGCCTTTATGTTGTGGACGGCAAAAAGAAATCCGTTTCTATCTTTGACGCGCAAAACCGTTACCTGGCATCATTTGGCGATGATGTCTTGATATTTCCCACCGGCATTGTTTACGATAAAAAAAATCAACGGATTTTAGTTACTGAACATGGCGGCTTGAGTTTGAGCGCTAGTGAAGGTGAGAATAAGATGATTCACGCCTTCGATAAACAGGGGCAATGGCTCGAGAGTTTTGGTGATTATGGGATTGAATCAGACCAGATTGCCCGAATCCAGGGAGCAGCAGTTGACCGATGGGGGAACATCTACGTGGCGGATACCTACCAGGGGCATATTGCTGTGTTGGATGAAAAAGGCAAATTTCTGGCAACCGTGGGAAATTTTGGCTCCGAGCCCGGGCAGTTTCAGGCTCCTATGGATGTGGCCATCGACTCCCGTAATTGTCTTTGGGTCACCTCAATGAATACCGGTAGCCTTGAGATTTACGACTTGGGAGAGATTCGAGGCGACAGTGCCGTAACCGAAATTACAACACCACCCACGAGAAGCGAACTGTTGCAGAACTACCCAAACCCATTCAATCCGGGCACGTGGATTCCGTTTGTGCTGGCTGAAAACCACAGTATAGTTATTAATATATATAATCAGATCGGGCAACTCATACGCAGATTCGACCTCGGTGAACGGGAGCGCGGCAATTACTCATCCGCCGGTAGCTCTGTTTATTGGGATGGCACAAACCATCGGGGAGAGCCGGTGGCCAGCGGTATCTATCTATACGAGATTCGCTCAGACGATTTTGTGGCAGTGCGGCGCATGCTGTTGCTCAAATAGGTCCTGTAAAGCAATAAACGCACAATTTTATCTATTTCCAATTTCTTTGTTCACATTACATTCTGGGGGAGCAAGATAAATAACATGAGAATGCAATCGTTGCATCATTTATCAAAATATTTCTGCTTCTTACTTCTTGTTACCGGTCCGGTTTCTCTTACTGGCCAACAAGGCGATTTTGAGGACGGGCTCCACGCGGTATTGGTCATTGATCGTTCCGGAAGTATGGACGGTGACAACAAAATTGTAAATGCAAAAATAGCAGCCAATACATTTGTTGCTTTCATGCAAACAGGCGATGTTATCGCTGTAGTCAGCTTCAGTGATTCGGCGCAGACAGACTTTGCATTGGAAACAATTCTATCCGAGGAAATAAAATCTGCGGCACAAACAGCCATCGACTCTATTAGGCCGGGCGGCTCGACTTCAATTGGCAGTGGCTTACAACGTGGACAGAGTGAATTAAATAAACGCGATGTAGAACAGCTCCAGGCGATGTTGCTGTTGAGTGATGGGCGGGAAAATGTCCATCCTTATGTTCCGGATATTCTTCCGGGAATCAGGCCGGAAACGGATGTTTATACGGTCGGACTGGGGTATGATGTCGATGGTGCATTACTTAACAAAATTGCTGTTGCCACCGGCGGCAGTTATTTTTTTACTCCAACAGCCGATGAACTGCAACATATTTATGTGCTCCTTCGTGGCCGGATAACCGGACAACAAGTACTATCGCTATTCTCAGGCACGCTCCTCCCGGGTGAAACCCATTTTTATTCGGTAACACTTGATTCGTTGATTTCGGTTGCCACATTTTCTCTCGTTTTCCATCAGGGTGATATAGATTTGGCACTGACCGCTCCGGATAGCACTTTGATCGATCCGCAAGTTGCGTTGGCTTATCCTGAAATAAATTATACTGAGGGCTCCTCCTTCGATTTTTACTCGGTTGCTGCGCCACGGGCCGGCCAATGGACTTTAAAAGTTTCCGGAGTAGATATTCCCGGCCCTGAACCATATTCCGTGGTTGTACAAGTTTACTCCGATTTGGAGATCGAAACTTTTCTTGACAAGAGTGAATATAAGGCCGGACAGCCCATTTTAGTGACCGCCGTATTAACGGAAAACAAAGAGCCGGTACGGTTTGCCACCATCACGGCAGATGCAAGAATTCCGGCGAGCAGCACCAGTGCGTACCAAAGCGCATCTTATCAAATTTTATCTTCCAGAGAAAATGCGGCAACCTTGGACATCAGAAAAATAGGGCAGAATTATTCAACGATGACTCTGTTTGACGACGGCTTGCATAGTGATGGCGCTGCAAATGATGGGGTTTATGCCAACTATTTCACCAATACGGTAAATGACGGCAGCTACACTTTTACCATCCGTGCTTTCGGCGTTGCCGAAAAAAGTGGAAAATTTATGCGGGAGAGTTCAATTGCGACCTACGCCAACAGCTCTACTGCACCTGCTGTCGTAGCTGTTACACCCGATAGCGTGCGCCAGGGAGAAACTCTGAGCCTTGTGATAAATGGGGCCAATTTTTTCCAGGGAGCGCAGATAGCATTCAGCGGCAGCGGCATCACAATTCTCTCTTTCTCAATAAGAAGCGCAAACAAGCTCACGGTAGATATTGCAATAGGACAAGATGCGGAGCCCGGCTTTCACGATGTTACAATCACTAACATAAACGGGCAGCAGGCTTTTGGGCCCGGACTTTTATTCGTAATTACAATTCCATCTCGATTTGAACTTTTGCAGAATTATCCGAATCCTTTCAATCCTGAAACAACAATCGGTTATACTTTGCCGGCAGCAACCTTGGTAAAGCTCGATATTTTGAATATCCTCGGCCAACGGGTAAAAACATTAATAAATGCTGAGCAACTGGCAGGATTCAAATCAGTGGTTTGGAATGCACAAGATGATAAAGGGGAAATGACCCCAAGTGGCATTTATTTTTATCGTTTAACGGTTTCGGGATTTACACAGACTAGAAGACTTTTGTTGCTGAGATAGACCAATTTGTGTCCATCCGAAATCGCCATAGTATGCCAGCCCCGAATGGTTTATCGGGCTCCATGCTCAAATTGTGAGATTACGGCCTAAAACAATACCGAAATGACGGGATTATTGACTATCCGGGTGGGCACTAATTCACGGCGTGGAGGAAAGCAAAAGAGGATTATGACACCAAACTTATTCTCCATATATCTTGTAACAGCGCTGACAGTGACTTACCCGCTCAGCCTTGCAGCCCAAAACAAAGTACCTATTCATTCCTTTTCCGGATTAGGCAAAGACACTGCCATCCCTACAGTAGATGGCCCGCACTGGGGCAATGGTATCGATTGCAGTTCCTGTCACATTCTCCACAAGAGCCCCGACACGCAGTTAACCAGTGTAGAGGGTAATGCAAACCTGTGCATGAGTTGTCATAACCCGGCGGGAGTGGCGAGTAATAAGCCCTTCAGCAATGCCAACCGTGCAGTACCTGGTATTTCAGGAACATCACATGCCTGGGATGTTCCTGCCATCAATCCAACACATGGCGGCAACATACCCACAGACCCTGAAATGCTTCGACGGTTACATAACGGCAACATCGCTTGTTCCACTTGTCACAATCAACACGATCAAACATTTTCACCTTTCCTCAGGAAGTCTAATTATCAAAATGGCCTTTGTAAAGACTGTCACTCTATACGCGATGTCGGTAGTTATAAAACCTCCACAGCCAACAAGGGCAGCCACCCGGTGGGCATCCCGTATCCGTTTGCGGACTCGCTGTATTTTAATCCCCCGCTAAATCTTAATCTGCCTCTGTTGGATCCGAATAACGTCGAGTGCACTACTTGCCACCAACCCCACTACGCGGACTCGGGCGGCGCCAACAGCGGCGCTGGCGACGGTTATATTCTGCGGGCAGCCAATGACAGCACATTGTGCAAATCTTGCCATACATTCGGTGAACATAAAGGCATGGGTTGCCGAAAATGTCACCAGCCACATGACCCAAATCGTACAAATATTTTTCTGGTCAAGGAAGGAGTTTCGACTCCAAACAGCGGCAATAAGTCAGTTGTATTTTTATCTAAAACCGGTCCAAATTCCTTTGCTGATGGTAACTCTACTTATGATGGCATCTGCGAAGTTTGTCACACCCAGACGGCATACCACAGGAACAACAGCACTGGCTATCATCAACACCAGCCCGGCCAGAAATGCACTTCTTGTCACCAACACAAAGATAATTTCCTGTCGCCGCCGTGTGATCAATGCCACAATCAACCACAAGATAACGGTGACAATATTCCCCCTGGTGGGCGCCGGGCTATTGCTGCTGAATTTAACGACACCAGCCACCATTTACAAAACGTTGCATTTAACAAGGCGGATTGCCGTGTTTGCCATGAAATGACCAAGCATATGCAGGGCCGGGTGCGGCTTTTCGACAGAGATACACCACAAACAGTTTATGAATTAACAAACCGGCCGATGGACGACCAGTCTGAAGCTAACAAACTAGTACCGTTCTGCCTGAACTGCCATGACGGCGATGGAGATATTCCATTTACCGATGGCATTACCCCACCGTTTGTCGACGCAGGTTTGTGGAATAATGCCGCCCACAAACTCGGTGGCGACTACGGCACGCCGCTCAGTTGCATGGGCGATGGCCAGAGCTTCGGCTGTCATGCGACTGGCCATGGCTCTAGTAATATAAAGATTCTCAATGCACCTTCGGCGCAATCTCTGGGTAATTTCTGTTTCAACTGCCACACCGAAGGCAAGGTCCCCAATAATGCGATATCAGGTAGTGGATTAGCTGATGACATCGAACAGGCTTTCGGATTTAGCTCCGCAAACAAACATGATCTCGGAGGAAGTTTCACAATTGGTTCTGACTCCTTTACTCTTGAATGTACAACCTGCCACAATCCTCACATCGCCTCAGGCCAATACTGGGAGGCCAATCAGAACAAATCACCTGTGACCAGACCCGATTTCAGTGATCCCACCAATAATCCCAGGGCAATGGGTACAACGCTCTGGGGTGATCAGTCTGGTGAAAAGATGGATGACTATGGCGGAAAATACAAGACACCAAATGGAGATATTTTCTCCGGAAGCCAACTACCAGACTATGTGACTTTCTGTAATGACTGCCATACCCCGATGCCTGACCCAGGTGTACAACCAGGCTCACACGGCAATATTGGTTTTGACAGTGATCCACACGGTCTTGGCTCTGCTAACTCACCGAACGGTGGTGGCACCCCTCCCGATTGGTACTCAGCCGGTAAGGGTAGAGGGTGGAATGGTGATGATCGCACTTCTTCGGATCCGAATGATTGGTGGCCGGTTATCATCCGGGGAAGAGGTGATCAACTCTGGTCGAGAAAACCATACAATCATGAAGAACGGATTGCCGGCGCCAACTTTGCACTGTCTTGTACCGATTGTCATGAAGCGCACGGATCAGGAGTGAGCTCAATGATCCGCTCCAATCCAAATTCTGGAACCGGCACAATTATCTGGAACACTATGTGTAACAATTGCCACTATTATTATAGCGATTGGCATGCTGGCATGTCATGCGGCAATGCCAGTTGTCATGTTTCCAGCCGGATGGGCAATACAGGCACTAACACCATTCACCGCATGTCAAACCAAACCGGTACAGGTGCGACGAGAGGCTTTGACTTTGATCGTGTGTTATACCTAAAACTCAACGGAAACTTCAATGACTCTGGCACGTGGAGAATGCACGGCAAATGGTTTGATGGCGCAGCAGGTTCCTTTACATCAGGTAAATTCGGGCAAGCAATCCAGCTTAACGGCAACCAAACGGTACAGGTGGGGACCAGAAACAGTTATTGGTCAACAGATGAGGGTAAACACGGCACCTGGAAATACACTGAAATAAAGTTTAACGCTACACTCGAATCCTGGGTTTATCCCACTGACGCGAGCAATAACGAATACAGCATCTTTACCAAACATGTCGGTTATAATGATGGCGGATACGCGTTAACCCTGTCAAAAATCGACGGAGCCTTGCGGCTAACTTTTAATGCACAAATAGATAACAATGGCAACTCTCAGGGAGGTGCGAGTGGAACTCGCGGCGCCTACAGTTCAGTGGCAATTCCATTGAACACCTGGACACACGTGGCTGTTACTTTCGATAAAAACGGCCCTGGCAGAAGTTCGTCTGATCCTTCTATCGGGCGGATCAGAATCTATGTCAATGGTGAGGACGTTACGACGAGCAGTTCTTCCGGAAACACTATGCAGCCAGGCGGAGGAGAAAATTCAATTTATGCCTATTCTGAAAATAGCCCCTGGAACGAGAGCATCTGTTATAATGGACAGTGGTGTGCCTCCGAATTCTCTATCGGCGGATTTACCTGGCAGAATGGTTTTGTTGGTAAAATTGATGAAGCTATTATCTGGAATATTACTAAAAATGCTTCGTATTTCGAATCTGCAGACAAACAAAGTGGGCCGTTTATTAGCCTCGCCGAAGGGGGTCTTGGCAGCAACCAGCTGGGGGTGACTTTTTCCGAAGAAACGTATTCAAACACTGGACAAAGTGGTGCTTTACAACCCTCTGATTTTGTCTTGACTGATCTCGATAATTCACGGACGATCGTTGCTGTTAGCCATTCCGCAGGTCAGAGTGATCAAAGTCAATTATAATTCCCTCCAGCGACAATTATTTTTCCCTAAGTTTACCCAGTTTTTGTGGATAATGGAGGGAACCCGTAGGGCGACTGGAAGCGCCGCGAAAAAGCTACATTATTTTC
>JAJDAG010000038.1 GCA_029262005.1 Candidatus Zhuqueibacterota bacterium | reverse complement strand
ATAATCACGGTAACATGTGAATCCAGCAATCCCAATTGCGCTGAATTTCCACCGGTTGTCATTACAGATATGCCGGCTGACTCGGTGCAACTGGACCAATTTCAGCTGAATTCCGCTATTGTCAATAAGGACACTTTAACCATTTCTATTTCTTATGGCGGCGGTTGCAGGCAACATGATTTCACCCTGTTTATGAGCCCTTTGGTTTTCATGGAATCGTTTCCGGTTCAGGCAAATCTATTTTTGCGCCACAATGCCCACGGCGATGCCTGTGAAGCCTACCTGACAAACGAACTGTCTTTTGACCTGAAACCCATTGCAAAGTTGTATAATCAAGATTACGGCCCTAGTGGAATCGTCAGCTTGAATGTGTTCGAATATTTTACCGGACAGCCCGGAAAGGCATTGAATGTGGAATATAAATTTTAATTGAAGCCACCAAGAACCAGGCCAGGCATGTTTCTACTTTTCGTTCAGGGCGAGTGACAAAACGGATTGGTTATTCAACAAAAGAGACAGCGGCAAATCAGAACGGTATTTTCCCCTGTTCCGAATCTGCTGTAACTTTTTTGTACTTCCCTTGAATCCAGTTGTTGACATCAGAGCAATACCACTTCGAAAACCGCCGGTCGGAAGGCCCACCCGCGAGGTTGGTCAAAAGATGATTATTGGCCAAATCAACGACCGTTCTAAATGAGGGCATGAATGAGGTGACTCTGCCAGCACTCCGATAAATTTGGCCCTGGTGAATGGTGGCTCTATTGCCAATGCATGTCAAAGGTCCGCGATCAAAACCTGCAAATGCCGGCAGTTTGCCGCCAAAAAGGATATTCGACATGGTAAACTGACGAACCTGACCCCAGTTTTTGGCTTCAACCTGGAGCGCCTCTTCAGCCACGTGTCGATAAATCTCATCCCTGCTTTTCTCACCAAACCAGATCGATTCCTCAGCAAGCAAAACACGGTCGAAGTTAGCGTAAAAATCAGCAAATGTGCCGGTCTCACCACCGAGATATTCAACAACCGATTCGCCCAGCCCATTCTTGCCGAAAACTTCACACAACAGCGCCTCATAAAACACTTCGAAGAGAAAAGCGCCTTGCGATCCGGCATCATATTTTAAGTCCCAATCTTGGAGAAGCTTTCCTTGTGGCGTGTCAGGTAACAGCGGGCGTAAAATTTCCATAAAATATTCCGCCTGCAGCGAGTAGACGTCAAAGTGCATTGCGAACATATCGGATTCAACAAACGCATTTCCATTTGCCAGCAGATGTGCGATTCGGTCCGCCCGATAAGAGCCCATCGGCATATTGATCACGGCTGCCCGGCCATACCGGTTTAAGTCCTGATTGGCCGTGGCAAAAAATCCTTCTTCCGGATTCTTGACACGAGGCAAGGATTCATGGTTCCAAAACCCCAGCCAATCATTTTCCTGCTTCCACCCGGGCAGCGGCACAAAACCGCTTACGCCTTCACGCCTCCTGGGTGCCAGACCAGACATCTGGTAGCCAAGCTCACCGTTGGTGTCCGCGAACACAAAATTCCAGCCGGTTTCAACCTTGCCAAGTGTGTCCATTCCTTCTTCAACTGAAACGACATCAAACATGCCCAAAGTGGCGCAAAGTGACACGGCCCCGGATTCGCCGGCAGCCCAGCGCGTAGCGAGATAAAAGCCACTTTCATTCGGGTTTCCTTCAAGCACACCGTGCTCATTTTCATAGAAAACAACTTCCACCGCTGACTTCTTCTTGCGCTTAATAGTCTCTTTTCTGGTTTGAAAATTCAGCCACTTGCTCCCTGCCGCGCGGTAGTATTTTCCCCCCTCACACTTCTCCACCCACGAATCTACCGCATCGAGAAAAGAATAAGTTGCTGTCCAGGCCAGATCCGGCGTTCTGCCACTCAAGATGCCGGGGATGCCAGGCATAGAACCACCCATCAAATAACGATCACCGGACTTGAGAACAACTTCACACCAGATATTGGGCAACCGATTGGTTTCTAAATGCGGATCGTTACATATTATTGGCTTGCCTGAAGCAGTCCTTTTACCAGAAATCGCCCAATTGTTCGAAGCCATCATTCTGGGTACGGCAGTTTGCCATAAAAGCTCAGATGGTACAATTCGTTCTACCAGAGTTACTTTTTGCAGTAATTCATAATCGAGCTCACCCAGAGTAGCGGGAAAAAGCACCTCGAGTTTTTCCCGGCTGACACCGGCTTGTACCAACTCGATGAGCAGCCGCTCCATTTCAGCTTGGGACTGCACCAGAGTCAAATATCCAATCATGCGCGACATAAGAACGACGTCCTCTCCTGTCCACGCTTCCGGACGATATCCGAGCAGTTTGAATTCCCATGGGTATTTGCGTGAAAAAGCGGCATTCACACCGTCGCAATAAGAATCAAGGCACCGCCTTTCACGCTCAGGCAGTTCAGAGATTTGCGACTGCGCCTGGCTGCTCCAATTCATTCTACGAAAAAACATATCAATCTTAACCGTGTCATCGCTTGCATCTAACAGCTCAGCGGCCCGGCCTTTACCCAGAATGCGCATAAGCAACAATTGCAAGCCCCGATCGGCGGCATGCACATAGCCCTGTCCCCAGTACATATCGAACTCATTACTTGCCTCAACATGCGGAACACCATTTTCATCCCGCCAGATATTTACGTTATTTTTCATGTTTCCCTTTTCGAGGTAATGTGGTTGCGCCGGTGGTGTCTGGAAAATATAATTTATTTCGGGGTAATAATAGGCCTGAATTACGCACTGATAAAATAAGCAACGAGTTCGCCGAGAACTCTGAACTCCGTTGAGAAAAAACTAAATGGTGACTCGTCTGGACCTTCTCGAACCCGACGTTTTGGACTAAGATGGCCGAAAAGTCTGAATGGTACCAAAATGAGAAACGAAACCAATTGAATCAAGGGGTAATCAAAGATAACCCAAAGTCCAAAACTTAGACATTAATTTTCCTTAACAACCAAAGCCGATTTTAAAACACCTTCATGTCAGGGCCGATATAAGACAAGCAGTTCCAACGGATTCCAAATAACACAAGAATAAAGTATAAAATGATCAGACGATTCACCGTTAAACTCTTCACACTTCTAGTGTGGACCATTGCCATCAGTTTTGTCATGACACTTTCCCGCGAATTATATGGACAGGAAATGACTCGGCACATCCTCGCACTTTACGACAGCGATCGCGGGCAATCTAAGACCAATAATAACATTCACGAAAGTGCCGAAACTATCTTAAACCATCTTGGCTGCATCGTGGACTATTGGGACGTGGCGACCGGCCTGCCGAGTGATAACCAGATGAAAAAATACCGAGGGGTACTGACCTGGTTTTATAGCAGTGCCATGCGCAATGCCGAAAAATACCTGACCTGGGCAGAACGGCAGATAAATTTCGGCCGCAAGGTCGTAATTCTGGGTGAAATCGGCGCCATCAAAAATCGCGGCAATGCGGACTTTCTTCCCGCTAGCAGAATAAACCAGTTCGCGAAAAAAATCGGGTTTGTTGTGGATGAGGACTTTTGGAGTGATGACATCGCCAAGATTGAACTTGTAAAAAAAGTGCCGGAAATGGTAGAATTTGAACGGACGCTCGACTTTGAGCTGACGCAATATTCAAAATATCGATCCATCAATAGAAAAAATAAAGTCTATCTCAGCATTCGCCGCAATGATATTCCCGGCAGCGAAAGCGATATTGTGCTGACCGGGCCAAACGGCGGATTCGCGAGGGCGCCATATATTATGTACGCCAATGCGGAAACCCACAAAAGGCAATGGCGTTTAAATCCGTTTCGCTTTTTTGAAGAAGCATTTGCACTCAAAGGCATTCCACGCCCGGATGTGACCACCAAAAACGGCCTCCGTATCTGGATGTCGCACATTGATGGTGATGCGCTCATCTCGAAATCTCAAGTTCAACGTGAGGCCTATTGTGGTGAAGTGATTCGCGATGAAATAATCAAACGATATCAATGGCCGATTTCGGTATCTGTGGTTGTCGGGGAAGTGATTCAGAACGAACGTTTTCGTGAAATAGCACGCTCAATCTTTGATATTGACTGGGTTGAGGCTGCCAGTCATTCCTATGCTCATCCTTTCTACTGGGCGGACGATTCAGAGGACAAAGACAGTTACGAAGCCCGCCACTTGCCCATCAAAGGTTATGAATTTAATGTAACCCAGGAAGTAACCGGCTCAGTAGATTTCATAAACAAGCATCTTTTGCCAAAAGGGAAACGCGTTAAAAATTTTTTCTGGACCGGCAATTGTAAGCCCACCCCGGAGGCCATCTCTTTGTGTGAAAAGGCGGGGTTGATGAATGTAAATGGTGGTGATAGTATTTTCGATGAAAAAAATCGATCTTACACAGCCGTGGCTCCTTTAAGTGCAAATGTCGGCAACAAGCGACAACTTTACGCCCCAAATTCCAATGAAAACACCTACACGAATGGATGGCAGGGTCCGTATTTCGGTTACAAATATGCTCTTGAAACATTTGCCAACACAGAATCACCCGTGCGCCTGAGACCTATGGACGTCTACTATCACTTCTATTCCGGTGAAAGGTTTGCCTCACTGAACGCGCTGAAAAAAGTAATCGATTCCAGCACGGCCGAAGCAGTGGCGCCGATTTTTATGAGCGAGTACCTGCACATCGTCAACGGCTATTTCAACACCAGGATAGAGCAAACCAATTCAGGTTGGAAAATCCGTGACTTCGGTGCCTGCAAGACCATTCGTTTCGACAATTCAGATAAATACCCCGACCTGGAACGCTCACAAAATGTACTCGGTTTTAATCATTACCAGCATGCACTCTACGTGCATTTAGCGGATGCAGATACTGCGGAAATCATTCTCGCAGAGCGCTTGCCCGAACGCATCTATTTTGAACAGGCTTCACATACAATTGAGAATTTCACTGTATCGCAGCACAAAATAGTTTTTTCAACCCAAGGGTATGGTAACGGACAATTTATTCTTTGCAATTTGCCGCCAAACCGAAATTTTGATGTGAAATTCTCCACACCAGGCTCGACACCGAAAATGGAGAAAACAAATGCGGCAGGCAAATTACAGTTTTCGCAGCAAATGACCGGGCGAGTATCGGTATTTATCGAAAACATGAACTAGCCGGAGCAATTACGCCAATGCGGGCTGCAAACGTTCGCTTAACATTCTTTTTGCGGCTGAATTGTTAAGAACAATAGTGACACGGAAATTTGCAACAATTACTCATTACAGCACAATAGCAGTGTCAATCATGTATCTGTTAGGATGTTCTGCCAGGCGCAGTACAAGAAACGCTTCTCCGATTGCATGGGTGCGAAACTGGGTTTGTGTCTACAACGCCAGCGTATCGCCAAATGATGTCAGCAAGTTCGATCTGGCAGTCCTCGATGCAGATTCTCATCCGGACCTGGCTACGGTGCAGCAAACGCAAACGATCCTGCTCGGGTATGTCAGCCTGGCGGAAGTCGGCAATTATCGCTGGTTTTGGCGTGAGATAGCCAATGAGCCATGGGTATTGGAGAAAAATCCCAATTGGGACAGTCACATGATCGATGTGCGAGAGAAGGCGTGGCACCGTTTCATTCTTGAAAAAATCATCCCACCGATCCTGGAAAATGGATTTGACGGGTTGTTCCTTGACACCATCGACACTGCCGAGTACCTGGAAAAATACCATCAGCCCGGAAAATATCCCGGTGCACAGGCGGCCATGGTGCGACTCATTCGCGCTATGCGCAAACAATATCCAGATGTCATTCTGGTAGCAAACAGAGGATTTAGCATGTTGGGTGAGTTTGGCGATGCTATCGATGGCGTTGTGGCTGAATCGGTGTTTACCAGCATTGATTTTGATAAAAATACGACCATTGTCCAGCCCGAGTTCAGTTATCAGGCGCAACTCAAACAACTGAAGAAGATGCAAAAAAAATACGGCCTGCAAGTGCTGACCCTTGATTATTTCACCGAGCATAACGATGCGCGGATAAAGACTGTAATCGAACTGGCAAGGGAGCACGAATTTGTACCGTTCATAAGCAGCAAAAATTTAGATAAAATTTACTTCCATACGATAGAAGACGCATGCAAATAAAAATCTGGTGGCCGCTCCTGTTCGTTGCGACCATTGTCACAGCGAGTATTCTGGTCTTCCCTGCAGACTTGCGACTGGCTGATCTGCTCGGCAAATCGGGTCGGACGCAGGAAGCCATAGAAACCTACAGCCGATTGCTGCAAAAACAACCAGGCCGCAACGATGTTCGAATGCAACTCAGCAAGCTCTACATTCAGGAAGGTGATTATGAAAACGCGGTTGAGCAGGTAGAAAAAATCGATGATGAATATCTCATAGACGCTTACACGCTCAACCAGATTGCTGACATTTACTCACAACTCGGCAACAAAAACAAGACCATTTCTACACTTGAAAAAGTCATCGACATCTCTCCGGAAAATCCGGAATACCGCCGCAAACTGGCTGAAGCCTACGAATGGAACCTTGATTCGCCAAAGGCCCTGGACATCTACCAAAGCCTCATAGATGAAAGTCCAAACGATGTCCCCACGCTCAAAAAACTGGTTACACTAACATTAGCAGCAAACGACCGGGTCAAGGCAAAACTCTATTTACGCCGCTTGCTGAGCCAACGTCCAGCTGATTTGGCCTCGCGTAAACGGCTCGGGGATATTTACATCGACGCAGATCAGAAAGAACTGGCAACAGAAGAGTACGAACGTGTGCTCAAAGCGACACCGGACGACAATCCGCTGCGTGCCCGCCTGGCAGACCTTTATTTGTGGATGCAAAACTACGACCATACCGTCTCCCACCTCGAGTACCTGGTTTCGCATAATCCACTCAATGACCGTTATTTTGATAAACTCATGAAGTTGACCAGGGAAACCGAACCTGAAAAAGCGATCAACTACCTAAAGTTCCGCATAAGTCATACGCCGCAGCAGTATGAACTCTACGAGCGTTTATACCATCTTTACGTTCATGTTGGGTACACAGATGAAGCCATTGAACAGCTACAAGCGATCGTAAAAAGACACGAAGATGAACCGATCTGGCAAGCAAAACTTGCCCAACTTTACCACGATACCATGCAACCGGAGCAATCTACCGCCACTTTACAGACTCTGTTGCAGCATGAAACTTATCAACAGGAAGCCGCGACTAAACTCCGCCACTATTATCAAGACCGAAAAAAACTGGACGCCCTGGCCTCTCTTTATGCAGAGTTAAAAGAACAAAATGCCCTAAGAGTCGCCTGGAGGGCTGAATACGCTGACCTGCTCGTTCGCACGCACCACAACGACGAAGCAATCGATGAATACCAGGAGTTGTTAAACAGACGGCCAACAGATGCGGCCACGAGAATTCGGCTGGCCAATTTGTACCTGCACCAGGGCGAGTCGAAAAAAGCGCGGCGCCTGATTAAAAATGGTAGAGAAAAATACCATGCAGAAGATAGGCGTTTTCTGCTGTACGCGGCGAGTTTTTTTGAAAAACAAGGTCTCCCGGAAGAGAGTATTTCGGCATACGAATACCTGGCCGGCCTCAGTCCGGACAGTAAAAAATTCACCATGCCGCTGATTGCACTCTACCTGAAAACCGGGCACCCTGAAAAAGCACACGCCTTGTATGACGAACTCATCGCCCATGAGCCGGGAAATATTGACCTGAAGCTGGAAGTCGCCAACCTCCACTGGCGCCAACGCGATTTTGATGGCATGCACCAGCAAATATGGAAGATTAGCAAGCTTGAGCCTCCACCGGCCAATATTCACAAAAAAATCGGCGCATTTTATTTTGATCGCAGCTTCTACGGCCTGGCTGCCAAACACCTCGAAAATGTAGATCAGAGCGCAACGCCGGATAGTTTAACCCTGCAACATCTGGCGCTTTCGCTGGCGTGGAGCAATCAGTGGGACAAAGCCCGATCAGCTTATGTGCGCCACCATGAAAATTTCCCCAATGACTACTTCAGCCATTATCATTTCGGTTCTCTTCTTGCCGGCCTCGGGGAGTCCGAGGCTGCGGAACAGCAATTCAAAACAGCGCTTCGTTTGACGCGCCAACAACCCGACGATCGGCAAATCAATGAAGTTAGAGCCGGTATTTTTGCACACCGCGGAGAATATGAGAAATCCGTTGGGCTGTATCGCACGGTCATCTCTCAGTATCCCGAAGATTTGAGCACCTACCTAAACTATGCAGAAGGCCTGCTGCTGTTAAAAGATTATGATGAATCCGTGAAATGGGCCGAGCATGTTCTGGCCAGGCAGCCGGACAACTATCTTGCGTTGCGCTTACAAGGCCGTGCCCTGTTTCAACAGCGTAAATTTAAGCAAGCCGCAAAATCGATGCGCTCTTTGTTACGATACGCGCCTGATGACCCGACTTTGCAACTCGATCTAAGCGAAGCACAGCTGAATTCAGGCGAATGGTACGCCGGCATGCGCACCCTGAAAAAGATGCTCGATGTGAATCCCGCACACCCCACTGCCCGGCAACGTCTGAACGAACTGCGTCGTTTGCACTCGGAGGCTTTTTCATTCGATTACAGTCATGAACAGCAGTCGGACAATTTCTTCAAACGAATTTCTAAATTCTCTTTCACCAAGGCGATATCTTCTCTGTTTGGTATGGCGTTGTGGGTAAGCGAAGAAAATTACAGCTCGGAAACGCCCGGATTTGCCGATACGCAGTATCGCGACATAGGCACCCAAGTCACTTCGTATTGGAGGCCAGAGCTGCAAACCAGATTTGGCGCCGAAGCGCGCAGACTTGGCAATAGCTGGGACATGGCAGGTGCCGGATCTGTTCTCTGGCGATTTAACTCATTTGCTTCATTGAATCTTGCTGCGGACATGAACGCGCTCTGGAACGATCCGCTTATGGCGTCTTTCTTTGAGGGGCGAACAAACCGATTGCAATCAGACCTCAATCTCACATTGATGAAAAACATTGTGATCTGGAATCGTCTCTCTTACGAACACCATTCGATAAACGAGGCCCATTTCGGCGATGCACTAAGAACGTACGCTCAGGCCGGCTATCAATGGGGTTTAAAGCCATACCTGTTGACATACTACCAATTTTACAACCTAAGTTATCAGTACCAAAATGCTGCAAATGCAGCCATTATTTCAATTCCGGAAAACGAATCCGTGCACTATCTGGGCGCGGCAATAAACCACCAATTGACGCGACGGTTTTACTATCAGTTCAGCGGCAGTATCGGGATGATGCCCCGCCTCAACACAATGCAGTATTTTGGTACATTACACCTGGAATACACGCTTCTAAGAAACTTACGTTTGCGCACCAACATTGCATACGGCAGTCAAAACACACTGATTGGAAGTGACAAGTACCGCAGTTTTAATGTTGACTTCTTTTACTTCTATTGATCTCAGCACGGAGAAACCGGAAATCAAACACAAAAAAACGCAACTATTCAGATGTGAGAAACTTCGGAGTGCAAAATTTTAGTTTTGCTTTGTTTCAATGAAAATTGCAAGCCAAAGCATTGCACTCCAGGAAACAAAAACGGTTAAGAAACAACAATTTGTTGTACACTGGGAAAAACACCATGTCACGAAAATATTTCTTCATTCTCGAAACGCTTCTTGGATTTGCGATCTTACTGGCCATTGACCTCTTTCTGATAAAAAATTCAACGGCATTCGAGCATATAACCCCGCATCCTTTTTGGATTGTTGTTTTGCTCATCGCTGTCCGTTATGGAACATTGCAAGGTATTTTCGCTGGAAGTTTTGCTGCCGTGGCTTACGTTGCGCTTGCTTCAGGGACAGCCTCAGCCGAGTTCAGCCGTTTTTCTTTCCCACATGGCCCGTACAACTTGCCATTTTTCTTCATCCTCACGGGCGGTGTTCTCGGTGAAATCCGGGGCTGGCACAAAAAAATGCATGACAACCTACAAAAAAAGTATGAGGACAAAGCCAGGGGCCTTGAGTGCCTGAGTGTCGAACATGAAGCCCTTTGCGACTCCAAACATGAACTGGACAAAAGAGTGGCCTTTCAGGCTACAACCATGGTCAGTCTATTTGAAAAACTGACAAATCTCGAACAGTTGCAACCGCTGCAACTATATCAGAACATACCGGACTTGCTGGCAGACCAACTCAATGTAACGCGCTCCTCAGTCTATTTGCTCCGCAACAATAAACTCGAAATGGTTGCAAGAAACAGCAATTATGAGGATGGTTTGCCAGACGTAGTTGATTTAGATTTTGGCATGATGGGAGAAGTGGTCAAAAACAAAAGTCTGGTGACTATCAACCAAATGCTGGCGGAAGATCACAACGAATTCGACGCAATTGAACAAATCATGGCTGCCCCGATATTACGAAAAGACGAAACACTGCTTGGCATTATCAACATTGAAAGAATCCCATTTTTTGACTACAACAGCAACAGTGTACGGATTTTCGAAGTGCTGGCCTACTGGGTATCGATTGTTGCTGACCAGGCCATGCAATTCGAGCGACTTAAAGACAAAAACATTGCTGATGAGATCACCGGGGCTTACAACTATCCGTATTTCCAAAAAAGACTTCAATACGAAATATCCCGCGCCAAACGCTTCCACTCCTCATTGTCGCTGCTTCTGCTGCGCATCAAACACTTTGATGAGATGAATGATTCAGAGCGCAAGAACGTGCTGGTGGTTCTGAACTGGATCTTTGACCACACTTTACGCGATGTCGATATCATTGCCAAGTATGCAGACGATAACACGTTTAGCATCATTCTGCCCGGACAAAACAGCCTGGAATCCGAAAAAATCACCGAAGACCTCTGTAATGAAATTGTGAATTATGGTATGCGGCCGTTTGAAGACAGGGAAACTCTGCTTGAATTCGAAGTCGGACTCAGTGTACTGCAACCGTCAGAAGGTGGCTACGAAAGCCTGATGAGAACAGCTGAAGAGCGCCTTGCAGCAGAGGGACAACGAGAAATAACACCGGTATTCGACGATATCCACTTTCTACTAAATAAAACCAAAGACAGCAGCGAACCAGGAAATGAGCCGATTGTGATTGAAGAATAACTCGCAAAAAATTGAATTAAAAGTAATGAATTGCCAATGACTAAAACTCAACAACTGCCGTCAAACCTAATATACCACCTGGCACTGCTCATGTTACTCTGCCTTGAACTGCTGGCGGTATACTGGCTACTTGCCGGCGGCGGCATGCTCAAAGTTTTGGCATTTTGTCTACATGCAGCATTTGTGGTCACTGCAATACTGGTGTTCAAGCGCATGCGTCTGGCGCATTTCCACATGGGTCAAAACTTTCTCTATATTGCCGCTGCACTTTCCCTGGTCTTACCTTTTTACGGGGTGCTGGGCATGTACATAGCACTCATTTTGGCGAATCGGTCAAAATTCGAACCCATCGATTATTTCGAGATGGACGATGAAGCCATGCCGGAACGCTACAAATTACTGATGCACAACATCACCAGAGAGGCAGCCCTCATAAAACGGGACGAAATGGATATTGACGCTTATCGGGATATACTCAAAACCAACGACCGCCTGCTTGAAGAAAACACCATCAACAAACTGTCAAACATTCTCACCAGAAATTCAGTTTCGATTCTCAAGGAAGTCGTGAAGTATGCAACTTCCGATACCAAGGTACTCGCAGCAACCGCACTCATTGATATGGAAGACAAAGTAATCGACCGCATAAGACAGAATCGCGCCACCGTTAAAATCAAGCCGGATGACGCGGATGCGATTCTTGGACTCGCACGAGCCTACGACCTGTATTGCCACCTGGGGGTATTGGATGCTGCCATTAAACAACATTACTATACACTTGCCATTGAACAGTATGAGACTTTTCTTGTCTGTCGCCCAAAGCATCCGCAAGGCATTATGGAATATGGCCGCGCTTTATTGAACACCGGAAAAGTGGAAAAGGCTGTCACGGTCTTGCAGGAAGCCGTGGCGCTGGAACCGGGCAACCCAAAAACACACTTCTGGCTGGCCGAAGCATACTATGAAACACATAATTTTGATGAAGTGAAAAGCATCTGCAAAAGGATACATATCTACCAAAATCTGCCGGACAATTTTACACCGGTCACAGGGTGGTGGACCGAGGAAGAAGTCTGGGTGCTGAACTGAGTATGGGAACGATGCATTACCAAAAACCAGCGCCCGGCTTGAGTTATTTATAAACCATAGAGAACGCTGAATTCGCCAGGAGTTTTAAAAAATACAAAGCGAGTAAATGCAATACAATTTACATGTTAAATCTGTTTAAGACTAACCATTCAGACGGAAGAAACTTCCGAGTGGAACACTTTAGTTTTGCTTTTTTTTAATGAAAATCGCAACGCGAAAGCATTGCATGCCAAAATCAAAGGCATCGCCGAGTAACTTTTTAGACAGTTACTTTTCCATTGAGACTGCCAAAGCAGTTGGGGTGCTGAATAGCGACTAAACCCAATCGCTTACCTATAGTTAAAGACACTCGAAATCCGGCCGATAAACATAGTTGGCTAAAGGCTCATAAATGGAAAACGAAAACCAAAATTTCGACATCATTGGCGCTCTGGTTGAGGAGGAAGAGGTCAAAAAGATAGACCTTTCCGAGCTAGGGTTCATCAGCCCCGATGTACTCAACCTGATACCTGTTGAGATAGCAGTTAAATACAAACTGATTCCTTTTGAGCGTGTAGAGGACTCACTTAAAGTGGCAATGGCAAATCCGTTTGATATTCTGGCGGAAGAGGCCATACGTTCGAAAACCAAGTTTGAGCCAGAAATATATTATACGCCTGAGGCGCAGATAGACGAATGGCTCAGCCGTCTATCCCTTAAAAACACCGGGTTTCTGGAGGGTGTCGATGACCCAAGCCAAGTCGATATCATAGAAAATGAGGATAGCCAGACAGAAGACATCAGCATCGAACTGCTCAAAGATGAAGCAGATGCCGCCCCGGCAATCCGGTACGTCAATTCCATCCTGTTACAGGCTATCCAGGAAAGGGCCAGTGACATTCACATAGAACCCCAGGAAACAGAGCTCCGCATTCGCTTCAGAATAGATGGGGCCCTGCGTGACATTGCCACCCCTCCAAAAAGACTGCAATCGGGTATTATCTCAAGAATCAAAATACTTGGCGCTTTGGATATTGCTGAGCGACGTATCCCATTGGATGGTCGCAGCAAACTCAATGTTTTTGGTAGAGCCGTAGATTTTCGTATATCTACGCTGCCGGCCATTTACGGTGAAAAAGTGGTTTTACGAATACTGGATCAAGACAATCGGTCACTGGAAGTCCGCGATCTGGGTCTGGAAGAAAATGCTACAAAGCGCTTCAAAGAAACTCTGGTAGAACCGCATGGTCTGATTCTCGTTACCGGGCCAACAGGAAGCGGCAAAACCACCACACTTTACTCAGCGTTGAATTACGTCAATGTTCCCGTAAAAAACACAGTGACGATTGAAGACCCGGTAGAATATCGTTTGCCAGGAATTACGCAAACGCCGGCCAAGCCGCACCTTGGGCTGACCTTTGCCGTTGGCCTTCGTGCAATTCTTCGGCAAGACCCGGATGTCATTATGGTGGGAGAAATACGAGATCTTGAAACTGCAGAAATATCGATTAGTGCGGCGCTAACCGGGCATCTTGTCTTGAGCACGCTGCACACAAACAATAGCATCGCAACCATAATGCGCCTCATCGATATGGGAATTGACAAGCATCTGATCGCTTCTTCAACTTTGCTAATCGTGGCGCAAAGACTCGTCCGGCGCACCTGCTTTCATTGTGCAGAAAATTATGAACTTAGCAAAGCGGAACGTGAACAGTTAGGTAGCTTAATAGAAGACATGGATAAGCCTATCTTCAGCCAAGGCAAAGGCTGTTCAAAATGTGGCGGTACGGGGTACTGGGGGCGATTGGCTATATTTGAATTTTTCTACCTGGACAACCAGATGAGAAACATGATCATAGCTGGAAAAAATGCTGAAGAAATAACTGAAGTCGCCCTGGAGTTGGGCATGGAAACATTGTTTATGGACGGTTTAAGAAAAGCAAAAGCAGGTATAACGACCCTGGATGAAGTCAAGAGAGTTAATTCCGATAGTTATTAAGCGGGCAAACACCGAGGGGAAGTAAAAGAACTTTTCCACGTCAATAAATACAGGTTCACAAATATGGCAAACGTTTCAATTTCAGCCGGCCACTCACTTAAATTCAAGCGAAAGCGACAAACTTCCGTTAACAAAAAGACTGAAAGTCAAACAACTCAGGAAGTACGGAAGTTTTCGCTTAAAACCATGCTGGACGCGCTGAGAGCCTCTAAAAATCAAATAAAACCAATCAAGACAGAGGAGCAATATATCTTTGCCAATCAACTGGCTACTCTGCTCGATGCCGGAGTTCCTTTAATGACTGCACTTTCAGTGCTCTCTGAACAAACAGATTCCAAAGATTTCAAAAAAATAGGTGCAACGGCCGTGCAGGACATAAACGCCGGAGCAACCTTAACGGAAGCATTATCCAGGTACAAAGGCGCCTTCTCTTCTCTTTTCATCTCAATGGTTCATGTTGGTGAAATCGGTGGTGAAATGGTCACTGTTCTTAAACAATTATCTTCCTATTTAAAGACTCAGGATGACTTGGCCAAAAAAGTAAAATCGGCGTCATCCTACCCGAAATTTGTTTTCTCTTTTTTCTTTTTGGTCCTCATTGGAATCGTTTTTGGTCTCATTCCAAAGTTCAAAGAGACATTTGCCGGCTTTGGCGCTGAACTTCCTTTGCCCACCCGAATTCTCGTTTCAATCAGCGAAAAAGCCAAAGACAACCTACCTCTGGAGGTTGGTCTGATTGTCATACTTGTATTTTTATTCAAAAAATTCAAGAAAACAGAATCAGGCCGATATTATTTAGACAACTTTATGTTGAAATTGCCGGTGGCTGGTGAAATGATAGCCAAGGTTGCCTTATCTCGTTTCTGCCGGACTCTAAGCGTGCTTATGAAAAGCGGTGTTCAAGTCGTTGATTCTCTCGAAATCGCCGGGAGCACCGCAGAAAACACAGTATTCAATCAGGCATTCAAGAGACTGAGAACGGGAGTTATGGAAGGCGCAACACTCAATACACTTTTGTCCAAAGAGGCAATTTTCCCCTCGATGATGGTACAAATGATTAGTGTTGGGGAGCAATCGGGCTCAATAGATATCATGTTAATTAAAATTGCCGACATGTACGACGCACAACTTAACACAACAGTAGATGGGCTTTCTTCCATCATTGAACCCATATTGATGATTGGGTTGGGGGCAGTCGCTCTCGTGGTAATTATTGCCTTATATCTGCCGATTTTTCAAATGGGCAGCATAATGCACTAAACAACAGTTTGAAAGATTGTTTTGGGTTATTTCGTATTCAGCCAAAGCATAAAAATTTATTTATTTCTTAAGAGGAGTAACAAATCATGAAAAAGTTCACCAAATCACAACACGGCTTTACCCTGGTTGAATTGATGATCACCATTGTTATCATCGGTATTCTCGCGTCTGTGGCTGTGCCGCTTTATACGGGATACACCAAAAGGGCTAAGGCCAGTGAAGCAGATGCAGCGCTGGGAACAATTCGAACCGCGATTCGCGTTTACTACGCCGAACACGCTGCCATTCCAGTCGGGAAGGGGAAAATTGTTACGACAATTGGTATTGATGTGTCCACGGCAGATTTGGCCGGTAAATATTTCAATTACGCAAACTACAAGTACACAAAAAAAGGTACCACCACCTACATTATCCAGGCAACCGGCGCGGGTGAAGCTGCCGGCATCAAACGGCAAATTGACCAAACCGGTAATCTAAAGAACTTTTAAGCAATGCACCTGCCATGCCGGGCTCCTGGATATTATCGAAACAAATTTACAGACAAAGGTTATCAAACTATCATTTCATTTTATTAAAAGGAGTCAAATCATGAAAAAGTTCACCAAAACACAACACGGCTTTACCCTGGTTGAATTGATGATCACCATTGTTATCATCGGTATTCTCGCGTCCGTGGCTGTGCCGCTTTATACGGGCTACACCAAAAGGGCTAAGGCCAGTGAAGCAGACGCAGCGCTGGGAACAATTCGCACCGCGATTCGGGTTTACTACGCAGAACACGCTGCCATTCCAGTCGGGGTTGCTAAGGTTGTATCGACAATTGGTATTGATGTGTCCGCCGCAGATTTGGCCGGTAAGTATTTCAATTATACAAATTACAAATACTATAAAAAAGGTACCACCACCTACATTATCCAGGCAACCGGTGCGGGTGAAGCTCTCGGTATAAAAAGGCAAATTGACCAAACCGGTACTCTGAAAAACTTTTAAGCAATTAACCTACCATAGCAGGCGCCCGGGTTGTTTGCACACAGCCCAGGCGCCTCGGGTTTGCTTATCGCCATAGTCACCAATTTAAGGAATCGGTCAACCAAGGTTTCAATGATTCAACGACTATGTTGCCTTGACGTTTACGTTTTCCCATTGCGGGCATCTCATGCAGAGATCATAAAAAAGCTGCATTCTAAGAGCAACGTAACTTAGGCACTTCCCACTCTCTCAACATTGAATTCCAAGTTGGCCTAAAAGGCAAATGTTCAAGGATGAAGCACTCTTACAACATACAACATCAGGGCACTTTCAGGCATTTCGAGTCCGCCGCTCGCCTTGAGCATTTCATCCAAACCTCCAACGAACACGGCATGACCCTGATTGAGGCCATGATTGCGATTTTCATTTTTATGGTCATAATGGTTGGTGGAATGAATTATTTCACTTTGCCGAAATCAACCATCGTGCAACAAAAATCAAAGCGCCTGGCGGTAGCTGCCGCGCATCAGCAGATGGAAGCACTTGCCGCGTTGAGTTATGTGCAAATATCAACGGCTCTGAATGAAACTGCCACAGTTATTCCGTTGGGGAATATTACCGGTACAAGAGCAACCACTGTTCGTCTTGTCGATGATCCTGCAGACGGAACAGGTCGCCGTGACCGCGATGGTAATGTTGTTGATTACAAAACTTACACAGTAAAAATTTCCTGGGGAAAGGATAAAAGCATTTCTTTTAGTTCTGCAAGAAGTGATTTTGGCAATTAACCATGCGAAATTTCAGAACAACATTCACACGCTCCCAGGCAGGATTTACTTTAATCGAGCTGACCATGGCAATGCTCCTTGGCAGTGTGGTTCTGGCCAGCATAGGGGTTATTGTTACAGAATCGTTCCGACACATCAATGAAGAAACAAAGAATATCAATTTGCAGCAGGACTTTTCGCTGATTCAAATGGTTCTTTCTGAGAATATCCGCCAAGGAGCCCACAAAAAGCACGCCATTTATGCGTCCTTTTCAGCCTATTCAAGCAGCCAGGCTGCCCAATCATCCGGCACCTGCCTGAAAGTGGTTTTCCCGGATAACAGTTGGCGAATATTCTACAAGGACAATTCAGATTTTAAGGTATTAGATGGGAAAGGGGAAACCACGCTCGTCAAAAACAAAGTCACCAAACTGATATTTTCCGTGTATGGAAATGCCATTAAAACACGCCTGACATTGAACCAGAACAGTCGCACGATCAGCATCACTGCTATCGATACCTTCAGAAACAGAAGCAGTAAAGCAGACGGCGGCGAGGCCGGTGAGTTCCCAGTTTGCGACAACACCTGGAAGCGGGCCGACAGAAAAAATATCCGTATCGTTATGAATTGTCAAGCAATTGTGAGTGCGGCTGGTTTGTCAATAAAATACAAGAACGCAAGCCATCTTAAATTAAGCGATGCACCGTCATGAAATCCGGCAAGAACGCGAGAACCTGCACCGTTTTGCATAACCAACAAGGCACGATCCTGGGTCTTGTTCTCATCTTTTTCGCTATTTTCACCATGCTCGGCTTAACCATGATCAGCATTGGTGGTTTTGAATTGCTGAACACAAGCAAGCATGCCAACAAAATAAAAGCGTTTTACAATGCGGAAGCCGGGATTCATAAAGCGTTATGGCGTCTAAACAAAGTCTCTGCCGCAGCAGCAACCTATTCCGACGCAAGCGTGAAAGTTAACTACAACGCTGGTCTCAAACAAATTACCGCTGTCGGCAGTGCGAAAGGCGCCCTAAAGACCATAATTGTCACTCTTGATGAAGCCGATGAAAACAAGTGGCCATACGCGCTGATGGCAAAAGCAGATATCCACTTTGGCTCTTACACAACCGGCACTGTAAATGGGGATATTCACGCGAATAAGAAAATTAAAAACGTCAAAAGATTCACTCTAAATGGCACAGCTTCTTATGGGACCAATATCCAAACCCCACATGTCAACTGGAATCTATTCAAGGCTGCGGCCATTGCCTCAAGACACTACTTCAGTTCCCAAAAGACACTTGATTCGAGGAAAAGTCCGTACACAGGTGTCTGGTATTTTAAAAAGGGGGTGCGAATTACTTCGAATGTGGTTATCAATGGCACCCTTGTAAGTGAAAAAGATGTTGTACTCAGCGGCTACAACATACAGATCAATGCAGTGCCGCCAACTTCTCCAGCGGCTCTTATTAAAAATGACTTTGAAGGCCGCGCAAGCAACGTTGTCATTAATGGCTTTGTTTATTGTCACGACGACTTTGAAATAAGCGGTTCAAATTGCACCTACAACGGCGCCATCGTGACCCACGATGACTTGAAATTACTGACCAATAGAACAAAAATTACTTATGCCCGGCAATACATAGAAAACCTATCGGGTATCACATTTAAAAATAAAGGTGACGATGATGATGATGATGATGATGATGAAAAAAAGGGAAAAGGAAAAAGGAAAGGAAAAGGGAAGGGAAAAGGGAAGGGGAAGAGTGCTGATCGCAAAATTACTCTTTGGCAGGAACCACCGGCGTAATTTGTGTTGACCTTACAGTATGTAATCTTATACGCAGGAAACTGCCACCTTTCAAGCGTAGTCTATAAACAAAATCTTTGAAATAATCTATTTAAGAGTTCCAGTTAACCCGATTAAACCTAACAAAGTGAGTGCAGACCTTGAAATTTCTACCAAAAAAAATACGCGTTGGCGTTGATTTAGGCTCAACTAACATCAAAATCATAGGTGTCCAACAGCATCACCACAAATACGAACTCCTGTTTCATGAGGTCGTGGATTTAATAAATCAAGGCCCTCTTGAGGCATATGAAGAGATTACGGATGAACTTTACGTGCAGCAACTGAGCCAATTAGTAGAAAAATACGAACTGGCCAATTCTTTTGTAGCGGCGACCATCCCTAGCAGCTCAGCGATACTGAGAGGCATAACTGTCGTTGCGCCGGAGAGCGAGGAAGAATTATCTGAACTTGTTCAGGATGAGCTTAGACAGACTTGTAATGCCAATTTCGATGAAATGCAGATCGCCTGTGAGGTGCTTGAAAACGACAAAATCAATGACGAGCATACGACTTTGTTCGCTTGCGCCGTACCCGATGTTGTCGTTAAGCGAGTTGAGAAAATATTAAGCCGAGCCGGGCTGAAACCCACTGTGTTAGATCCGGACGCACTGGAAATCTACAATGCTTTTGAACATTTGTGTAGCGACGCCATTTCAGAGCCAACAGCCATTGTACAGATAGGCTCACAATACACGATTTGTGTTATCACACAACCGGGAAAAGATCCGTTTTTTCACATAATCAATCTTGGTGGAAACGATATAACCAAACACATAATGGAAGACCTCAACATAACTTACAATAAAGCAGAAACCTTGAAACGTAAGATGTATCAGAAAAAATGGGCAAACAAGAAGTCATATCAGGATTCTAAGTTACCGGTAATTTTTGCAGAATACTGCACCCTGCTTATCGCAGAAGTCAAAAAATGTATTCGCTACTTCCAAACAAATGAAGGCGTTGCCCAAATCGAGAAAATTTTACTGACCGGAGGCGGGGCACAGTTGTACCTACTCGCTGATACGTTTCAGCGGCACTTGAGTATAAATACTGAACTTTGGTACCCGATCAATCAATTAGAACAACCTCACGCTCACGAACAGGAAGCGGAAGAACAAGAGGAAAATGCCGACGGGCTATATTTTACGCCCTGCATTGGTGCAATCATAAGAGGACAATAAGATGCTCAAAGTAAATTTTTTGCAAAATGAACTTGCCCAATCCAAACGTGAATCCCTTAGAACAGGTCTAATCGCGGCATATGGCGCGATGTGGATTATTGCCGGTATGCTTCTTTTTCTAAAATTAGTCAATGTCCAGGATAACATAAACACCTATCAAGTGCAGATAGCCGGCATTAAGAAAAAAATTGACGTCTCATCACCACAATTCAAGAAAGCAGTTGAACTGCACCAGCAGCAAAAACAATACAGTATGCAACTCAAAAATTCATATCACAATGCTGTGGAGTTCAGCTTTATCAGAGAAAGTTTGACCGCCCTGACTGAGACAATTCCCGGCAATTTCTGGCTTAAGGAAATTCACTTTGTCACTGTTGATAGTCAAAATCCTGACGATAATGATTATACTGGCCCTGACAAAAAAGTCATGATGGTGAAAGGCAACCTGTTCCTGGATTTGAAAAATCAAGATGACAGCCAGATTCAAAAATTCTTGACTGCTACGCAGAAAGCCAGGCCATTTTCATTTGCCAGTACTCGTGTTGACCTGCAGGGGCTGACGGTTGCCCAGCAACGACAACAGTATTATCATAATTTCATGCTGGAATTTTCATGGGACGACCTGATTCTGTAACGCGAGAAACGACTGCTGACAAAATTGTCGGTTGAATCACAGCTTTTTGTTTAAATCAATTTTATTTTTTGCCATGGATTGGATAAAAAAAATCATACAAGTTTATCACCCTGCAATATTTATCGCAGCAGGTCTGGGGCTCGTGGTAGGCGTTTGGGTTGTTCATTATTTGTTGATCAGCCCGCGCCAAAATCTCTCGCAGGAATTGCAGAAAAACATTGTGAGAATGACCGACACCTACATTGAACTGGGCGCAATGGATTTATCCAAAATTGTGGCGCGACTGGAGCGAAAAGTTGACTTCCTCGATGACAAACGCATAAAACTTGATGCGAGCATATTAACGAATGAACAGATCCCGTTCTTTGTGTCGCGTCTGAAACAGAAAGCAAAGACCGCTGGATTGAAACTCGAAACATCCATTCAGGACGAAGTTGCAGGTCAAGATGAATTTTCAGCGGATACGTTAGCAACACCACTGGTAAGCATCGATGTAAATTTTTCCGGCACATTCCCGTCAATCCTAAATCTTTTTCAACAAATAGAGTCAGCTGATGAAGTGCTATTGATTCGTGATTTTAACCTGTTTAGCACCGAAGAGAATGAGAAGCTGCTTACAGGCCAGTTAAAGCTAATTCTGGACGTGACGCCGGCTAGCTTAAAGCTACAAGCAGACGGTCTGGCCGTAGACACGGACATCTTACATTGAGAAAACTCATAATTACAGTTGCCATGCTGGCAACTATCATGATTGCAGCAATCGTTTTGTTTAAAAGTGCTCTGAGTAAGAACGAAGGCTACAAGGCAGCCAAAACTCTCTTGATAAATGACAAAGACAATAGAATCGATGACTCCTATTTAAAAATTTTCCAAAAAATTAAAACACTAGACCCTGAAATCACAAAGAAACTGATAAAAACAATGGGAACCCAGCAAGCCATCAGAGACCCCTTTGCTTTGCCAAAGCTGAATTCTAATTCAACAGAAAAAGCCGCAGCAAAGAAGATTCGTGCCCCGCATTTGGGCGGAATTCTGTGGGCAAAACAAGTGCCATCCGCGGTAATAGGCGGTCAAATTGTCCAGGTTGGCGACATCATTGGTGGCTATCGGGTTATAAGGATATCCCATAACAAAGTCCAACTGCGTTCGACTAAGGGCGACCTTTTGCTTAAATTACCGAAAATTGAATAACCCAGCATTGTGAAATCGCCATGGATGAATTAAAAAAAATAGCACGAACCGCTTCCTACTATTTCATTGACTTTTGTATCTTTCTGTGCTGCCTGCACTGTATCGGCTCCAGCAATGTTGCCTTGCTTCACGGTGCTCAGCAACAGGTACAATCTCAAGAAACCATCGACTTGAATTTAAACAATGTTTCTCTTACAAATACCCTGCAATTACTTGCTAATCGACTGGGGAAAAACCTTTTGTTGGCGCCGTCTGTCAAGGATACCAAGGTCAACATGCATTTTACTAATATTACTCCGGAAGATGCATTCAAAGCTATTCTTGAGGCATCAATGCTAGGGTACAAGGAGTTGGGAGGCAATGTACTTTATGTTGCAGACAGAGAAAACCTGGGTCAATTAACTGCTGTGCGCAATATTAGATGTAAATATGCAGACGCAGAAGCAATGAAAGAAATTTTGAAAACAATGATTACCTCAAAAACCGGGGCGGTCATGGCCGACAAACGCACCAACACGCTTATTATTAAGGAACGACCTGATGTGGTGGCCGATATGGAACGCCTGATAAAGTCTCTGGACGGGCCCACCCAACAAATTTATATTCAGGCGGAAATTGTAGAAGTCTCTACAACAGACGGCAATGAACTGGGCGTTGAATGGCTGTGGAAAACCGCAAATGTGAAGTCTATTAAGGGGCAAATCGGCACATCTTTTGACCTGCAGCAACAGGAAGAAGAGGGGCAAGAAGAAGCAGAGCCGACTCAGGAAGATACGTTTCCTTTTCCTGTCGGCAGTGGACTCGGTGTCGGTATCTTAAATACAAATGTGACCGCTGTGCTGCACGCATTAAGTCAGAACAACAACCTGAACCTTCTTTCCAGACCACGAGTCGTCACTATCGATAATCAAGAAGCAACAATTGAAGTGGGCGATCAAATCCCATTTAAAAAACTCAACGAGTTTGGGGTCACCTCGTTTGAATTTAAAGATGCCACCGTTCAACTTCGTGTAAAGCCACATATCATTAATTCTGAATATATCATGTTGGACGTGTCACCCAAAGCTGATTTTCAAAACGGCTTCACGCCGGATGGCACACCGATCATTTCAACGCGTAAAGCGACAACAGTTGTAAAAATAAAAAATGGTCAAACCATTGTGATTGGCGGCCTTATCAGAGATTCCATTATCCAGAGCCAGACAAAAGTACCGATTCTGGGGGATATCCCTTTACTTGGATTGCTATTCAAGAACAAAAAAACGTCGAAGGCCAAAACAGAGTTGATTGTTTTTATCACGCCAACGATCATCATAGACTCAGAAACCGAAACGCTATTCAAAAAAGATTTTGATTTAATAGACAAAATGCAAAAGAGCATGGAGTAAAGAAAAGGAGTCGTAATGAGCGCCGAACAAACGATTTCAATATTGGTTGCCGATGACGACGTCGATATTTTAAGCTATTTTCGCGCAATAATTAAGGACCCAAAATACCAGTTACACTTGGTCCCAGACGGAACTCAAGCGCTTGAAATATGCGAAAAGCAACAAATTGACCTGGCATTTCTCGATATAAACATGCCGGGCTTGAGTGGCATTGAAACACTTGTTAAATGGAAAGTGCTGCAACCAAAAACACAAATTATCATAATCTCTTCATATAGCGATGGCAATCTGGTCCGGGAGGCCATTCAGAAAGGGGCTTACACATACCTGTTTAAGCCGCTCAATAAGATGGATATATTCTCTGTTTTGCTGAAGAGTTTGCAGGAAGTCGGGATCAAAACGGACGTAACGCTCAGGGGTTAAACAGGATTCCTCTGTGAACAAATAAGTAGAACGGTCTCCAGAAAAATCGATGAAAACAAAAACGGATGTTTGTTTAATCCTGGAAGGAACTTACCCCTATGTTGCAGGCGGTGTATCCAGTTGGGTGCACGGCCTTGTATCGTCCATGTCGGAATTCACATTTTCACTCGCTGTAATTCTTCCCAGTGACGACGGCTCCTGCCAGCGTAAGTTTGAATTACCGGATAACGTGATAGATATCCAACACGTCTTTCTGCACGACATGCACTTACCTGAAAAACGCAAGAAAAAGTTACCCTCCGATGCCTGGGGGGATATTGAGAAATTCCACATGTGTCCGGCAGGACAAGAAAAGTGGCAAGCACTTCAAACAGCCTATCACAACTTCTTCAATGCGGATACTCGCGGGATATCGCAGGAAGCAATTCCCAGCGAAAAAGAAGCTTGGGAAATCCTGAAGTCTCTATATTTAAGGAACGCATCTGATGAATCGTTTATTGATTATTTCTGGACTTTCCGCTTCATGCATATCCCGATATTCAAAATATTATCCGCTCCCCTGCCGAGCGCTTCAATTTATCATACTGTATCGACCGGTTACGCGGGACTGCTGGCAGCCGTGGCTAAGATGCGTTACAACCGGCCGGTAATTTTAACCGAACACGGAATTTACACGCGGGAGAGACGGTTTGAAATTAGCCGTGCTGACTGGATTTATGAACAAGAAGATCGCAGAGTAAAAGTTCAACGGTCACAAAGTCGTTTCAAAGGCCTTTGGAACAAAATGTTTGCAACGTTCAGTCAAATTTGCTACGAAAATGCTGACGCAATTATCACTTTATTCGAAGGCAACCAGAGGTACCAAATCAAAGATGGTGCACCGCTTGAAAAACTAAAAATTATCCCAAACGGAATTGATTACGCTACTTTCAGCACGCTCAAACGCGAGGAGAAGACAGAGCCAGAGCAACTCGTGCTGGGCTTCATGGGGCGGGTTGTTTCAATAAAAGATGTTAAAACGTTTATACGAGCCTGCAAGAGCGTAACCGATGTAGTTCACAATCTAAAAATTTTGATTATGGGGCCCACAGATGAAGAGCCGGCATATTATGACGAATGTCAAAAACTTGTCGATTTTTTGGGATTGAAGCGGTTTATTGAGTTCACCGGTAAAGTTGATGTAAAAGAATATTATCCGAAAATTGACATACTCACCTTAACCAGCATCAGCGAGGCACAGCCACTGGTAATCCTGGAGGCGAACAGCCTTGGCATTCCTGTTGTCTCTACCGATGTTGGAGCCTGCCGCGAACTTCTCTATGGCCGAACAGATGCAGACATTGCGTTGGGAAGAAGCGGTTTGATTGCAGGCATTACCAATTCCGAAGAAATAGCCAATGCTATTCTACGAATTTGGCGTTCACCTGAATTGATGGAGCGCATGGGAGAAGCAGGAAGAAAACGAGTGGCCAGATTCTACAATCGCATTGACCTGCACAATCATTATCGTAAAATCTATGAACAACATATCAGAGAACCTGAGCCATGGCCGGCATTGGATTCAAACTAAGAAAGATATTTGAAAAAGACACCTATCTTGACAACCTGCGTGGCGTCATTTTTTCTGCTTCCATCGCAGGTGGGCCGATTTTCTTTTCCATTCTCTGTCTGGTCTTGCTTGGTATTTTTTCCGCCGCTTTCTTAAGAAGTGGTGAGATGAGCATTTTTCTCATCACAGTGGTTTACGTATTCGCATTTTCTCTGATATCCACTGGTTTAAGCCAACTCCTCATCACCCGATTTCTATCCGACCTGATTTATGCGAGCAAGTTTAGAAAGATATTGCCGACCTTTACTGTGGTACTGACAATCACAATTGTCTGTCAGCTCATAATCGGTTTGCCGTTTTTCCTCTTTTGGAACATTGGCTTCAACTACAAGCTGGCCGCACTCATGCTTTTTATTGTTATTGGCTGCATCTGGCAGCTTATGATATTTTTAAGCGCAGTCAAGAATTATCAAATTGTCATGTATGCCTTTGCAACGGGGTTAACCATAAGCTTTTTTGCTGCATACACATTGGGGAAAGCCTTTGGACTTACGGGCTTCCTGCACGGTTACACATTTGGCCAGGTCATACTCCTGTTTATTCTCCTGATACGTATTTTTATCGAGTTTAAGAGTGATGACACACCCAATTTTGAAATAGCATCGTATATTGGCAAGATGCCGCAACTTATTGCAATCGGCTTTTTCTACAATCTTGGTATTTGGGTTGATAAAATAATATTTTGGTTCAGCGACAAAGGCGAGCAAGTACACGATATGCTCTACGTGTTCACAGACTATGATGGCGCCATGTTTATCGCCTACATGACCACCATTCCAGCCTACACATATTTTCTAGTAAAAATCGAGACTAATTTTTACAGCAGATTTCGCATATATTACGAATCGATCTTGAACAAAAATACGCTTGCAAGAATCTATCAGAACAAAAGTGAGATCGCCAAATCAGTTCGTGAAAGTATCGGAGGGCTCCTTAAAATTCAGGGAACCGTCACCCTTGTTTGCCTGCTTTTTTCAGACGAAATTGCGGCTTTTTTAAAGCTTCCCGGGCTCGGTGCAATCATTCTCGACAAGGCACTGATTGCTGTTTTTTTACAAATGATGTTGCTGACAATTATGATCTTTATGATGTACTTTGATATGGCATCGAAGTTAGTCAAAGTAGCCTCTGTTTTCCTTGGTGCCAATGTCCTGTTAACAGGCGCAACATTACATCTGGGGTATGTCTTCTTTGGATACGGTTATCTCTGCGCCTGCCTGCTCGCGCTCATCGCCGGATATGTTTTTCTCAACAAACACCTAAACGAATTGGAATACCACACATTTACAACGCAACCAATCACCACCTGAAATCGAATGCTGTGGGTCTTTCCTTCTTGACAGGATTACATAATTTTCAGGATTATTATTCTGTCTACCCGGTTAATCCCGTCTAAAAACATCAACCACAGAAAACGATATAGCGCTATAAATTCAAAACCACCAAAATAAAAAAGGCCCGGGTCATGAACGACCCGGGCCTCTGGCTCAATTAGTGGTGGGATTGGAGGAGGAGTAAAGGAGTTCTTACTTCATGAAGATCAATTTTTTTGTTTGGCTAAAGTCACCCGCGCTGAATTGATAAAAATAGACACCACTTGCAACCTGTTGATTAAATTCGTTGCGGCCATTCCAGATAATCGCGTGCCGGCCTGACGACAACTGCCCGTTCACCAGTACTTTTACGGTTTGTCCCAACGTATTGTACACTCGCAGCATGACATGCTCTAAGTTTCCCGGCACTGCAAAATTGATCGTCGTGCTCGGGTTAAACGGATTTGGAAAGTTCTGTGATAAAGAATATGCGTCTGGAATTTTTGCTTCACTTTCACTAAGTACCGGTGCGTTTGCCGGATCATAATTGGCTTCGCGCAGCCAGAGTTGAGAGATCATCGCGTCTGCCCCACCAGCGACTTTCTGAATTAGCACATCTATTTCACCATCTGAATAAACATCCCTCGGAAGCATCATCCATTCTAGACGCTTTAGCCCGGATGGAACTTCGAATGCGCCATGAACTTGAGCGTCATCAACTGCAATACGCTGCTTCAGATAGTTGCCTGTCTCATTATAAAACTGGGCGCCGATCTCGTATTCAACAGTTGGGTTCAAATTAGTAAAATGGTAGATTACCTCCGAGGGATGGAAAGCGACACTTTGCTGCGGTTCTCTGCCCCAGGCCGCGCTGGACGCTCCCTGGATAAGATGCGGATCATCAACAACACCGGCTCCTGAGTCTTCATGGTAAAACATCGGCATGTAGAATGCTTGAGATTCCTTCAATGTCGTCACCTGGCCATAGGTCGACTCAGCGGTTAACTGCAAGTGATAGTAGCCGGGTTCTACTTGCTGCCCGCCATCGTCGCGACGATCCCAGACAAGATTTTTCCGCCCTGGTACCAACCAGCCGGCAGGAATATTCCGTACGGATTGGCCGTTTTTTTCACTGATGACATTCATTTCGACTTTAGCGTGTTCGGTCAGAGTGGATGCCACACGCAGCGCCTCGAGTTCTTCATCCAGGAAAACTGTCAACTCTTTCAGCCCAACACCTAATTGGTAGCGTTGACTGCCGGATTCATCGGTCCATTTCTCGATACTAAACGCCTGATCGTAGCCTGCCCAGTATTGTTTATCCTCTGCCTCGACATACAAACTCCCAAAGACCACACTAAAATCAACCGGCCCAACATTGGAACTAGGGTCACAGTCAACTGCGGCGAGCGGTTGTAAATCTTCGCTCAGTTTCAAAATTTCACTATTACTGCGATCTGTTGCATAGATATTTCCCCAATGATCAACAGAAAGGGAGGAAAATACCGTTTCGCGCTTGTGTGAAAAACTGCTTACCCATGCAATCTCATTGGTTTCGATGGCCAGTTTCGCCAGGCGACGATTGCCGCTATCAGCAACGTAAATATAACCATTGGCTGCCCCGTTGAACTTGCCAACTGCTACAGACTTCGGCTCGAAAAAAGAACCGTCACCATTGCCCCGGCTACCATAAGAGTAACGCACAAACGCGTTTTCGTCGCCCAAAGCAAAACCGAGCAAGCGATGGTTTCTGGTATCTGTTGTCCAAATAATGTCATCCGAATTATCAAACGGGGTACCTGAATCATCCCAGGCAACGTCATAAGGCTGGGATAACAACCCTGTTCCAAATGCAAATTGGAATTGCAATTCTGCAGCCTCTCCATTGCCCTGAAATCTCAAAACTACGATACGATTATTCCCGGTATCAGCAACGTAGATTCTTCCGTTTATATCACGATCAATCCCATGAGGACGGTTAAGATTCTGCCTTGGCTCACTTTTATTGCCATACGCTTTTGTCCAGCCGTCGTAATTACCATAAACAATTCTATTCCAGGCTGGGTCGGTAACCAACTGTACATACTTAGCAATGTAATAAGGGGCATTATTGTGTTGTGTAATTGAAGAAAAAAGCACGCCTGAATAAGGTTGCGAAAAAAGCTGCCTGTCTAATTTTTCTTCGGTAAGATGACGGGTGAGTTTGTCTATGCCGAATTGCTTGCTAAGGGCCTGGCGCACCAAGGTAAGGTCTTCTGTTTCAGCCTTATCACGATAAAGCTCAAAACCGCTTTCTGAACTTTCCTTGCTCTTCTTAAGCCTTGCTTTGCCGAGTGCATTAAGGCCGGATAGAAGGCCTTGCGATGCGACTAACTTCCACTGGTGATTGCGTTTTACAAATTTCAATTCTGTGTGTAAGTCTGTATCAAAGTAAATTGCCTCCAAATTTCCGGAAACAATGGCCGTGTTTCCTTCAAGGGACGTTTCCGTGGTCTGTAATCTAATCTTCGGCAAGTTCTCAGAATTGATTGAGTCAATTGTGTCATTTTTTTCATAAAGAAGTTTTATTGTCTGCAACACGATAGTAAAAGCGTTTGCTCCGGGCTGTTTCTGCTCTGTATCAGACATTTTCGAGCCAGTGCCAGAAGTGCCGGCCATGGCAGAACCGCTTTCTTCATAATCAACCGAGACGATTGACCGAATGAGTTCAACCCGACCGGAGCCAATGCCTTCACCTAGCTGATCAAGTGTCATCTGCAACAAACCAGCATCATCCATTTTAGCTCGAAACAGGTTGAGTTTTTCAGGGTCCTGCTCTTTGCGAACAAAGAACCCCAAAGTGGTAAAAAGCAGACAGAATGCTGCCAGAATTACCAATGTAGCTTTAATTTTCATAACTGCATTTCCCCTCTTTAGTAATTCAGTACCAGGCCCAAATGGAAGATGTCTGCGTTAAAATCGTTCGATGAAAAATAGCGTTCATATTTTGCTTCGAAGGTTGAATTCGCCATAAATGCCAGCAAACCATCTTCCAGCAAATCCTGCAATTTGTATTCGAGTCTTATTCCAAAAGTATGCGCGTTAAAGCTCTGTAACTTGTAATCAGATGTCATATAAGACCGGCTCGCGGAATAAATTGGCTGATAAAAATTTGCTGCGCTTTGGTTATAGTACCGATATTTGTAACGAATCAGCACCTTGTCGCTCATGTGCTGGTAATAAGCAGCGCTCAACGTGTGCGAACGGATATCCCAATCATCACGATAGTAACGATATTCCATATTCAGAGATGTTCTGGTTTGAAAATAACGATTCAGTTTAACAAAGACCGCTCCCCTGTTTCGCCACAAAGGGTGATTCTCTTGCAAAACCAACCCTCCGGCATGGACGGTTCTGTATGGATTGCTTTGAAAGCCACTGACATTTGAAAAGTCAGCGCCAACCCTGCCAATGAGGACCGGGCTCAAAGCTTGTGTCAAGGTAACGTTTAGACCATGGGTCTCCTTCGTATGTGATGTGTCTGCACTCAATGGCCTGACGTCATCCCAGCCATAGCTATAACTTGCAGCCAAATTGGTATTCTTTTGATTGAAGTCAAAATTCACAGATGCAGTAGCCATGCGCGCAATGTAGTCGCTTTCATCACTATAATAAAAGCTGAGTCCTGCATTCGGTAACAGGAGTGCTGTTATTATTTCATTGCGATCTTTTGTAAATGACTCATCAGCCGGTTTGTCTCCGGAAATTGGCCTTGATGCACCGGTTATGGCATCGGTGTCACTTGGCGAAGGCCTTGCTGAAATACCCAGAATCGGTGGTACGACAACCTGGTTCAGGCTGTATTGCAACACCATTCGCAAGTCCATCCACAAATTTCTGCTCAATTCGAGCGAAGGGATACGGATGGTCGTTCCTTTATTATCACTGAACAAGTTGGTTCGCATACTTACTTTTCCATCTGCAAAGACCAGTGAAGTAAACGAAAGCAAAAGCATACAAGCCGTCGTTTTGGCAATTGTTTTTTTCATAACTCGCCCATCAATCCGGTTGCTAATTTCGATTCCCGTGTTGCTCAATTACAAGCACAGCCACCACCTGCTCCGCCCTGGCCGCCGCTACTGCCTTCCCTTGTTTCCAGAAAATGCCGATCCATTGCGTCCTCATCCGCAACAGCTTCAAAAGCCATAATACGATCCGCCAGATGTTCACGCTGATAAGGTTTCACTGCCACACAGCCGCTGAAAGCCAGTCCAAAAACGATAAGCACTAATCCTGTTAAAGTTAAGAGTAGAATATCCCGCATGTCTCTGCCTCTGGTGTTAAAGTGAACACTCTGCGCATCGCGCAACTATTTATCAATTGGGTTTCCGGTCCGTATTTGTCGTAACAAATCTGTACCGTTCAAACTGTGACCGCTGCCATTACAAATTTTATTTTTTCCTGCCTTCTTGCAGCAATTTTTCGATTTGGCGTTTATATTCACTGAATTGCTCAGCCTTGAAGCCAAGATGCATGAAACGAATAACGCCGTGCCTATCGATGATAAAAGTCGTAGGCATTTTGGCGATATCATAACTTGAAACAACTTCCATCTTTGCATCCCACAAAGGCGTAAGCTGGACAGCATTATGGTCCATGAATTTAAGGGCATTTTTACGCTCTTTATCTATGTTTACGGCCAAAACAACCAAACCTGCTTTGCCATACGATTTCTGTAAAATACTAAGAAAGGGCATCTCTTCTTTGCACGGCCCGCACCAACTGGCCCAAAAATCAAGCAACACAACCTTGCCCCGATACTGGCTGAGTGACACCGTCTGGCCATCAAAAGTTTTTAAAGTGAAATCAATGGCCTTATTGCCCACAACCGGGCCTTTGGCAGAAAGTGGCGCAACCAGCAAAGCACCAATCAGGTGCAGTAAAATTAAACGCTTCATGAGTTCTCCTAGTCTCTGGCTACCTGTATTGAGCACCCAGATCAATCCAATTGATGAATTTTCGAATTTCATCCTGAGTGAGTGCGAATTGGCCATCGGGATGACGCACACCGCCCTGAGCACGACCAACACCCAGTAGCCGATCAGCTAAGAGGCTGCGGCGTGAAAAGGGCGCCACTACCAGTCTGGGATTGCGTGTTGAAGAAAGTAAACTATGGTAAGCTTGCGGATAGCGGTCATTCCCTTCAGTACCCGATGACGCAAGTGAGAGATCCAGCATGGCCGCAGGAGTAGCGCCGCTGTGACAACTCTCACATTTATTTTCGATAATTGGTGCGATGGCGTTCTGAAATGCGACAATTTCGCGCTCTGCAACCGGCACATTCAAATCGTGGGGTTGCATATTTTCGGCCATAACACGTTCCGGTTTTTTCAAGCCGCGTGGTGAATGGCAGCCAATGCAGATCCCGGTCGGTTCACCGGGGCGAATGTAAAACCAGGTACGTTTGGTGACCACCGAGCGCCCCAGAGAATCGAGCGTATTTACAGAAATAGGCGTATTAACCGGAACGCGAAAAATAGTGGACCCGTCTTCGAAAACAGGTGCTACCCCTATTATCCGCTTGCGTTCAAAATTGGTCAGGCCGGTCATGTCCCGGTCACCCGGAAAAATCGGGATGCCTTCTATTATCATTAGTTCCTTAATCTCACCCGGCGCTGGAATTTCCTGACCATCGTTACTCTGCCGAAAGTAAACCGATTTATCAAGAAACACACCGGTTTCCACACTCTGATCGATGGCCTCTGGAATAACAGGTGGAATGTTTCGTGGAGCGATGACAACCGCATCGAGTTCATGCGTATCTCTGTCATTATATAAAAGCGTCAAATTGCTGCCATCCCGGTTGAGCGTGCTCAGGCCAAAATCCGGCTCAACTTTCTTTTCATTGCCCTCACCAGCTTGAAATGTTCCGTATCGTGACGAATAGGACACCATTATGCGCCCGTCCGGAAGCGGGAAAGGAAATTTAAACGCGCCTTTGGGAAACGGTGGTCCCCGCAAAATATCATCGGACACAATGTTTTCGGTAATATTTTCGTAATCTCCGGAAAGTGGCGGATCAGCATGATTGTCATTCAAATGCAAAATTGCCACAGCGCCGGCATCGCCGTTCACTCGCCTTGACATTGTGGCGACAATATCCCCGTCAGGTAATTCCCGGGCATGAAAAAAGTTGCGATCATGCGGGCCAAAGAGTACAAATGTAGCACAACCATCCGGATTTGTATTAAATAAAGGAAACCGGTTCATGGGGCCATGGTGCTCCCAGCGGGTATAAGCTACCTGGCCATTGCGCAGTACAAACGGATCAAAGTCATCGCTGAGATTAAATGAGATCTGATCAATATTCGAACCATCTGCATTCATGTTATGAAGCACTTCGGCTCTGGCAACATTGTATTCATCCCTGTAACCAGGTCGATTAGATGTAAAAACGATTTTGCCGCTGGGTAAATAAAGTGGGTCAAAATCATCAGCATCACCAAATGTCAATTGGGTTAAATTTGAACCATCGATATTCATTTCATAAATATGCCAATGATCTCTCCCATCTCGCCGCATTGAAAACAAAACACGCAGCCCATCATATGAAATTTCAGGATCAGCAACATCGCCATTTTCAAGGTTTGTCAGATTCGTCAGCTTGCCATCCGGCGCTGCAGGAATCAAAGAAAAAAGGTTGCCGCCACCTGAAAAACTATTAAGTGTGCGAGTGCGCTTTGCTTTTACAAAAATAATTCCTGAAGGGAGTTCAGCTTGAACCACATCGTCAGGGAGACTACCTTGACAGCCGGCAAACAGTAACAATGCCAGCAACAGTTCAGTCGCCGCAACCCGTGAATTTATTTTTATTTCTTTTAGTGCTTTCGAAAAAAAACTATGGAGTACTACCATTGATGCTCTCCCCTGTCGTATAAAGTAACTCCGTCGTGTAAAAATATCGATATTTTAAACATCTAAATTACCCGGTTAAAAACCATTACCAACTCAAGTACAGTCACAGTTTCAATAAAACTATTGCAGGAAGAAAGACACGCCGACCGCTAACTCAATATTGTTATTTGTCCAGGACGTTTCATTATTTCCGCTTGAGAAAATGTGATCGCTGATTTCATAACGGAGATAGGTTGTCTTACCGATTGGGAACTTGGTACCAATGCCGATGCTGAATGTTAAATTTGACTCCGAATGTTGTCTTGTAACGCCAAGCCCAACAACTGCATAAGGGATGACCTTACCCAATGGAATAGAGTGAGTCACCCTGCCATTGTAATAAATTACTGCAGAACTACCCTGCTCCGGTGCAGCAAGCCCAACTTGCTGATAGTACTCCTGGCCGGCTCTGGCAAAACCAATTGCAGCGCCCATGGATAATCGATCATCAAAATAGTATTCGTAGCGAACACCCAAATTCAGTGAATTCTGAAAACGATCCGGTGCATAAAACCCTGTAAACGGAAACAACTCATGCATGCCGGAGGGTTTATTCTGAGCAAACAGCGAAACACTTGTCAAAGAAATCAGCACTACTATGAAAAGGTTGCTTAGTTTTTTCAATAATCTGCTCCCGGGCTTATGCGTTAAAAAATATCGATCTATCTCACTTACACAATTACGAATCAAAACTATCTCGCCAACCAGCTATTGCCAAAATTCACCTACCATAAATCCAATAGCCAGTTCTTTGAAATGGTGGGCGCCCTTACCGATAAAAACAGTATAAACAGATGCGTTGATCCTGAGCGTCATGTTTTTTCGCAAACGTTTGAGGGCACCGAAACCATAATTGATGGTCATATTCGAAACACCCCCCAACTCGATGCTGCGCTCCGGCACTGTGTTGATCACACCCATTCCAGCAGATAGATACGGTAAAAAGCTACCGTTTTCCTTTAAATGATAGTCCCAGTTTACCATGATAAAATATGAATCTGCAGCCTCACCAAGCGCATGTTTAAACGAGCCTACCATAGCAAGTCCTGGTTTTGTGTAATACACAAACTTCCAATCATAAATAAAATCCCCTTCGAGCAGGCCCATGCCGAATGCGTATCCGAACAACGATTTTTCCTGAGCCGTTGAACCTGTTCTTGATTTCATAGTATCAACATCCGGCGCGAGGTCATTTGTGGCGTTTCTAGCCGCAAGATGATCGCCGTTTCTACTCACAGGCAGCATACCTAATCCATTTTGGTCATCAATATCAGGTGCACTACGGCCATTTGTACCAGACCATGGCGTCACCTCCGGACGCTTCGATGTTGTTTCAGCTCTTTGCACTTGAAGCAGCATCCATCCTTTTTTCCCAGACGTCATTTCTACTTTTACCCACTCGCCGCGTTGGCCAATAACCCGCACGGTATCGCCTTTAGACAAAATTGCAACCGGAGACTCATCGACCATCGGCAGTGAAAAAATCCTAACACCATCCAAAGCGATTAAAGCATTTTGAGCGAATAGCTTCGACTCCCCAGACCAAATTGTGAAGGGCAGTATGACTAATAACAAAACGTGTTTTAAAAAAACAGGTCTACTCATTTGTTGTTATTCTACTTGTCTCAAAATCTGGTTGAAAAGCCGAGTAATAATGCGTTATTTGCAATCCACCCTATGGATTTCAGGTGCAGAACATAGCGCCTTACCTCCAAATAAATCTGCAGATGCCGAAAAATACCAACTGAGATGCCGCCACCAAAACGCATGTTCCACAAATGCTCCACAGGAGGTTCAACTTTGAGCGATCTACCAGCGCCAAGTTCCAGATGCACTGATTGCGGGTTGATGACCATAGCGCCCACACCAATATTGATGAACGGATGCAACCATTCCCGCAAAAACTGATGTTTGCGCAATTTCAAAACAAAACAATAATGAAATGTATGATAGCGCGCATACCAATCTGAAGCAGCTTGTAAAATTCGTTGGCGGGTAGGACTGTAAGAAAGAGACAGGTTAAGCTGAAGCACATTCGAGATGTCTAACCCAGCGCCGAACCCAAAATAGGGGCTTGGTTCAAACTCGAGGGCCTTATCGTAATTAATGAAACCCGCCGAGCCTTGAAGTTGAAATTTTGGCTCTAAATCCTGACAATAGCCGACGCCTGAAAACGTACCAATGAGTGCAGTGCCGAGAAGAAATCCAAAGCCGTCTATCCAGCGATTCACTTAGTCGTAAACCTGTACCAATTATTTCATAATGTCATTTATTTAAACAGTATCAGTGCAAATATGAGCCCTCCTCCGGCAATTAGTATGCCACAACGCTCGCCGGTAAACGTATCGTAAAAAAACAAGGTAAATCTGACCTTATTCTACCAAATTGGCACAGGACTACCGAATTGATACTGGTTAATAACTGCACATCTGCTTTGAAAGTGAACATACCAAGATGTTGAGCAGGTCGATTTTACCAAAATCGTATTTCGAATATGTAAATCAAAAACAATCAAAGTGGCGGTTTTGGGGATTTGCATTACCATTAAAGTCTTAAAAAATCCAAGACTTTAATGAAGAATCACTCGCAAGGAAAACAAACATGTCATTGAATTTCCTGACATGCCCATTTGTATAAAAAATGTTTTAGCGGGCTTTAGAGCCGTGTATTGGATCGATTTTGTCGAGCTTAAAATATCAGGTTTTTTATAAAAGACAATGCACTGAGGAATAGAATTGTGGGAGACTCTCAAACAGACTTTTTGAAATTAGAACTGCAGGATATGTTGTAAATGCTCAAGGATGGCTTTGCCAAACCGATTCGCCAAAAAACCAAAAAGGTGCGAGCCAAACCCAACAACTCGCACCCTGAAAATCCGTATTCGAACAAACTTTGTTATTGTAAAATAGTCGGCCCTGGCGGGCAATTACCACCACCACTACCAATGGAAATACTTATGCCACGCCCGGAACCAGCCCTGGTTCCCTTATGCCACCCAAATGAGTCGCCGTTGCTACCCGGAATGGTGCCTTCCATCAGTGGTGAGAAGCTACCAACAGTGTCCGTAGAGACCGGATGCAAGGCAGGAGTAAACGCTTCTCTTAATTCATCCAGAGAGGCCAGTGAGGCCATGAGAAAAGCATCGCGGCTCAAATTTCCTCTACTTCCAGTTGTTCCGACCTGTTTTTCTGTGGTCAAACTGCTCATTCCAGATTGTTCGACCGGATTAGTCGGTCCCACGCTTTGGGACAAATAGGATGGCTCAAGCTCAAACATCAACGGTGGCTCAATCGCAGGCTGCTTGAAGATTTCATTCCCTAGCCAAAACGATGCGACGACAACTGTGGCCATCAGGTGCAGCAATATGGACAGGCCGACAGCTTCCCTTAAAGAGAACCATTTTCTTCCACTCAACTTATCATTAAAGATAACTAAGACCAGATTTAAGAATTGAGAGACTTGTTTCATCATGTTTCTCTCCTATTGAAAATAATTCTGCGCATAAATCCTCTGTGTACATAATTGATACCGTGGTCAACGCAGTATTATTCCCCGCTATGCCATGCCTTGTCTTTTTACAAAAAAAAAGGGCGCCGATCAGCGCCCTCAATTTCTTCAGAAGCAAACTTCAACAAGTTATTTTTGACCATTTAGCCTCGGTCGGCCAATAGAAAAATATTCGATTCCCAGGCGCTTCATGCGGCCTGGAGTATAGAGATTTCTTCCGTCAAAGACAGCCGGAGATTTGAGCAATTCCTTTATGAGATAAAAATCCGGTTCGCGAAATGCGTTCCATTCTGTCATGATGACAAGCGCATCGGCGCCTTCCAGCGCTTCATAACGTTTTTCGAATAAGAATAGCTCTTTATCGACTTTGTCACCAAATATGTGGCGCGCTTCGTTCAGCGCTTCCGGATCATGGGCGCGCACTTTTGCTCCCCTGGCAATAAGCCCATCAATCATTGAAATCGACGGGGCTTCACGCATGTCGTCGGTTTTTGGTTTAAATGCCAGGCCCCACATTGCGATTGTCTTGTCTTTCAGATTGTTGTCAAAATAGCGATTGATTTTCTGCAGCAAAACAGTCTTTTGACGCTGGTTTACAGCTTCGACAGCTTTTATAATACCGAGTTCGTAGTCGAACTCTTTCGCCGTTCTGATCAGCGCCTGCACATCCTTAGGAAAGCAAGATCCCCCATATCCTGTGCCTGGATAAATGAACTGCGGGCCAATGCGGCTGTCTGTTCCAATTCCTTTCCGCACCATTTCAACATCGGCGTTCATGGCATCGCACAAATTCGCAATATCGTTAATGAAAGATATCTTAGTCGCGAGCATTGCATTTGCGGCATATTTAGTTAGCTCAGCGCTACGTCTGTCCATCTCAATAATCGGCTTACCGGAACGAACAAATGGTCGGTAGAGATTTTTCATTATTCCCATGGCCTCTTCATCCTCAGCCCCTATCACGACCCGATCCGGCCTCAAGAAATCGTCAATGGCAGCACCTTCTTTGAGGAACTCCGGATTTGAAACCACTGAAAAACGTTGTTTTGAGTGTTTTTTTATTTCCGCTTCAACTTTTTCTGCCGTACCAACCGGCACCGTACTTTTATCCACAATAACTTTGTATCCGTTCATGTATTTGCCAATATCGCGAGCGACAGCAAGCACATGCTTTAGATCAGCCGAGCCATCTTCACCTGGAGGCGTGCCCACAGCAATAAAAATGACTTGAGCAGTCTCGATAGCAAGTTTTATGTCGGTTGTAAACGACAAACGTTCTTCCTTGACGTTGCGATTCACCAGATCTTTTAGACCCGGTTCGTAAATCGGAATCACGCCATTGTTCAAACCATCAATTTTTTCTTGGTTTACATCAGCGCAAGTGACATCGTTTCCGGTATCAGCGAAACAGGTTCCGGCTACGAGCCCGACATAACCGGTACCAACGATCGAAATCTTCATTCTTTACTCCAAATTGATTAATGCAATTTCTTTAAAAACAGGTTAATCCGACCCATTTATATCGGCGGTTTTACAACAAAAGTTTATGTTCAACATTGATGAGCGATGTTGCCAACTTTCAGAAATTAATTTACCCTACGTCACAATTTACCGCTTTGGCGAAAATAGTAAAACTAGTCGAATCTTACAATGAAAACCGTCAAAAAAAAACGCCATCCAGAAAACCGGATGGCGTTTGCACCGTGAGTATGAGGGATTGGAGGTAGGTATATTGGCAGTTCTATTTAATTTCCCTCAGAATTATTGCGATTTGTCTCGCGATAGCGTGCATGGAAAAAACCCCGCTCATCGCCTGGACGACCCGTCTTAAACTTCCCTTTGATTTCACCAACTTTATCATGAGCACGGTTAACCCAATGGCCGCCGAAACTGCCACCATTCGCGCCGTGATCGTAGCGCCACCTACCAGAAATTAAGCCACGAAACTCGCCGGTATGGTTGACATATTTACCTTTAAAAACTTGCTGGCCATCAAGAGTGGTTCCCCAAATGCCGTGAAGGTGGCCTGCATCCGAACCGAGACTGTTAATCCAGCGACCTTTAAACTTGCCACCTCTGTCGTTTTTCTTAATCCAACGACCCGTAACAAAGCCACCGGCAAAGGGAGTATATTCTTTTGAGCGGCTGACAATAGATACTTCATGGCCGGCACTCCCAACAGCATCCAGAATTTCAGTAGAATCAAGTTCTGAGAATGAAAGTGTGGTTGAATAACTGCCCGCGGTGAAAGTAAAAGTACCCTCCATATCCGTCGAATCATTATCCACGATGGCGAAAACCAGACCATCAAAATGCTGCTTTGTTTTAGAAATGAATTCAACTTTCTTCCTGGAATCGCGGGGATGAATAATAGAATCATCGTCCTCGAAGCGAATCTTCCTTAAAACAACCAATGTGCCCTTGTTAACTTCAGCGCTACCGCTCCAGTCAATTACCTCAGTTGCTGTTGAATCGCCTTCAAGAAGACCGAAAGTAACTCTAAGAAAATATGCTTTCAAATCTGTGACGCCTGAACCGTCATAAGATAATGCCTGTACAACTTCAATGTCGGTTGCATAAGAATCAGCAGCATCCTGCTCGGCAGGAGCTTCAAGAAGTAATTCGGTATCCCCAAAAGCCACCGCTTCATCATTTGAGTCATACCCTCCAAACTCTTTTTCAAGTGACAAATTTTCTTCACTGCCAAGCTCTTCGGAAGGATCTGTTAGTTGTTCGTTTTGGGCGCAAGAAAATACAAACATCGATATGAGCGCCAAAACACACAAGAGAAAAAATGTCTTTTTCATTTTAAAACCTCCTACAATTAAGTTACTTTCGTTTAATTTATCTGTTCATTTTCTTCATCATGATGAACTTCGTTGCTTGCTTAAGCAACGGCCATGCCAAACTAGAGCTCAGCCAGACAAAAAAATTATAAGCACCATAAAAACAGTGAACTATGGAAAACAAATACAAAAACAAGAACGAGAAAGCGACAAATAGTAGCGTACAAAAACGCGCAAAAGTGAACCGAAAGGTACAAAAAAGAGTAGTAGGGGAAAGCAGTGTTACTGTGGAAATACGACGAGATTTTTACTCAACCACAAAATAAATGGCTTCATGCTGCTCTGTATCATAAATCACGAAAGTAGATGTACCGGTCAAACCGCCCATTATTTCGCCGGGATTTATGCTCAGCGTTTCATCTACTTCAGTTATTTCAAATTGGTGATTATGGCCGAAGCAAACGACATCAAACTCACTTGACTTTGCAAGCGCACGGCCAATATTATCGAAGTGGTTAACGGCGAACTTTTTGCCGTCGAAAATTCTTTCAAAGTACTCACCGTGCAAGGTGATCTGCTCATAATCCCGGGCTTTCATCGCAATGCGAAACGTGTCACCATCATTATTGCCAAACACGATATGGGTTTCATTTGCGAAGCCTTTACCAAGCTCATCAACAATAAAAGGAGAGCACAAATCACCACAACAAATCAGAGCATCAACATTTTCAAGCATTCTCAGAGCTTTTCTCAGATTGTCTATTCTGTCATGGATATCGGCGATGATTCCAATTTGCATGGTTGGTTCCTTACTTGAATCACAAATTTAATGCTCGTTCTCAGGCCACAGGCACGGCCCACCCTCAAACAACAGTAAAAGCAACGCGAGCAGCCTCGGCTAAAACAGCCGCCCCGACAAAAATGCTCTCCTCGGCGGCGTAGAATTTGGGTGAATGCGCAGGGATAATTTCTCCACCAGCCTCCCTGGCCCCCACACGTAAAAAACAGCCTGGAATCTCTTGCATGTACCAGGCAAAATCCTCGGCGGCCATATTTACAATACCAAGTGGCACCAACGCTTCTTCTCCCAAGACAGAAGCGACGGCCTGCCTGGCCCAATTTGCCGTTTCAGGCGGATTTATAATGGGTGGTGTGCCTGAGTGCATGCGAACATCAGCCTCCAGCCCAAAGGCCTTTGCCTGTGAAATGGCAAGATCAGACACGCCTTGCTTAAGCATCGCACGCGTCTCAACCTCGGTGGCTCGAATAGTGCCGGTCAATACCGCCTGTGCAGGAATTATGTTATGTGTTTTGCCTGCTTGAATTGAGCCGACCGTTACAACGCCAGGCGCATCGGGGGGCAGTCGTCGCGAAACCAGTGTTTGCAAAGCCATGATCAATGCAGCCGCTGCGACGATTGGATCCCTCGCCTCATGCGGTCGGGCTCCATGGGCACCCTGACCAAACAGCTTAATCTCGAATGTGTCGGATGAAGCAGCAAGAGGCCCTGCCTGGGCCACAACCTGGCCTACCGCAAAACGTCGATCCACATGGGCACCAAAGATTGCTTTTACACCGTCAAGCGCTCCCGACTTCAGGATGGACAGCGCACCCCGGGCAACCTCTTCAGCAGGCTGCAAAATAACAACAACATCGCCCCTGGCCGGGTTTTCAGTCAACAAAGCAGCAGCCCCAACAGCCCAGGTGGCGTGCACATCATGACCACAAGCATGCATGACACCATTGTTTTCCGAAGAATAGGGTAGCCCGGTGGCTTCGACAATCGGCAAGGCATCTATGTCTCCCCGGATTGCCACAACAAGCGCATTTGGATTCTTACCCTTGATGCGGGCGACAACACCTGTTTCTGCTACAATTTGCAGCGCCACAGGCCTTAACTTTGCCAGCTCATCGTGGAGACGCCGGGCTGTTTTGTGCTCTTTGCAGGAAAGCTCAGGTTTGCGGTGCAAATCCCGGTGCAGAGAAAAAAGATTTTCAGATAGTTGCTTTGAGAAGAGTCTCTGGATTTCGCTTGACATGGCTTTGCACTTTAGAATTAGAATCTGCTACGCAGATGATATTTAAAGAATTTCAGGCTTTCCCGGCCTATACTCCTTAAAACACTCACTCGCCTAAAACTTCAGACCAGACGGTTAAGTCTTCCACCCGATCCACATCTACTTTCACGCCCATCCCAGGTTCGGCCAGAGGCACATTTACCATACCGTTTTCGTCCATCGTCCATTCCGGCGTAACAATATCTTGTTCCCAGTAGCGCGCACTGGGAGAAACATCTCCAGGCAACGAAAAATTCGGTAATGAGGCAAGCGCCACATTGTATGCCCGCCCAACACCACTTTCCAGCATGCCGCCGCACCAAACCGGAATATCTGCCTGCTCGCAAAAGTCGTGAATTTCCAATGCCTGACTAAAACCACCAACCCGGCCTGGTTTTATGTTTACAATTTTGCCGCTGCCCGAAACGAACATTTCTTTTGCTTTGGCGACATTTGTGATCGATTCATCTAAACAGATAGGTGTCCTTAGCTGATGCTGCAGCACCGAATGTTCATAAATATCATCCCAGGCAAGGGGCTGTTCAATCATCATCAAGTTAAAATCATCGAGTGCCTGAAGGATGTCAATATCTCCAAGTGTGTAAGCATTGTTTGCATCCACCATCAGTGGCGCATCGTCACCCAAAGCCGCACGGACCGCTCTGACAAAATCAACATCCATGCCCGGTTTGATCTTAATTTTGGCCTTACGATAACCCTGAGCCAGTGCGCCCGCCACCTTTTCGATCAGCTTCTCAGGACTCTGTTGGATGCCAAGTGAAATACCTGTGGCAATGGCTGAACGGCTGCCCCCGAGTACTGTCGCCAGCGGCAGGCCTCGCATTTGTGCGGCCAGTTCCCAAACCGCCATCTCCAACGCTGCCTTGGCCATATTATGCCCCCGAATGTCTTGTTCCAGCAGCGAATGAACGACAACCGGGTCGGCAATTTTTTCTCCGACAATTTTTGGCGCAAGCCATTCTTTGATTGCTATTCTGGCTGTGTCTATGGCTTCCGATGAGTAATTTGGCAGCGCGCCGGCAACACATTCAGACCATGTTTCAAACCCATCAGAGGTTTTAAAATGTAAAAGAAGTATTCGCCGCATGGTTTCCACGCCGGATGAAATCTTGAAAGGTTCCCGCAGAGGCATATGAATTTCTCTCAAAACAATATTCTTTATTACAATCATCAACTATGACTCCCGCTTAATTGTGCTTATTGCCATTTTTTCGTAACAAATAAAATCGCCGCTCACCGCGTGCATAAAGCCCATCCACAACATATCCCAAATTCAAATAATTTAAAAAAGAACGCCTGGTATTCAAGCGCCAAATCGCCGCAAGCTCAAGAGATTCAGACTGAATCTGCTCCATATTTTTAGGGATCTCAATACAGACACTTTCAGAAGCATGCAGCTCCAGGTTGACGGGTTGAACATTGCCTGAATCATCGCACTCTGTGTTCACAACAGGGCTGCCCTTAACATCGAGTTTAGAAAGCCGGCCAGAAAGTGCTTGTTGCACACGTTCACTTTTCAAATCCCACTTGACAATAAACCGGTCCAATGGCATCCCGCGATGCAAGACACTGCCATTACCATCTGGATAAAAATCCTCTACGTAGCTCTCAATGCACGCACCTAGCTTGTTCAAATTTAAATATGCATTGCGGGCAACGAGTGGATCGTAAGTCCAATAAACATAATCAATATTATTTCTCAAACAAAAGTCTCTTTGAAAAAGCTTGATTTTATTGCCAAGTCCGGTTCCACGCCACTCTGCCGCGACGGCAAGCATCTGTGACCAGTTCATCAAATTATCTTTGATGAACCCGGCTTGACCAAACACAAATCCCACCATGTTTCCAGCTTCATCATAAGCTCCGGCAGCCAGTCCGCCAATTTTTTGTGATACCATTAAAACAGTAGGCGGCACAATTTCACTAAACTCTTGACCCCAGGTTTCTTTCTGCAATTGCACGCAGGCAGCAAAATCTGCATGAGTCTGCATATGGCGAATTATGATAGATTGAATTGAGTTCATAGGCGTGTATTCACAAAGATGTAAAATTTAATGCCCGATGTTAATTGCGAACCAAAACCAACTGCATTGGCGGGTGTAAAAGTTCATGGTTGTCGGTTCGTTTCAACCTTGAGAAAGAGTGTAGTATTTTATTTTTTTATGTAAATTTGTTCGATCCACATCCAAATCCTTGGCCGCCTGGCTAATGTTCCAGTCATTTTGTTTAAGTACTTGGCTGATATATGCTCGCTCAACGGATTCACGCATTTCTTTCAGGGTCATGCCATCCTCCATTTTTAAGGAAATTCCCGAGCCCGGCGATTGAATATGCCCAGGCAAATCATCAACATTTATAACATCTGAACTCGTCATAATCATCAAACGCTCAATCAGGTTTCCAAGCTCGCGGATGTTACCCGGCCAGTCGTAATTGCGCAAAATTTTTAGCGCATCATCGCTGATGTGCTTTAATTTATAACCGTTATGTTGCACAAATGTCGAGATGAAATGTGTGACCAGAATAGGAATGTCGTCTTTGCGTCTACGAAGAGGCGGCACCACAATCGGCACGACATTCAACCGGAAAATAAGATCTTCTCTGAAGCGTCCTTCTCTGGTTTCGGCTTCAAGATTTTTGTTGGTCGCTGCCAGTACCCGCACATCCACTTTTTGTGTTTTGTTGCCACCGACTTTCTCTATTTCACCTTCTTGTAAGACACGCAGCACCTTGGCTTGTACTTTCAAACTCATATCAGCCACTTCGTCGAGAAAGAGGGTGCCACCATCGGCCAGACTGAACTTTCCTTCACGGTTTTCAATTGCACCGGTAAAAGCGCCTTTCACGCTACCAAACAGTTCGCTTTCAATCAATTCTTCCGGAATTGCCGCGCAGTTGACTTTAATAAACGGGCCTTCCTCACGCGGACTGTTTTCATGAATGGCCCGGGCGATGAGTTCTTTCCCTGTTCCACTTTCACCGGTGATCAGGACACGGCCCGGGGTCGGCGCAACCTTTGAGACCTGTTGAAGAATCTCCTGCATGGCTTTGCTCTTACCAACCATGTCAAATTTACCGGCAACTTGTTTTCGCAAAGCCTGATTATCCTGGTGTAATAATTTACTTCTCAGCGCATTCTTTATTGAAAGAAGCAGTTTTTCTTTGCTGATGGGTTTTTCGATGAAATCATAAGCACCTTTCCTGGTTGCCACAACAGCGTTTTGTAACGTCGCATTTCCGGAAATCATAATCACAGCAATCTCGGGAGATAATTCTAAAATCTTTGGCAGCACAGTCAGACCGTCTGTGCCCGGCATCATAATGTCTAACAAAACAAGGTCTATTTTGTTTTCAGCAATTGCCGCAAGGCCTTCCTCTCCGCTCGCTGCAACCTTAACGCGATAACCCTCACCACTGCAAATCATATCTACTGAGCGACGAATATTTTTTTCATCATCAATAATCAAAATGGATGGTTTTGCCATTGTATTCTCGATTCTATTTCGTAAGATGTTTCCTGGCGATATTTCACGTCTGATTCAATAAACCCAATTAGGCCTTTGATGTCAAGCACAATGTATCATTTGCGGCAGTAAACGACGGGACACGCTGCCCGCTGGACTTTATTGTTTGCTTTTGTAAGGCAATTGCCTATATTTTTTGATTGGTTCAATCAACTTATCCTGCATCTCTCGAATGTCAAATATTAAAATAATACACTGGTTGGTTTTGTTTGGTGCTGTTTTTCACTGGTCAGGGCCACGAATAATCGCAGCAAAGGGCAAGCAAGGAGATAATAATCTTGCCCATGAGATCCATGTGACAGCCATAGAAAAAACGATAACACTTGATGGGGTGCTCAGTGAAAACGAATGGGAAGATGCGGCCGTCATCTACACATTCACACAAAAAGAACCCAATGAAGGGGCTTTAGTCTCAGAACCCACGTTCGTACTGATCTCCTACGACCAACACAACATCTATTTCGGTATTCGTTGTTTCGACAGCATGCCTCAACTAATTGTTGCGAACGAAATGCGCCGCGATTATGATCTGTCTGAGAACGATTTCTTTGAGATCATTATCGATACTTACCACGACCAGCGCAATGCTTTTTACTTTGCAACAAACTCTCTGGGCGCAAGACTTGACAGCGAAATAAAAGCAGATGGGGCCTACATTAACCGGGACTGGGACGGTGTTTGGTCCAGTGTGGCAAAAAAGGACGATCAGGGTTGGACTGCCGAGGTTGCCATCCCTTTTAAAACTCTGCGATTTGACAATAAAGACAACTTGACATGGGGCATCAATTTCGCCCGGTATATTCCACGTAAGCACGAATCTTCCTATTGGGCGCCAATTTCGCGCAACGACGACTTTGATGACAACGGGAAATTCAAACCCTCGAAATTCGGCAAACTTCTGGGACTTCAGAACATCAAACAAAACAGCCGAATTCAACTAAAGCCGTTGGCAATCGGTGGCTTTGAGCGTGACTATGGTGCCGGAAATGTCAACAAGACCAGGCTATCTGAGATTGGCCTGGATGCCAAGCTCCATCTTACTTCAAATATAACTTCAGACCTCACCATAAACCCGGACTTCGCCCAGGTTGAATCTGACGCAGAACAGGTAAATCTATCTCGTTTCAGTCTCTTCTTTCCTGAAAAACGTGAATTTTTCATGGAAAGTGCAGATGTTTTTACCATTGGTGAAGGCTCAACGGAAAACCCATTTTCCTTGCTGTTTTTTAGCCGCAACATAGGCCTAAATCCTGTCGATAACACGGGCATCCCAATTCTTGGAGGTGCGAAAATAATTAGCAAAGAAGGTCCGTACGAATTGGGTCTCATCAATGTTTACACCAACAAGAGTGACCATTCAAACATACCTGAAACAAACTATGCGGCGTTTCGCATTAAGCGTGATATTTTTGCTCGCTCATCAATAGGGTTCATGGCCCTTAGCAAAGATTTACGTCACGACAAACATTATAACCGCACTTTTGCCATTGACGCAGATTTTGCTTTTGACAGCAATCTCAGCATTAGCGGCTATATTGCGAAAACTCAAACACCAGGGTCAGTTGGAAAAGACTACAACAGTTACGTCAAAACCTCCTGGGGTTCAGACAAATATTATGCCTTTGGCTCATTCACAGACATCGGCAGCAACTTCAATCCGGAGATGGGTTTTTTGCAATGGCGCGACATTCGTAAGTACAACCTGTTTATGTCATATAGCCCACGCCCGAAAACCCTGAACACGCGTCAAACACATTTCCAAAACAATCTGGAGTATATTACCGATCATAAGAACACACTGCAATTTCGGACAATCTCACCCGGCATTTTCAACGTTTTTAACGATGAATCAACCTTCTTTATCGGGTTGACAAATTATTATGACAACGCGCCGGGCTTTTTTTTGGGTCGGCCAGAGCAACCGGCCTTTGTTGAGCCAGGCATTTATAAGTACAACGTCCTGGGCGTAAGTTACGCATCGGACCAAAGCAAAAATCTCTCAGGAAGTCTCAGGCTAGGCGGTGGCAGTTTCTATGACGGCAGCTTCAAAGGCATGACTCTAAGCAGCGCATGGCGTCCAAACAACAAGTTTGGCATTGACGTTTCATGGCAGTGGAATAAAATGGACATACCTGTAGCGAATGGGAAATTTGATGGCAACTTAATTCGCGCAAAACTCAAATATTCCTTTACAACCCGCCTCTTTATTAATGCTGACTTTCAGTGGAATGAACTGTACAACCGCTTCAGCAACAAACTCCTTCTAAACTACATCCACACACCGGGAAGTGATTTCTATCTGGTTTACAGCGACCTCTGGGATACGAGAGCGGCACTACAAACCACCAACAGGGCACTCATCGCAAAATTTACCTACCTGCTCAATCTATAGCACTACCCGGGAAAATGGTTAACACTTGCTTTTCACTGTTTCATTTCGTATTCTTGACGTTCCAGACCCTAACTGGTGACTAAATTCGAGCAGGTACGTTTCTGAGCTGGCTAACTATTGTGCGAGGGTCTCCCAAAGCATGCCATCACTGATCAAATCAAGCTTCACGTTGTTTGATCCCGGGATCGATTCCGCCTTATTGGAAGTCACGTTTATTACAACCCTGATTACGCTCCTTGTTCTCGCGGTCTATCAGCTTAGTACCAAAGAGCTGATCACCAAATGCCTCAACGACAAAAAAAAACGTGACGTACACTGGAATGAATTCAAGGCACGTTTTGAAAAATTGATTATTGTATTCCTTCGTCGTGCCTTAGCAACACGGCTCGGAAATTCCAGAGCCAACCAATCCCCGGAACTAATAAAAGATCTTACACAGGATGTGTTCCTTTGTTTGATAAAAAATGATGCACGCGGACTGCACAGCTTTCGAGGCAACAGTGAGGAGTCATTTCTGGCATTCTTGTATACTATCTGTAAAAACGAAGCCAACAATTATGTACGACATATACAAAACAGAGACCGCCTTCTCGGCACTGCAACTGTAGATGCCGATGACTTTGGTTTCGACAATTCAGGGATACACCCACTTTCAGACCAAACGAATGAAGAAATAAACGAAGCCGACCTGCTTGCTTTTATGGAAACCACTCTAAAACAAAACTATCGCAGCAAAGAAATTCACCGGGACTTGATAATATTCAGGTTATACTATTTATCGGGCTATACTTCCAAGGAACTGATAGACAAATACGACTTCGGCCTGACTAAAAGTGGTATTGAAACCCTGGTAAACAGAATGAAAAATATATTAAAAAATGCACTTTAATTTTTTTTTTTGAGAAGTTTTGGAGCATTGACTTGTCTATTATAATGTATTCGATTATTAGTTATGAAAGGACCAACCTTTTTAAGACAAGTTCAAAGGAAGTGAGCCATGACCAATAAGAACTGTTATAGCTTTCATGACTTGAATCAATATAGTAGCGATAACATGGCAATACAAGCACGCACTAGCATAGAAAAACACATCAATGGATGCCCGGTTTGTCAAGAAAACTATGAGTTGATTCAAGCTACAAAGCAGAAGCTTGCAAAGAGGCACCGCTCAATTGAGCGTGAAAAGCTCCCAATGCCAGAGGAATTCCAGGATCTACTAACAAAATATTTTAGTCATAACCTGGACAAAGACGAAAAAGCACGATTTTTTAAATACTTGTTTCTATACCCCACCTGCTTCAAAGATTTTACTTCAATCAGGAAAAACAGCTCCAAACCAATCACTCAGGAAGAAAGAGCATTTGTCAAAGAATTGGAGCATATCACCGTTACCGACAGGCTTTCAAGGTACGAAAAGGAGTTTATTAAAGGCAACTCTCCCAAACCAACAAAAAAACCAGAACGACAGCCGCTCCGCATTCGCCTTCCCAACTGGTTGCAATTACGCTTTCTTGCGCCAGCTTTTGCAATAGTTTTTGCCTTTATAGCCCTCACCAAAATACAAGAGGATAATCTGATAAATGCTGCAAACTCTGATTACGAGAAAGCTGCAAAAAAATTCAGGGTGGCAGAAAATGACATCAGGCCGGTCGGCGTTGACATTTTCTCTCCAGTCGATGAACTGCGAAGCTCAAAAGATAAAACCGCTTTAATGCAAGAGTACAGCGACCTTTTTAAAGCATTGAAAGAAAAGCCGCATAACCCGGAGCTGTGCAACAAAGTGGCCACGCTCTTTTATTATAATGAAATGAAAGTAGAGGCCAGAAAATATTTCTTAACTGCCCTGGCACAAGAACCTGACAATCCGGACATATACAACAACATTGCTCTCATTGATGTTGACGAAGGCAACTACGAAATGGCTTTGCAGCACCTGCAAAAAGCGCTCACGCTTGCCCCTGTCCTTGCAGAAGCACACTACAACATTGCGATCGTGCACAAACTCGCAAAGAATGTAGCGGATGAAATTGAAGCATGGCAGTCCTATTTACAATTGACTTCAGACCAGGATTCAGAATTTTATTTGATTGCACAAAAACGGCTGCAGCAATTGCTGGAGGAATAAATTCGCCGTATCGCGTTAGGTTCAGCCTTATCGAATAAACACAAAATGCAAAAAGGCGCAATGTTCTCAAATAACATTGCGCCTTTTCTTTTCGAAGACAAAGCCTGCAAATTACACTTTTTCAGAAACAGATTTTGCTTGCATGAAAAGCAGCAAATAATCGGGCCCACCTGCCTTTGAATCTGTTCCAGACATATTAAAGCCGCCGAACGGATTTCCACCCACCAGAGCGCCGGTGCACTTTCGGTTAAGATACAAGTTTCCTGCATGAAACACGCGTCTGGCCTTGTTGAGTTTTTCACGGTTATTTGAAAAAACCGCACCGGTTAAACCAAAATTTGAATCATTTGCAATTTCGAGGGCATGATCAAAATCTCTCGCTTTGATAACCGCTAACACCGGTGCAAAAACCTCTTCCTGGGCAAGACGGGCTTTTGAGTCAATATCAACGATAATGGTTGGGTTAACAAAGTAACCGGATTCCGGCCCCTTATCGCCACCTAAAACAAGACGCCCCTCCTTTTTGCCGATCTCGATGTATTCCATCGTTTTGTCCAGCGCAGCTTTATTTATAACCGCCCCCATAAAATTGTCTGGATTCTGGACCGGTCCCATGGTGATTTTCCGACTTCGCGCAACCAACCTGTCAATGAAGTCATCATAAAGCGATTCATCAATTATCGCACGCGAGCATGCTGAACACTTTTGCCCCTGAAAACCAAAAGCCGCAGCAGCCACTCCTTCGACAGCCGCTTCCACGTCAGCTTCGCTATCCACAATAATTGCATCCTTGCCACCCATTTCTGCAACCACACGTTTGATCCAAATCTGACCTTTTTGCGGCTTCGCAGCCAACTCATTGATACGCAACCCGACTTCCATTGAACCAGTAAAAGAAATGAACCGAATTTTCGGATGCGTGACTATGTAATCCCCAATAACAGCGCCACTGCCGGGAATAAAATTCAAAACACCATCCGGCAAGCCAACTTCTTTTAAGATTTCCACCAACTTATAACCAATTGCCGGAGAGTCGCTTGCTGGTTTCAGAACAACGGTATTGCCGGACACGATAGCCGCCATTGTCATTCCAGCCAAAATAGCGAGCGGAAAATTCCAAGGGGGAATAACTGCACCAACACCAAGGGGGATATAAAACATTTCATTCCGCTCTCCCGGAATCGGCGTAATCGGTTGTTTTTCGGCATAGCGCAACATTTCCCGGGCATAAAAATCCAAAAAATCGATGGCTTCGGCTGTGTCGGCATCTGCCTCTACCCAGTTTTTGCCGGTTTCAAAAATCATCCATGCATTTAACTCGAACTGACGGCGCCGCATTACATCGGCAGCTTTAAATAGATATTCCGCTCTGTCTTCCGGCTTCGTAAACCGCCATGTTTCAAACGCTTTATTCGCAGCCTGAATTGCCTGTTCCGCCTGCTCTTGTCCTGCTTTGTGGAACGTGCCAACCACCTGGTCCTTTTGGCATGGATTGTATGACTTAAACAAATCAACAGTCTCGACATCTTTACCGCCAATATGCAATGCATGAATGCGGTCAAACTGGCCTTTTACTTCTGCCAATGCCGCCAGTTGTTTCTGGTGATTCTCCGGAATTGAAAAATCATTTAGCGGATGATTTCTGAATTCTGAAACCATATTCGTATCTCCTGATAATTATAAAATGAGTGAGTACTGTATATAAAACGAAGTTAAGGTAAGTAATCGCCACAACAGGATCAACCTGAATATGCGATGCTCTCTGAAATATATCTTTTGGCAAAAATCAGCAAAAATCATTTGCTTAATTACTCTCAAAAAAGTAGCTTAAGCATTCTCAAGTTCAACCATTTAGCCTGACAGATTCTTCGCACATTTTCCATTTGTAAGCCGGCCTCTTAACTCTGATGTGCGCAAAGAACAACTGCAACAGGACAAACAGTTAAACTCAATTTACGCCGTGTTTTATTAGGAGGTCCCATGCTAAATTATGTTTGGATTACACTTATGCTTGTCGCCATTGTAGTCGGAGCTATCAACGGTAAACTACCGGAAGTGACCAACGCTGCATTTGAAATGGCCCAGGTTTCAGTAAACATAGCATTTGGCCTGATTGGAATCATGGCCCTGTGGCTCGGTATTTTAAAAATTGCGGAAAACAGCGGTCTGAACAAAATTCTTGCCAGGGCAATCAAGCCTGTCAGCCGAAGACTGTTTCCGGACATTCCTCCCGACCATCCGGCCATTTCCGCCATTTTGCTGAACCTCAGTGCAAATTGGCTTGGACTGTCCAATGCGGCAACACCATTTGGCTTAAAAGCCATGGAAGAACTGCAACAACTAAATGACAAAAAAGAAGTCGCATCTAATTCCATGGTTACTTTTCTTGCCCTCAATACGGCTGCAATAACTTTAATACCGGCCACCATTCTGGGTGTGCGCATTTCGCTAAAATCGACCAATCCCGCGGAAATTATCGGTACGACGATTTTTGCCGGTATTTGCGCCACGACCATTGCAGTCACCGCAGCCAAAATTTTGGAAAAACTACCCATTTTTAAAAAAGATTTATTGCCTGAAGGCGACGTGGCAAGCACAAATACAGACGCAGGAGAATAAAATGGCAACAGTATTCGGCGAAATTGTAAAAACCATTTCAGATTATGCCATTCCAGTCATTATTTTAGTTATCATCTGCTATGGCGTTTTCAAAAAAATCAGCCTCTATGAAGCATTCGTGGATGGTGCCAAAGGTGGCTTTGAAGTCGCAATAAAAATCATTCCCTTCCTCGTGGCAATTCTGGTAGCGATCGGCATGTTTCGGGCCTCAGGAGCGATGGCGTATTTAATCAGCGCTATTTCACCCTTAACAGATCTTGTGGGCTTGCCCGCAGAGGCATTGCCCGTGGCCCTAATGCGTCCTCTTTCAGGCAGCGGCTCACTGGGGCTGGTAACGGAAATCATGAAAACACACGGCCCTGACTCTTTCATCGGACGATTGGTTTCTACCATGTATGGCAGCACTGAGACCACATTTTATGTTCTCGCTGTTTACTTTGGCTCAGTGGGCATTAAAAAGACACGGCATGCCGTGCCGGCCGGCTTGTTGGCAGATGCGGCAGGTTTGATCGGTGCATTATTGATTTGCAAGCTCGTTTTCTAGTCTGCTCTATTCATAAATTATCTCACAGAGCACACTGAGAGTACAGAACTTAGAACAAATGCTCACAATAAAAAAATTTAGGAACGAATGAGGGTTCTCACATTTATCAAGCTTTTATTGTCTGTTTTTTAAAACTCTGTGCCTCTGTGGCTGATGCATAATTCAGGATAGTCAAAGCACTTACCTAAACGCCAAGGGGGCTCAGAATAACATTTCTTAGGTCAGAACTTTTTGAGTTTGCTCAAGCAGCTCACCAATATCCCAGGGTTTTTGAATGAATGTATCTTCGCCTTTGTCGAGAAGAGCCTGAAACGGCGGATTGTTAAGATAGCCACTTGTAAGAATTACTCTTAAATTACTTGCTAAATATTTGATCCGGTTGTACACTTCTGTGCCGTCAACCCCCGGCATAATCATGTCAAGGATCACAAGATCGATTTGGTCGATGTGTTTTTCAAAAATCTCAATTGCACTTTGCCCGGAATCGGCCACTAAGACGCGGTATCCCTTATTTGTAAGAATTTGTTTTGTCATCTGGCGCAGATCCGCCTCATCATCAACAACCAGAATGAGTTCGCCCCTACCCGGACTGTTTTTATTGATGGTCGTTTCAACGTCTAAAATCGAGTAGTCCGCACTCTGCGTTGCCAAAGGCAGGGAAATCGTAAACTCCGTGCCTTCGCGTTCTTCTGTCCTTACATCAATTGTTCCGCCATGATCTTCAACAATGCCTTTGGCGATGGTCAGCCCCATTCCGGTTCCATCGTTGGTTGTGTAAAATGGCTCGAACACACATGGCAGAATATCATTGCCAATACCGCTACCAGTATCCCGCACGCAAATGCGAAGATGCTTAGGACTCGCCAGCAAATTTTCACCTTTGGATGCGTCACAAACATCCGTGGCGAACAAAAGTTGTCCACCATTAGGCATCGCATCGCTCGCATTAAACGCCAAATTGAGCAAAGCATGACACATCGAAGAAAGATCAACATTGATCCTGGCTTTGTTGTGATTGAATTCAGAGACGACTGAAATGTTCTTGCGAAATGAACTCTCGAGAATAGCCAGCACTTCTGTAATAATGACTGCGGCATCTACAGGCACTTTACGGTAGCTTTCACGCCTTGACAAATATTGTAACTGCGAGATGAGCTTCGACGCCCGCTTGGCTGCCCCTTCAATAACACCAGCCTGACGATATGTATTTGACTCTTCCGGCAATTCTGATTTCATCAACTGAGAATAACCGAGAATTCCACCCAAAATATTGTTGAAAGTGTGCAGCGTACCAGCGAGCATACTACCAAAATTTGCCAGTTTGTATAACTGGGTGTATTTCAGCAGTTCATCCTTATTCTTGTCAAAATCATTGTAAGATTTTGCCGAAAGAGCAGCGGTGTGATGCGAATCAAAAAGCATAGTATTTACCGTAGGTACCAGCCGGTTTGAGAACCGTTTCCCAGCAACTGCGCGAGACTTGACATATAATGGGAAAGGAGGATTTGGCGCAGTTTAATGACAGCCCTCAGGACGAAATAAAGGTGCCTAATAAAGAAACGAAATGCAAGTTCTAAGTGAAATCTTACGGTATTTTAAAAGTAATTATTACAATTAGTTAGATTTTAATTGCTCAGCGCCGCAACCGCTTTGGTCGTCTCAACAGAAGAACAACTGAATATTGATTTACTCAGAAGCATTTGGCTTTTGGCCATTCGCTAAAAACCAGGGGTCTCATGTTATGCAGCCAACTCAGCTTCACTGATTTTTTGTGAAATGCCTCAACGGGGTAAAATGCTTTGAAGCACTGGAAATAAATTAATTCCATTTATCCCAAACTCCAAAGGGACGAAATAGAATGGTGACGATTCACCAATTGCTTTACGAATGCAACCCTTTAGTCTTCCAGGCGGAATGGTTACTGTTTTGTCAAGTTTTGCCAGCCCGTAAAAAAGTGGTGTGTAATTCTAGCGGTTAGCCCCCACAAGTAGACCACATTAGAATTTAATGACTCGTACTTAAAACTCAAGGAGATAACATCTTGCCTGTTGTCAAGGTTGACATCAGGACGAAATTGCGAGTGCAGTACTTTCGCCGGAATTTCGACAACCTCCGCCACTTCAAAATCGTTCTGCTTGTAAACAGGAGGTTTCGGGCACCAGCCCACATGCGCCGCGGCGTCAAACTTTGAGTCGAGGGTTTCAAAATAACCCATATCACCAATATATTCATAAGAGTCCCCGGCGACATCTATTTCTTCGTATGCTTCGCGAATGGCAGCCGCGCAACTTGATTCACCCCCCGGTTCAATCTTGCCGCCCGGGAAAGCCATGTGGCCGCTATGAAGTGTCTCACCTTTTGTTCGGCGAATGTAAACAAGAAATGTTTGACCATCGCGCTCAAAGAAAAGCATCAGAATAGCGGACGGCACATAATCAGACAAAGCAATGGTTCGCTTCGGGACGGATTGGACGATTTTGACGATCTCTTTTTTACTGATTAGCATATCTCTCTTGAATATTTTCTCAAAGTTTATTGACTTAAACAGGCATGGCAAATTCCATGTAGCGAATATTCTGATGTGGGTGAAAAACCACAACTGTTGCCAATTTTCACTCTAATTCAGAATTTTTCCAGTCAAACAGTTTGGCACAAAATTTGAACTTTGTAACTATACCGGAAGCATTCACAAAGGGTCGGCTTTTTCGGCGGACTCGAAAAAACTACCCTTGTATGCTTTTGTATTTACTTGCAATGTGGCCTTGCCCGGTTTATGAATAACTCAGGTGATTTCAATTTTCAAATATTGTAATTTAACAAAATTATACTTATAGAAAAGGGTAAGACGTTGATGTTAATGGAACATTTTCAAAAAAACAACTTCTTACCAAAACCACTAGCATCAAGAAAACACATACATCATATATTACGGCAGACACCAAATTAAACGATATAATTTTATCCACAAACATTGGAGGTTTAAAATGAAAGTATCGAAAAAGCACAAACTGTTAAGTGTTGTTTTAGCCCTGTACATGAGCGTTCTGCCATCATGCGCAGGCAACAACCCTGCTACTTCCGACGAAACACCACCAACTCTTCCCTCACAGGAAACCATGCAAATGAGCCAGGAAGATCTGAGTCTTTTCCTCTCAGGAAACATGGGGGCGCAAGCAGACAACCAAGTCTTGACCAAACAGAACTGGGGAACGGCGGCCGTGATTGTGGCGGTTTTCAATCTAGCTGTTTTCGTCGGTATGGTAATCCCGGTGGCTGCAACCGCTGCTGCTTTGAGCCACGAGCCAACACTTGAGGCTGACGGCAAATTTCACTGGAAATACGCGTATGCCAACGCAATTAACAATCTCGAAGTTGAGCTAATTGGTCAGGCTTTACCTTCTGTGGTAAACTGGGAAATGTATGTTACAAGCACGGCTCCTGCACTCAACAACTACCTTTGGTACGATGGTCAACATCAGATAGACGGCAAATCAGGGTATTGGCAGTTTTACGATGCAGCCAATCCAAACACACAAAACAATTTGGTGCGAATTGATTGGCAACATCCCTCTGAAAACGAGGCTACATTGCAGTTTCTGAATAATAAAACAGATGCTCCCGGATTTAACGACACCTTGACCTACAGCGTGAAAGATGATAGCGTCTCCGTAGAAATTCTGGATGCCTCGAACCAAAACAGCACCCACATCGCGTGGCACCGCCAGACCCGGCAAGGTTATATTATCGCCACTAACTATAATAATGGGGCAAAAGCCTGCTGGGACTCAAATTTAGATGATGTTGTCTGCACGAACTAGACTTCACTTCAGGGCAATAAATCAAGTGTATTAGCCAACCCGCAAACCCCGGTTCTGATTTCAACAGAAGAGCCGGGGTTTCATTTTTCCAGCCTTGCTTTTTTGATTACATTTTTTTAATTTCAATTACACACCTTATGTTGCAAGACCACGAGGAGGGAAAAATGCTTTTACATCACAAATTTATCCATATAGCCAAACGCTATCCCAACACCCTTGCAATTATCGATCGGAGTACAGATCGAAAAGTATCATACTCGAAGGCTCTTATCGCATCAATTATTCTTTCCCGGCGATTCAAAAAAGAGCAGAATTGCTTCATTGGCATCATGTTACCAACATCTGCCGGCGCTGCGCTATCTGTTCTTGGTGTTCTCATGGCCGGCAAAATACCGGTAATGATAAATTACTCCACCGGCGCAAAAAGAAATGTTGAATTCGCCCAACGAAAGTGCAACTTCGATCTGGTTGTCACATCAAAAAAACTCCTCGAAAAAATAGAGTGCCCGCGAACGCCTGGTATGGTTTTTCTTGAAGATATAATGGAAAACCTCTCCGGCATTGAAAAGATTAGAGCAGCGCTCAAAGCAAAACTTCCAGTAAAACTGCTTACAAAGTTTATCAAAGGCAAGGATCCGCAAGAGACAGCAGTTATTTTGTTTACCAGCGGCAGCGAAAAAGAGCCAAAAGCAGTGCAGCTAAGTCATTTGAATATCGCCGCGAACATCGAGGGCTTCTCGTCTGCATTGGGGCTAGGTCCCAAACACCGCATGCTGGGCGTTTTACCCTATTTTCACGTCTTTGGCCTGACAACCAATTTATGGACACCGTTTTTTCACGGCATGACCCTCATCACCTATGCCAACCCTTTGGAGTATAAAGCCATTTCGAAAATTATTCGGGAAGAAAAGGCAAGCATGATGGTGGGGACCCCCTCATTTTTTTGGGGATACCTGTTCAAGTCGAGCCCAGGGGATTATGATTCCATTACCATTGCCGTTAGTGGTGCAGACAAATGCCCGGACTCACTGCGCGCAGCATTTATGAAAAAACACAACATTGAACTGCTTGAAGGCTACGGAGCCACAGAAACCTCACCGGTTATTTCAACCAATATGCCGGGAGCAAATCGGCCCGGCAGTGTTGGCAAGCCTCTTGCAAACGTCCAGGTCAAAATTCAGAACTACGAAACCGGTGAAGCGTGTCAAGCCGGTGAAGTTGGTAAAGTTCTGGTCAAAGGCCACCTCGTAATGAAAGGTTACTTTGACGACCTGGAAGAAACCTCTTTGCGCGTACGCAACGGGTGGTACGACACCGGCGACATGGGATACCTTGATGCAGATGGCTACCTTTGGCATGCGGGCCGGCTCAAACGCTTTGTCAAAATTGGCGGTGAGATGGTTTCATTGGTGGCAGTGGAAGATGCGCTGATTAAGCACCTCGCCGATGGCCAGGAATGTTGCGTGATTGAAATTCCAGACACCAAAAAGGGCGCAAAAATTATCGCTGTAACCACACAAAAACTGAATCGCAAACACATCCAGCCCCTTCTCGCTCAAGAATTACCCAATATAGCCACGCCAAAACAATTTGTTGTTTTAAGCGAATTGCCCAAAATGGGCAGTGGCAAAGTCGACTTTCGTACAACAACAGAAGTCGTTAGAAAGATGCTGCACAGGAAAGCGGAAACTTCAGTAGCTTAAGTCGTACCAGCCACAGCCACAAAAAAACACAAAGGCTTTACCCAACCTGAATACGGAGGTGATTCATGTCACAATTTCTTTTTGTTTTTTTATTCCTGATTGTTCTACCGTCAGTAACTCTAGGCCAAAACCTCATTCTCCAATGCGGTAAACTCATTGACGGAAAATCAAATAAAATCAAACACGAAGTCTCCATTGTTATTTCCGGCAATAAAATACTGGTCATTAAAAATGGCTATGTGACCGGCTCCAAAGAAGACCGTATTATTGATTTAAAGGGGAAAACCGTCCTGCCCGGCTTGATGGATATGCACACCCACCTGTCTGGGCAATTGAGCAAAAAAAGTTACAGCGAAAAATTCTACATGAACCCCGAGGATTATGCCTATCGGTCGATTCCGTTTGCAGAACGCACCTTGATGGCAGGATTCACCACTGTACGCGAGCTGGGTGGCAGCATTAGTACCGCCTTGCGCAATGCCATTAACCGGGGCGATGTTGTAGGACCCAGGATTTTTAGCGCAGGAAAATCACTGGCCACCACCGGCGGCCACGCGGACCCCACAAACGGATTCAGTCGCAGCCTTGTTGGGGATCCGGGCCCGGCGGAAGGTGTCATAAATAGCGTGGAAGACGCGCGCAAAGCCGTTCGCCAGCGCTACAAAAACGGCGCAGATTTAATTAAAATCACAGCGACAGGCGGTGTGCTCAGCCTTGCAAAAAACGGCCAAAACCCACAATTCACCGAAGAGGAAATCCGGGCCATTGTGAACACAGCATCTGATTACGAGATGCATGTGGCAGCGCACGCTCATGGTGCAGAAGGCATGAAAAGGGCCATTCGCGCCGGCGTTCGCTCAATCGAACACGGCACCTTGATGGACGACGAAGTTATGGAATTAATGAGAGAACACGGCACCTACTACGTACCGACTATTTCAGCAGGTGCCTGGGTTGCAGCCAAGGCGAAAGTAGACGGTTTTTTCCCCGAACTTGTTCGCCCAAAGGCAGCCGAAATCGGCCCAAAAATCCAAAAAACATTTGAAAAAGCATACGCTGCAGGCGTAAAAATAGCGTTTGGCACAGACTCAGGCGTATCTCCGCATGGCGACAACGCCAAAGAGTTTCAGCTTATGGTGGAAAGTGGCATGTCCCCCATGACGGCCATTCAATCGGCAACCCGCATTGCTGCTGAACTGCTCGGAGTGGAAAATTCTCTTGGCACGATTGAGGCAGGCAAGCTGGCTGACATCATTGCTGTTAGCAGCGATCCCATTGCAGACATAAATGCATTGCAGAAAATTTATTTCGTCATGAAAGAAGGGGTTATTTATAAAGAAGCAGAGTAACCAAAGCTGTTATCAATTTTGATTTTTCAAAGAAAATCACCTCATCACTTTGCCGGAGATTGGCCGCGGAACAGCCTTGCCGTCGCGCTTTTGACTTTGCTGGCTGTTGCCGGCATGCTAAGTCTCACTATTGAAGACCAACATAGACCACCCGACTTTGATCATTTTGTTGGTCTGTATTTTAAGGAATTGTTTCTACTGCAAATCGTGGTGATCACTGCCTGGTTCATGGCTGCAATTAAACCGCACCCTGGTCGTTTTCAGGAATATAAGTGGCTTTCCAGTCTGCCTTTTTCAGCAGATAAAACATTTAATCGCTTCCTGTTAGCGGATATTATTCGATTCTCCTGGGCGCCTGCCGCAATATCTGTTTTTTATATTCTGCTATTGCCATTATCTTCAGCAACATTTTTATCACGACCTGTTTTGTGGGCATTTCTTACCTACCTGCCAACGTGCACGCTGATAGCGCTGTTTCACCTGTTTTTTGCCGGAAACAAAAACGCGCACGATTACTTACAAAAATACAATCCAATAATTCCTGGGCTCCTGTTCCCAGGCTATCTGATTATTAATGTTGTTTTTGTTGTCACATCAGAAAAAACTTCCTCCCTGGCATTTTTATTTATTGCTGGTGCCGTACTTGGCGTGACTGCATTGATCTATTGGCTCAGCAAAAAACGTTTTCACAATTTACAGAACCAGAGTTTTTGGCTTAAAACCTGCACAAAAAATCTGTACAAAACCGAAACACCAACACCGTGGATCGTAAGAATTCTGAATCGCTGGGTTCCCAGCTTGAAAAATGAACCGTTACTGCGTAAAAACATACTGCAAAGCAGTCGCTCCGCCTCAGCCGTGACGCAGACATTTCTCACTTTGGTTTTTCTAAGCCTGGCTTACCTCATGGCCATGAACAACCAAGCCATCAGCGATGCAGTCTCTGTTCTGTTGGTGATACTGACAATTTATTTTATTTTGTACGGCTTCACTACTTTGAATCAATTTCTGCCGGAGGTTGAATCTCCACTGGTCGTGTATGCGTTGCCGGTTACTCGAATGCAGTTTTATTTATCCGTCTATCTGCCTGCAGTAAGCCGTTTGCTGCTGCTCAATACCTGTATTTCAATTTGGCTGGCTTTAAAAACAGTCCCGATATCGCTGGTTTCCGGGTTTTGGCTAGAATCATGTCTTGCAGTTTTTATGTGGATAACTTTATCCGTCAATGTCGGCATCGCCAACTATCCGCACGTGAAGCAGGCAAAAAAACAACTGACTCACTGGAACCTGGCAATTATTGTTCTCGGAGCCATATTTTACAAATATCGCTTAGCAGTAGCGCTGCTGCTCTTGCTGCTGTCATTCCTGCCACTGCGAAAATTAAACCTGAACGGGCCAATTCTTTTCAAGACCCGCTCCCTTCCAACTTAGTAAGGAACTGTTGTGAATTCAAAACTACACACTCAAAATCTCACCTTGTCTTATGGCGACCTGGCCGTAATTCACGATGTCAGTTTTGCAATTGGCCCCGGCACTTTTATCGGCGTGGTTGGACCAAACGGGGCCGGCAAATCAACGCTGCTCCTGGCGCTCTCCGGCCAGTTCCGACCTGACTCGGGGAAAATAACTTTTGCAGGCCAGGACATTTATGAAAATAATCTGCAGTTCAAACGGCAAATCGGTTTTGTGCATGAAAGCCCGTTTTTCTACCCTAACTTAACCGCATTTGAAATCATGCAATTTGTGGCAGATGCCAAAGGCGTTGATACTGAAAAACAGAAAGAAGAAATAGAGAGGCTGCTTGAGCAAGTGTTGCTCATCGAAAACCAGGCGAAACTCACCTCTGAGCTATCAATGGGAATGCGCAAAAAGCTGGCGATTGCCTGCGCATTTCTCGGTTCCCCGAAAATCGTGTTTTTAGATGAGGCTTTAAACGGTGTGGATTTCGAGAGCACCTTCCACATCAAGACGCTGCTCAAAAATTTTGTTGCGGCTGGCGGAACAATTGTGCTTTCCACGCACGTACTTGAAATAATAGAAAAACTCTGTGAACGGCTCGTGATTTTGCGCCAGGGAAAACTTATAGAAGATTGGGACGCGCAGCAGATGGCATTGCTTAAATCAGAGAATGACGGCTTCGATCTGGAGACGTATCTTGTGGACAAACTGTCCAAACCACAGCCGCCTGAATAGTTCTTAAAACAGCAAAATTTCTAAACAGACCCACAATCGCTGTGGAGGCCAAATTCCACAACTACCCCGGCCATTTCAGCCAAACATGACTTCACGAATTAACCGAGCGAAAAACCTCACTTCTTTAGTCTCTTCAAAATAAATTTGCCGAGAAAATGAATGTCATCGCCCTTATTGAGATACTCGAAAAAGTCCCGGCCGATTTCACGCCAACAAGCATCGTTGACATCGTAGTAGATATTTTTACCGTCACGATCCGGTGTCACCAGATCAGCATTCCGCAGCAGCGAAAGATGATGACTGACCGTCGTTTGATTCATGTGCAATATTTCAGCAATATCTGTGACCCTGCAGGGCCCTTCTTTGGCCAGCAGTAACATGATTCGCAGCTTGCTCTCATCGCTAATTAGTTTAAGCACTTTTACCGCCCGCTTGATGTAAGCATCGGGGAAAAATTGTTCGACATCAAATTCGCCGGAAGCCTTTTGAGATGCACTCATACTGCATTGCCTTTCGATCTTTACCCAAATTGAACAAATCGGTTGTTTCTCACACGACTTGCGCGCTGTCTGTATCTTTCGTATATTCACCCATGAAAAAAATTAAAGTAAACCCTCGCTCCCTTCTCAAACCCATCGTCGCACTCACCATTGTCGGGGGATACTGGTACTGGGTCAATCAGCGTATTATCTCGGATACGGGTGACGCATTCGGTTTGACCGGTTTGTTTGTTCTCATATCTATGGCAACGGCTTTCTTCCCGCTGCCTGCAAACATCATCGTGCTTGGAGCAGCAAAAAATGCCAACGTCTTAACGGTTGCTCTTGTCAGCGGCTTTGCGACTTTGGTTGCGTATCTTGCCGAATACATCGTCTTTACCATTATATTCAAATTCAACAAAATAGCCAATTTTAAAAACAACTGGATCTACCAGAAAGCCGCGCCATTATTCGACAAGAACCGTTTTTTCGTACTTGCTTTCACTTCTTTCCTGCCTATTCCATCCGAACCCTTGCGCATTTATGCAATTACGCAAAAGTACTCACGGATTCTGTTTATGTTAGCCGGTTTTGTGGGTCGAATTCCACGGTATTATCTATTGGCTTATTATGGTAAGGATTATGTGAATTCAGTATGGTTTCTGGCGGCTGTGTTTTTGTTCCCAGCCGTGCTCTTACTGATGATTAAAGGCGGGGTGAGCCTCATTTCTACGCTCCGAAACAGGTCACACCCAAAACTTGCAGAATAAAAGAGAGGCTGCCGCTGTAAACCTGACATCATAAGCAGATACCGTATAATCAAACAGTGGCAAACGCGCAGCACTCGGCCACACACCTCACACTTTTTTTCAAACTCCCTCACCTAGCAGAGTTTCAACCATCTGGTCAATTTCTTCGACCTTCCCTTCCCCTGCACCAAGAAAGCTCTTCAGGATATTACCCTTCTGATCGACTACAAATGTCTTAGGGTAACCCTCAACACCACCGAAAGGAACTGTTGCGCTCTGGTTCCCCAAATAAATAGGATATGCCATATTGTTCTTTTCGGCAAAGGGCAGAATCTGGCTCAAATCACCCGAGTCCATAGTGATGCCAATCAGTTTAAAATTTTTGTCACGATACTTCTCGTAGAGCTTATTATAAGCCGGAATTTCATGTATGCACGGCTTACACCACGTTGCCCAGAAATCTACAACCAAAACAGCGCCGGCAAATTGCTGAGAATCCACCGACTCTCCTTGCATATTCAATAGTGAGAAGGCCGGCAATACCGACTCTACCGCTGCCTTTTTCCGAGCATCTCCATCCGACTTTGAGCCACAGGCTGTGAACAAGAGACCTGCCGAAAACAGACCCAGTACAATTATCATTTTCAAATAACGGAACATCGAATCCTCCAAGGGGTTGTTTAATAATTTAAATTTCAAACTTCCTTAAGCTGAGCCTGTATCCCGGGTCAGGGCAGCGAGTTCTGCAGCAATTTTCTTTTGCCGCCGGCCAATGCTCAGTACATAAATAAAAATTGCAACCCAAACAATCGTGTATGCTGCAAAAAGAAACCAGAGACGAAAATTATAGCCTGAACCAACAATCATCCGCCTTGGTTGCCCCGCCGTCACTGTGCTTGTTTTCACCTCAAGATAATACTCAAAAAAGGATAATTTCAACGGTGTTTTGCTGCCCAGGAGAACGCCATAGTTGCCATTCTCGATTTGGACGCCCACATGCGATTCAGACCAAATAGGCGATTCACCATTTGCCGTTTTATAAATATTAAAAACCAAATCCGTGACACCAACAAAGGGCTGACCCTGCTCATCTTTAAGCTGACCTTCGTAATGCATCAGGCGAGGCGTTTGCGCTTGCAGGGCAGTCGCCCCAAAAAAAAGCACAAAACTGGTAACAAAGCTCAATTTCCTAATTTTCATGTTGTCAAATCCTTCCTTCTGAATAGGCTGTTTTTAAGTATCGTTTTCTAAAACGCTATCTGTCTTTTCAAATCATCCAGAGCGATTCTGCTTTTTTCCAGTTTCATTCTATTGCTGAGCAGAAAAAGAAAAAGCAAGGTAAACGTGAGCACACTAAACAACAACGTGAACGTCATATCCGGGTGAAGCCCTGAACCTTGACCACCGCCAACAACCGGGCTTGGATGAATATCGCGCCACAAACGAATTGACATATAAACAATGGGCACATCTACAAAACCAAAAATACCAAACACGGCTGAAAATCGTGCGCTTTTCTCCTCTCCTTCAACAAAATTTCTCAGCATTAAATAGGCAATATAGATAAACCACAGCACCAAAAACAGTGTAAGACGCGGCGACCATTCCCACCAAGTATTCCAGACCGGACGGCCCCAAATCGGCCCGGTTATCAAGACAAGAGTCGCAAATAGGACCCCAATTTCAGCAGCAGCACCGGCCACGAGATCATATTTGCGTTCCCGTTTCCACAAATAACCGATGCTGGCGACAAAAACCACAAAAAATGCCAGAAACGCTATCCACGCAGATGGTACATGAAAATAAAATATGCGCTGCACATGCCCCATGGACTGCTCCTGCGGCGCAAATTGAAACACCAGATAGATGTTTACAGTCATGCAGACAAAGACACCGATCTTTAATAAGCTGCCCCAAATATCTTTACGGTTATTTTGCTCCATAGTATGCTCCAGTACCAGTAAACAGATTCATCACCAGTCTTGTATGGCTACGAATCCTCAACAATATATTCAAAAGTCAGATATCCAACAAGAAAAAATATCAAATCAAATGCAATTATGATTTTCAGCCAGGGCCAAATGACACTCCATGCCTGACCGGCCATGACGGCATTGGTGGCTTGCACTGCACAGATGATCAGTGGAATTGAAACAGGAAAATGCAGAATAGGCAGCATAACTTCCCGTGTTCTGGTGTTGACCGCGATGGCAGAGAACAAAGTGCCCACTATGGCAAAACCGAGTGTGCTGAGCAACAGCACGGCGCTCAGAGCGCCAATTGAGTCAAACAGGTTTATCTTAAAAAAAACTGAAAAAAGCGGCACAACCACAACTTCCACCATGATAATAAAAATCAGATTGATCAACATTTTACTGATGTAAATATCGACCCTGTCGATAGGTGCCAGCAACAACCCCTGCATGCAACCTTTATCGACTTCCCGAACAAATGAACGGCTCATGCCTAGAAGACTGGTAAAAATAAAGGTCATCCAAATAATGCCGGCTGCAGCATCATCAATAAATTCGCTGCCGGGTGGAAATGAAAAATTAAAAATAACCGCGACCATCAAACTAAAAACCAGCATGGAAAATATCATTTCCCTGCTGCGGAATTCAGTGATCAAATCTTTCCACAAAATTGCGGTGATCTTGCTATGCATGTTTCCCGGGTTTCCCTTCAACAAGGTCGTTGTAAATCTGCTTGAAATCTTCAGCGCTCACACCTTTACGCAGATGATCGTAAACGAATTCACCATTTCTCAGAACAACAATGCGGTCAGCCAGTTCAATTCCCCGTTCGATATTGTGAGTAACCATCAGTGTTGTTCGGCTCTCTTTTCGAAGTCTGCTCAGCCATTCGGAAAGCACATGTGCGGCATGTTGATCAAGACCAGTATACGGCTCATCCAGCAACAAAATCGACGGATCATGCAGCATGGCTCTTGCAATGGCCAAACGTTGCTGCATACCACGAGAAAACGTGCGGACGCGATCCGCCGCCCTCGCACTCAAACCAACCTCAGCAAGGCTTTCCTCGATGCGTTGCCCAAGATTAGAAACGCTGTAAAGTTTTCCGTAAAACTTGAGATTTTCGGCTGCCGTCAATTCTTCATACAGAAAAGTATTGTGCCCGATAACGCCAATCTGGCGACGAATTGATTCCGGCTCTTTAGCCGGGGAGGAGCCAAGTATAGAAACTTCACCCGAGGAAGATTTGCTGAGTGTAGAAAGGATACGAATCAAAGTCGTCTTGCCCGCGCCATTCGGCCCGAAAATGGTCACAAATTCACCTGTCTTCACTGCAAGGTCAACTTGTCTGAGCGCGTACATGTGGCCGAAACACTTGGTCAGCCCGGCTACCGTGATCGCAAAAGAGCCTTCTGCTTTCACTGACTCTCCCTCCGAACTTTATCGGTCCGGAGGCACCAGGCACTCAGTTTGAAACCTCTCCAAGTGTATTACCACACTGAGGACAAAAATGGTCGTCTGCTGTGACATTTGTGCCACAAAGCCAACAGAATTCTACGGCCCCATTGCTCTTTTTGCCGGCAGCCTGACGGGTGCCTTTCTTGCCAACAGCAGCCTTCGGCGCAACTTTGTCCAACTGCTTCATGAGGCCAACCGCATCGTTTTTATACTGCTGACGCAACTCATCATAATCCTCTTCAGAAAGTTTGCCCATTTGGTAATCAAACTCAATTTCCTTGATCGCACTGTAAATAGAATTCTTTCTATCCTCCAGGTCGGCTGCACGATGATTGCCCTTATGTGAAGTTTTGCGCAATGCTCCGGTGCGAGCCTGCACAATCGGTAAAATCACATAGATTGAAACCATTACGGCCATTACAAAAAACAAGACATTTGTCAACATAGTCTCCCTGCTCCAGTCAGAAATTCAAATGGCATAATAGCCAATTTTTTACAGATTTCAAACATTATTTATAGTGACATTTAATTTTGTGATCACTAACTTAAAGCAAAAGGAATCTGTGAAAGTGACATTAAAAAAACACATTCTTGCTCTCGACCAGGGAACGACCAGTTCGCGCGCCATTCTATTTGACCACTCAGGCAACATTGTTTCGATTGCACAACAGGAATTTCAGCAATATTTCCCACAGCCCGGCTGGGTGGAACACGATGCGACGGAAATCTGGACAACACAGGCTGCTGTGGCAAAAGAGGCAGTTGTCACTGCCAATATTGAAGCGGCTGAAATCGCGGCCATCGGCATCACCAATCAACGGGAAACCACCGTCATTTGGGAACGAAAAACCGGCAAGCCCATTTCGAACGCCATTGTCTGGCAGGATAGACGCACGGCTGAATTTTGCCAGCAACTCAAAGCAGACGGGATTGCCCCGCTGATTCAACAAAAAACCGGCCTGATTCTCGATGCGTATTTTTCTGCAACCAAAATAAGGTGGATTCTGGACAATGTCCGGGGCGCCCGCGCTCAAGCAGAAGCAGGCGAACTTGCTTTCGGCACCATCGACAGCTGGCTGATATGGAACCTCACAAAAGGTAAATGCCACGCCACCGATATCACCAATGCCAGCCGAACCATGCTTTTTAATATTCACACATGTGCGTGGGACCACGAGCTGCTCACGTTGCTCAACATCCCGAAAAACATGCTGCCGGAAGTTCGTTCCTGCAGTGAATTTTATGCCGAAGCTGACTCCGAATTCATGGGTGCCGCAACGCCAATCTCCGGAGTGGCGGGTGATCAACAAGCCGCGTTGTTCGGGCAAATGTGTACCGAACCAGGCATGTTAAAAAACACCTACGGCACCGGCTGTTTCATCGTCATGAATACAGGTGAAAAAGCGGTTGCCTCCAAAAACAACCTGCTCACCACCATTGCCTGGCAAAGAAATGACAAAGTCACTTACGCCCTGGAAGGCAGTGTTTTCATCGGCGGTGCAGTTGTTCAATGGTTGCGGGATGGCCTGGGAATAATCAAATCCTCAGCAGAAATTGAGGCGTTAGCCAACACTGTCAAAAACAATGGTGACGTTTTTCTAGTACCGGCATTTACTGGTCTCGGCGCACCGCATTGGGATCAATTTGCCCGCGGCACCATCGTTGGCCTGACCCGCGGCACAACGTCCGGGCACATTGCCAGGGCCGCGCTCGAAGGCATCGCCTTTCAAACCAGAGATGTCCTTTGTGCCATGGAAGCCGACTCCGGTATTAAAATAGAACAACTGCGTGTGGACGGTGGTGCCACGGCTAATAACATGCTCATGCAATTTCAAGCAGACATACTTGGCGTGCCGGTAATCCGTCCTCAGATTTCTGAAACAACGGCCCTTGGCGCCGCTTATTTTGCCGGACTGGCAGTGGGATTTTGGCAAGATCTGGATGCCGTTCAACAGCAATGGCAAAAGGAAAGTGAATTTCATTGTGGTATGAAACAGGGGGATATTGACCGACTAACCCGGTCATGGCATGCGGCCCTTGAACGCGCAAAAGGTTGGACTAACTCAGGTTAACTAAAATGAAACTACCGGATCTTTACATCACAAGCGAATACGCCGATATTCCGCCGGAGCTTTACTCCGACGCAACGGGCAAACCTTTTTCAAGCTGCCTGCTCTGTAAATGTGACCTGCTCACACCAGGGACGCTTTACATCATTGAAAAGGCCGTAAAGAATTACAAAGATTTCAACACTACAGATACCATATTTGAGTATGCCATGTGTTTTGCCTGTGTGGAGAAGTTCAGAGGAAAAATCTCCGACACATCCCGCGCACGCATCGACATCTATTTTGCTGAGAGGGTCGATCTTGTCCAACGACGAGAACGTTTAATCGCGGCCGAAGAGTTTGACCCAAAAGAATGGCTGTCACACTGCATTATTAAGGGGAAAAGAGCACATGAATTCTCAGAGTATCAACTTTACTGTCAGTGTGATGGCACGCAATTGATTTTTGCCTATATGCCGTTCATGATTGGCGGCGAGGCCATGGATGAAATGATGCAACTTCTATCCAATGAGACTCTCGGAGAAATTGGCGGCTTTATGAATGAATATTTCGGTGTGCCGCCGGAACTAGAAATCAATCCGCTTGATCGTCCTGTGCTCATTTTTTAGCGTGGGTCGATAATTCGCAAACAATAATCAAACAAATATCAGCTGGCTCAACCCCAAATCAAAATATAGAAAATGAACCGCAACCAACAACTTGAAATGCTGCAGGACATGTCCTCCGAAAACTGGGATTTTATTGTAATCGGAGGTGGTGCCACAGGGCTTGGTACTGCTCTTGAAGCGGCATCCCGAGGCTTTAAAACACTGCTTCTGGAACGGCACGACTTTGCCAAAGGCACCTCAAGCCGCAGCACCAAACTGATTCACGGTGGCGTGCGCTACCTCCAGCAAGGCAATATTTCGCTGGTGCTGGAAGCGCTGCATGAGCGCGGCCTGCTTATTGACAACGCACCCCACCTTGTGCGGCACCAGTCATTTATTGTGCCGACCTATGATTGGTGGGAGGGCCCTTTCTACGGCATCGGCCTCAAAGTTTATGACATGCTCGCAGGTAAACTTGGCCTCAGGCCCTCCAAAATTCTCTCGCGGGAGGAAACGCTGGAACAAATTCCAACGCTGGAACCCGAAGGGCTACATGGAGGCGTGATTTATTATGATGGTCAATTCGACGATTCTCGCCTGGCCATAAATCTGGCCCAAACTCTGCTCGAAGCGGGTGGAACGGCCATTAACTACATGCCGGTTCAAAGCTTGCTGAAAAGCCAAAATGTTACCAATGGCGTTGTGGCGACAGACCTTGAATCGGGGAAGGAATTTGAAATCCACGCCGCCGTTGTCGTAAATGCCACTGGTGTGTTTACCGACAGCATTCTGCAAATGGACGACCCTGACGCAAAGCCCATCATCGCACCGAGTCAAGGCGTACACCTGGTGTTGGACAAATCTTTTCTGCCGGGCGAATCAGCGGTTATGGTGCCACACACCGAAGATGGCCGCGTGTTGTTTGCTGTGCCGTGGCGCAACCGCGTGGTCGTTGGTACCACAGACACGCCAATCGACAAGCCATCGCTTGAGCCGCGCCCATTGGATGAGGAAGTCGAGTTTATTCTTAAACATGCGGCACAGTATTTAACCAAAGATCCACAAAGAAAAGATGTACTCAGCGCTTTTGCCGGCCTCCGCCCCCTAGTCAGAGCAAATGACGAAAAAAACACCGCAGCCATTTCCCGGGACCACACCATTCTGACTTCACGCTCGGGACTGGTGACCATTACCGGCGGCAAATGGACAACCTATCGAAAAATGGGCGAGGATGCCATTAATCACGCATGCATGGTCGCTTGCATTACACCCAGGCCCAGTAAAACCGAGACCATGAAAATCCACGGTTGGACCAATCATGTTCGAGAAGACGACCCTTTGCAATATTATGGCAGCGACTCGGGCCATATTCGCAGGCTCATTCAGACTGAGTCTGAACTGGGGAAAAAACTGCATGCAAATTTACCTTACATCAAAGCAGAAGTGATTTGGGCCGTCCGTCACGAAATGGCCCGAACCCTTGAAGATGTACTGGCGCGCCGCACCCGGGCACTGCTATTAGATGCACGTGCGAGCATGGCCATCGCACCCGATGTTGCCAGAATGATGAGCGCAGAACTGAAAAAAGATGTGGACTGGGAAAAGGAGCAACTGAGCGCCTATGTGGAGTTGGCGAAGGAATACTTGTTGTGACACCAGGGCGATTAGAACAAACTCTGTTACACCGCCTGTACGTCCCCTTGAATTGTTACGTCGCTATTTGAATTCAGATTCGCCATGTCAACTTTTTTGTATTCCACAGCAAAAGATGACTCACCATCGAACTTGCATTTGGCAATCGTGGACAGCAGCATCTCCCGCTCTTGTCTGGCGACAACGGGAAAACCCAAATGGTTGTTCTTATATTTTGGTTCCCCTTTCAATTTGATATAGTCATCCATAAAGGCCTGGTGCTCGCGTAGCCGTTGCAACATACGCTGATTCGCAGTCCTTGCAACAGCCCCCATATTCTCAATAATTGTATTTTTGAAGTCAGAATCATATTCAACGCCGATGCTGTTTCTCTCAGAAGCCATGGCCGAAAACATGGTCGTGCCGGTGCCGAGAAAAGGGTCTAAAACCATGTCTCCCTTTACTGAATACATATTTATCAACCGGTAAGATAACTCAAACGGATAAGCAGCGCTTCGCTCTCGCAATTTCGAATTATTCAATGTCTGTCTAACGCCGCTCAAATCCCACAAATCGGAAAACCATTTGTTGCGTTCTTCCCAAAATAAGGCGCTTGCATTCCTGCAACCCTTTTCTTCCTCAGTCTTAAAATGCCGCTTGCCACCTTTGCGAAAAATCAAAATGTACTCATGTTCAAGAGTCACATAAGCGCCTGCGGGCAGCATACCGGAACCCATAAATTTGGTGGGTGCATTGGTCGTTTTGCGCCAGAGAATAAGTGGGAGCGCACAAAACGACATTTTAGTCATGCTGTTAATAATGCGCGAATGATTCGAATAAAGACCAAATTCATCGCCAAGCGTTCTTGTTGCATCACCGATATTGATACAAACAAACCCACTGGGCCGAACGATTCGTTCCAGCTCAAGCCACACTTTGTCCAGCTCGGCATGCATCAAATTGAATGCTGATTTTCCATCAGACTCAGCTATCGCACTACCAATATCCGAGTTTAGTTCAGCAAATAAGGCATCCCACATTTCAATCATGGGATAAGGCGGTGAAGTCACAACCAAATCAATTGATTCTGTTTCAATGGTTGACAGGTTTCTTGAGTCAGTGAAAACCAATTTATGCAGAGTATTCATTATTATCCAACATTGGCGCTTGGCGCGACAGAAAATGAGGACAGAAAAAGCCCCTCCGGGTAATAGAAAAATCCTGAAAGGGGCTCTGTTTTCACTTTGTAAGACCGATGCTTCATGTGATCAATGAGGTCGATTTTTCGTGTTCACGACACTTCAATCATCCCCAGCAGTGTCGTAATCAACAACATGCCTCCCAGGCCAACCATGACGCCCCATGCAGTTAGTGACCTGCCACCCTCTTCAAGCGCTTCCGGAATTAGCTCAAGCACAACAAGATAAATCATTGCGCCACCAGCGAATCCGAGGCCCGTTGCGAGCAACGGTCGAAATAGCCAAACTGCAAAAGCGGCGGGTACAGCCGCCAGGGGTTGCGGAACGCTTGAGAGAACAGACATCCAAAAGCACTTGCCGAAAGTAGCTCCCTCTGTGCGCAGCGGCAGTGAAATCGCCATACCTTCCGGGATGTTATGAACTGAAATAGCGATGGCCATGAGAAGGCCGAAATTAAAATCTCCGGTAGCAAATCCAACACCGATGGCCACGCCTTCTGGAAAAGAATGAATGAACATGGCCAAAAAAATCAAGAAACTGCGCTTTGAAGAATCGCCGCTGAACTTAGCCCATTCAAACTCACGGCCGCTTAGCCTCTTCTCAACAAGCCAAAAAAATCCAGCCCCGAGCATCAAGCCCAAAATCACTTCGTAAGGCGCTGATGGTCTTGTGGCTTTGAGTGCAATCCCTTCCTGAGCCAATGAAAATACAGAGGCGGAAATCATCATGCCGGCAGCAATAGCCCCGGAGAATGCACGCATCCACTTCGAGCTGCTGCTGATAAATGCCACCGGGATCGCTCCCAGTCCGGTAGCCAAAGCGCTCACGACACCGGTCGCAAAAGTCCAGAAAAACAATGAAGATTGATAGTCACCTGACATCAATTAACCATGCTGTGGTGCAGTAAAAATCGGTTGAAAAGTCGCATACTAACCTTTGGCCTGCCCTTGCCGGGCCACTGCATCCATAGCTTTTTTTACTTTCTCCGGATCGCCAAGATAGTATTTATTAAGCGGTTTCAGGGCATCATTAAGTTCATATACCAACGGCATACCAGTTGGTATATTTAAGCCGACGATTTCCTCATCCGAAACTTCATCAAGATATTTCACCAGAGCACGCAGGCTGTTTCCATGTGCGGCAATGAGGACACGTTTACCCTGGCGAACGGTCGGGGCCATGGTATCGTACCAGTAGGGCAGAAAACGCTCAACCGTATCTTTCAAACACTCTGCCACCGGCAAATCATGTTCGCTTAAACTAGCATAACGTGGGTCATGGCCAGGATAATGCTTATCGGATTTCTCCAGCGCTGGTGGTGGCGTATCATAACTACGACGCCAGATGAGTACCTGCTCATCTCCATATTTTGCTGCAGTTTCCGCCTTGTTGAGTCCCTGCAAGGCTCCATAATGGCGTTCGTTCAAACGCCAGGAACGATGCACAGGAATCCACATTTGCTCAAGCTCCTCAAGCGACAGCCACAGCGTCTTAATAGCACGCTTCAAGAGCGAAGTAAAAGCAATGTCAAAAACAAATCCTTTTTCCTTGAGAATCCGGCCGGCTGCCCTTGCTTCTTCAACACCTTTTGCAGACAAATCGACATCTTTCCAGCCGGTAAATCTATTCTCTTTGTTCCACTGGCTTTCACCATGTCTGAGCAATACAAGTTTGATCATTATTTAATTCTCCATAGACTCAAGTCTTATCTATATTGAAAGATTGGGTGTTGGATTTCGTCACCTTGAGTTACAGCAAGCAAGACCTTTCAGTATGGTCAATTGTATACTTTATAAAATGTTAGCGGCTTCTTTTGACGTATGAAATGGCCTTTCATGCCAAAAAATACTGTACCTCAATCTATAAAAACTCTGCATCCGTTTTTACAGAATACACTTAGAGGCTATCCCTACTTGGCCTCTGTCAGGCGGACTCCCATTTCTCTATCGAGCATTAACAGCGCCGAGCTGCTGTCACCGACAAATTTTAACTGCTCAACAATGCCACCCGCATTCTTTTCTTCTTCAACCTGCTCACTAATGAACCACTGCATTTCAACCTGAGTCGGATAATCGTTTTCCTTAACCGATAGCGCATACAAATTGTGAATCTTTTCCGTTATCAACTGCTCATGCGCCAAAACTTCATCAAACATTTTGTGCGGTGACTCAAAAGATCCTACCGGTTTTTCTATGGCACGCAAATCAATATGACCACCGCGATCGATGACAAAATTAAACAACCGCAATGCGTGTGCAGTCTCTTCCTCATGTTGCAAACGCATCCAATGCGCAAAGCCGGGCAGGCTTATTGATTCGCAATAGGCTGCCATTGAAAGATACAGATAGGCCGAAGAAAACTCGGCTTGAACTTGCACATTCAGGGCTTCTTCTACATTTTTGTTGATCATTTCCAATTCTCCAGATTAACAAGCAAAATTCAATAACAGAACACCTTAAAAAGAAGGTTAATATATCGAGATGATGTTACAAAATAAAGCATTTTTTTGTTTATATCTCAGTTCAACTCACGGAAACTATGTTATAAATTGATCAAACAAAAAAAGCCCCGCCAAATAGCGGGGCTATACCGTTCAGAAAACTCCGAAGAACTTTGCTTTCCTATTTAGCTTCAGATCGATTGATTGACCAACTGGTTTAGCAGGTTCTTGCGGAGGTCTCTATATCTAATTTGCTAGAAATAGAATCACCTCCTTTTTCAGGGCGTTACAACAATCACCCGGCATTCCCCTGGTTAAATACCCGGCTTTAGGAATTAGTTTTAATATATATGCTGACATTGTTAAAGTCAATCATTTTCCCCTTTTCATTTGCTCCTTTTATTCTATATTCATCATCACCTTTTTCTACAAACCACGAGCAACAATATTTATTACATTACTTCAAAAAAACATGGATGCTTATATGGCTGAACGCAAAGCAGTCACTATTATCCTGACCCACAGAAGCGACCCAAAAAAAATATACCTGGTTGAGCGTAACCCGAAGCTAAAATTTTTTGGTGGCTATTTTGCCTATCCCGGCGGTACCCTTGATTTGCCGGACAAGGAAGTAAGGATTGAACACAGTGAAGCCGTACCAGCGGAGTCATTGCCGTACATAGCCGCTGCTGTCAGGGAAACTTTCGAAGAAACCGGCGTACTTCTCGCGCGTGCTTCGGCCGCTATTTCAGCAGAACGTCTGGCACTGTACCGCAAAGACTTACTGTCTGAAGAACTAGGGTTCAATGAAATTCTACAGCAAGAGGGCCTGGTAATTGATGCACGAGATTTTCACTTTGTGGTATCGCTGCTGACACCCGAATTTGCGCCAATTCGTTATGACACACAATTTTATAAGGTGCAAATGCCTGCAGGACAAGAGCCAACCATACTCGAGGGGGAGCTGATCAGCGGTGATTTTTATACTGCCGAGCGCGCATTCAACCTGTGGCAAAAGGGTGAAATGTCTATTGTTCCACCGGTCATCTTTATGCTGCGCGAGCTTCTTGGGCAAACCTGGGAGCATTGCATTCACAGCGTCAGGGTCCAGGCGGAGGCGTACAAGCAAGGTGCGATTCACGAAATCTATTTTACTCCGGGCGTGCACATGCTGCCATTAAAAACCCGGACATTGGCCCCGGCGACCCACACGAACTGCTATCTTGTTGGAGATGAACAACTCTACATCATCGACCCTGCCCCGACGGAACCTGCTGAACAACAGCGCCTTTGGGATTATCTGGAAAAACGAGTTGCTGAAGGCAGGCAGTTGAAAGGGATTCTCCTCACGCATCATCACGCTGATCATGTTGGTGCTGTGTCGGCATGCCAGGAAAAGTACGGACTGCCTGTTTTCGCGCATAAAAACACGATCGCTCACCTTACCGATATCGACTTTGAACGGCCCCTTAACCATGGCGATGAATTAGAGCTGGGTAAAACCCCGGATGGCGAACCTGAGTGGAAATTGAACATTTATCACACGCCGGGACATGCAGCCGGTCACCTTACATTTCGGGAAAGCCGCTATGGCGCCGTCATCGCCGGGGACCTGCTCTCCACTCTCTCAACAATCATAATTGCACCACCTGAGGGGCACATGGCAACTTACATGCGCTCGCTGCAATTTCTCGAAACCATCACGGATGGGACGATATATCCCAGTCACGGTTCTGCTGTGAAAACAGGCAAACTCCTGGTACAACATTTCATCAAACACAGACAGGAACGCGAAGACAAAATACTGACTTCACTAACACGCAAACCACAAGCAATAAAAAAACTGGTTCAGACTGTGTACAACGATGTCAATGTTGATTTGTGGCCTTTGGCCGAACAATCACTCCAAGCCGGCTTGATAAAACTGATTGAGGAAGAAAAGTGCCGCAAAGACCGCCGTGGTTTTGCTTTGAATAACTGAACCGGGAGCGGGCTCAAAGGGTCATGAACCGGGTCTCTTTGGGCTTTTTTTTACTTTTAGGTAGATGGCACCAACCGCCGGCATTTCAGGTTTAAGCACCTTCATGGCAGCAGCAAACTCATTCATGTTTTGATACCGGTCTCCCGGATTAAGACTTAACGCTCTTGTGAGAATTTTCTCGATTTGCTCTGCGTTTTTCGGGTAAATCCGTTTTGCTTTATGCATGGTGGCCAACAGTAAAGAGTGTTTAAAAGTGGCATTAACATGTCCGTTGAGACTAAAATTATCTGTGAGGAGTTGCAGGAAAACAACACCAAGCGAGTAGATATCAGCCCGGCCATCAATTCTACCACGATGAAAATAGACTTCGGGTGAAAGATAGTGTGAAAGGTAAGTAGATTCCGGTTCTTCTCGCTGGAACAAATACGGCACAGCCCAATTGTAGCCAAAATCATCAAGTTTAACATACCCTTCTTCGTTGACAAAAATACAACTCGGGTTAAGCACACTGTGCACCAGGCCACGCAAGTGAACCTCTCTCAGCGTCCTGGCAATATTGTTGATGATATCCGTCACATGCTTCATGTCCAGAGGGAATTGCTCCTGTAGAAACAAACTCAGCGATTTTTCAGCTACGTGCTCCGAAACGATCACATAATGGCCGGCTTCCTTGCCGTAATGGTACACCCTGCAGACCTGATTGCACTCAAGCAAGCTGCTTAAACGAGCTCCGTTCAGGTAATCAAAAACACAGGTTTCATCTTTACTCAGGGCTTCGTCAAGAACCTTGAGAAAGCGTTTTTCTCCTGTCAAACGGCTCATTCCCTCATAAAGGCTGAAGCAGAGCTTATTGCATATTTTTCCGTCTACCTGGTAATCTCTTATCTCTGTCAGGTCCATGGAAACCACATATCAAAGGTAAAAATCATACACGTCAGTTTGTTGGTGACTACAAGGCATCCAACCCTTATTATCGCCGCAGCCATTGTGCTTACATCCAATTATAATATCGAATAACAACGAATAACACTTTACCCAAATGTATGATTTTACAGACATCGTTTCACCATGTCCAAAAAAGATCCGGAGAATTGCAAGAAGTCAATTTCATTTACACTGAAACAAACGAGATTGATGATTATCAGCCGGACGGCAATATGGCGGCGCATGAAATTCTTTACTTTGCGGAGGTGAACCTTTATATTGGTTTAATGGCGTTGGCTCTTAGGCGGTAGTTGTAAAACAAAAAGCCCTTGGCGCGTGATTGATAACAATTGGAGCCACACAGAACCACAAATATGCTGAGCACCCGGTTATTCAAACCTGACAGGACAGTGAAATGCAGCACCTTTAAACATGGTGGAACACGACAATGAAAAAAAACAGCAAGCCAGACGGGTTCGACACTGCGAGCAGGACCGCACAAGAATACATTGAAGATAAGGACAAGGCCGAGCACCTCCTTAGCGCGGCAATTGCCAAAGCAGAACGACATCAAACCACACTGAAAAATATTTGGGAAGATTTGCAGGCGCTGTTTCGCTTAATGAAAGTCTGGATTCGCGGAGATTATGCCATTCCCTGGCAAACACTCCTGTTTGTAATTGCCGCCATCGTCTACTTTGTTAATCCATTCGATATTGTCCCCGATTTCATACCTGGTAGCGGTTACCTCGACGACGCCACCGTTATTGGCTTTGTTCTAAAATCCATAAAGCGCGATATTGTCCTTTTTTTGCAATGGGAAGATGCTCGCATTTCTTCTTCTGAAAAAACAGATCCGGAATAAGAACAGGCTCGCTGTGCAGGGTTCAAAATACGGCTCTTTGTTTTTACTTGTGAAAAATTAGAAATGCAGGTTGAGGTACCGCGCCACATTGTCGATATGTTTTCAATCAAGCACACATACCTATATTGAGGAGCGTCAAAATGCTTGAGAAAAGACGCCTAAAACGCAACCGGCTTTCCTGTTTTCTCAATGTGCACAGCGCCGACAATGACGAACTCATGGGACAAGTTCTCGATATTCATGTAGAAGGATTCCTGCTGATGAACGAGGAAAATCTTGCAACCAAACGCACTTACACAATGAAAATACAGCTTCCGGAAGATATCCCTGAAACAGATAGTATCACGTTTGAAGCAGAAAGCCTCTGGAGTGCTAAAAAATTTGACCCAGGCTTTTACAACACAGGCTTCAAAATTCAACAGACACAAAACGAAACCACTCGGGCGATTGAATCCTTGATTGCGGCGTACGGGCGCTGATGCCCGCCACTCTTCAGGCCACTTCCTGCAGAAGCGACCCCGCATTTCCCATCCACAAAAGCGCATATCTACAACCCGTTTTTGCTTTTCATCTGCAAATAAACAGACTCTCGAACGGCAAACCAATCCCGTGACAACATAACCGACTGTACCCCGGGCGGTATTCTCTAACGCCTTCGAAAGAAACAAAATCAAATTACAATAGAACACCACTCTTAGGTACTTATTTGCACGTTTTCCAAGATTGAGGCGAAGTCCTCCGCAATGTCTGCTTTTTTCCTCTTGACAATCTCACATTCGCTGAATATGTTACAAAGTTAACTTAACGTCAAGAAAAGGGGAGGAAAGGAGAATGCCGTTTTGGAACAAATCGAGAATTTATATTCGCGTAAAAAAATTCTTGTAGCGCTCGATAAAGTGACTCAGGAATTCAGGATAGCAATGAAAGGATTATCTCTTGACGATTTTTTTACTCGTCCGCAGGGGAAGTGGTCAGCCTGCGACACGCTTCAGCATTTGATAAAATCAGCCGGGCCATTGTACCAGGCAATGCGATTACCCAAATTTATTTTGGCAGCAGCATTTGGTAAATCAGATCTGCCTTCGAAGCAATACCACCAAATTCAGGAGGCATATTTGACGGTACTCAGCCAGGGAGCCGGGGCAGGCCGTTTTGCACCACCCCTTAAAGAACTTCCAGCATCACAGGCCGAGGCTGAAGCTGTACGCAAAGACCTCCTGCTGAAATGGCAAAAGACAGGACATAATCTTAGCAAAGTCATACAGAAATGGTCAAATCGCCAGTTGGACAAACATCTGCTGCCACACCCATTACTCGGCAAATTGTCCGTGCGTGAGATGCTCCTTTTCACAATTTACCACAACCTGCATCACCTGAACACAGTGAAGCAGCGGGTCCAAATGATGCACACTGAAAGCAAAAAATAAAAAACATCTGGAAGCATTCCGACACTTTGACATCAACAGTTGTTTTTATTTCAGATAAATAGTCACGCTTCAGTTCCGCTCCCTGAAAAATGGGTTTGGACTAACAGCAAACTCAGAATTTTCGGCTAAACATAACTTATTGTTTCTTTTGTTGAATTTACAACAATTAATTTTCACGGTTACCGAATCAGTCAAGTGAAAATAAAAAAATTCATAAGTAGCACAGGTATTGAAATACTGGTAGGTCAGGATGACTTCAGCAATGATGAACTTACATTTCGCGTCAGTCATCCCAATGATATTTGGATGCATGTAAATGGTGCGCCCGGAAGTCATGTTGTCCTGCGTTGCGGCGAAGCAAAAGTCAAACCCGATCGAGGGAGCCTGCTAGAGGCAGCGGGGCTCGCAGCCTATTTTTCCAAAATGCGGGATGGCGGCAAAGTTGCGGTACACCACTGCCTGATTAAGCAGGTCGCAAAACCACCAAAAGCAAAACCAGGTTCGGTTACAATAAAACAAGCAAAAAAACTGATGGTCTATCCGCAACTAATGCCTGAGGCGAGCTAAACCAACCCCTGATGCGGCTGAACAAAAGCCACAATCGTTGTCACAATAATCGCAATCCAGATTACCACATACAGCGGCACAAAGCGCTGCCTCTTTTTCAGCATGCCGGGAAACTGAATTTCCTTGCCGGAAAATTTACCGCGCGGCCTGCTCGGAAAGAAAAATGTTTTATAAGTCTCAATGGTGGCAATGGTCATGCCTAGCGCACCAAACACAATGAATAAATAATTATCTGTAAAATTTGCCAGCACGAAAGCGTAAGACAAAGCCATGCCGGGGCTGCGGAAAAACTTCAGCGTTTCAAAACCTTCTTTTGGCGCATCCTTCCATGCGCCGCCAAACGCCGAAATCCAGCCGCCAATACTACCGAGAACCAAAACAGTCATAAGTCCGTTTAAGCCAAAGTTGGCTGTCTGCAAATACGAGACACCCCAAACGACGAGAACCACACCTGCCAAATAAGCCGCCGCGGCCGCCAATCTAACTGCATTACTTTTAACCACATTACCGCCAACACTAAATTGCATTGGAATAAAAAACTTTGATTGATCCTGTACACGCAGAAACGTTTTCCAATATTCGACAAAAGCACGCTCGATAACATAGGTAAAGGCGAACAAAACAATCATGCCTGAAGCCATAGTCACATCCAGGTCTGTGAATTTCACCACAGCCATGGCAGCCAAAGCGCTGATGACTGTACTGCGAAAATATCTCGGCCAGGTAAAACCTTCATACGGCACATCTTTGTACATTCCCCATGTCGATGTGTGCAGGCCCGCACACAAACCAACAATTAAAGCAATAATATACTCCATTCATCCCTCCAGATATTTGAAGTCTAAATAAAAATGAACAAGCGCTTGCAACGCCGGCAGAACTCCTTAATTGGAAGTTTTCTTTTCTTTTGTTGCCGATTTAACCGAAGCGTAGACTTGCTCTATTGTTTGAAGATCGTTACGCGCCATTTCAAGTGTAAACACGGCCGGTCGGCCTTCCTGCATAGCTGTGATAAAATCACTGAACATGCCTTTGTAGCCGGCAATATCTTTGAATCCAGGCAGGATAAACCGCTTCTTCGTGCCACGCACAATCATAAAAATACCATTGGACTCAAATGTGATGCTGCCTTTTCTACCGTAAATCTTGGACATTCGCAGCCCTTTAAAAAGAGATGGCGTTTCCCACGAATAAAAAAGTGTGCCAACAGCGCCCTCGGCATAGCGCAAGCCCACAAGCATGCTTCTGTCCATACCTGCATGCGAGCCAGGCCGAAACCCATGCACCGAATCAAGGGTCAAACCAAGATTTGCAACGAAGTTGACCCAATGAATACCGCCTTCAAACAAGGCACCGCCGCCGGAAAGTTCGGCATTATCACGCCAATCTGTAATTTTTTGCTCCTTGAGCGCGTTGGCATTCACAAAAAGAATATCCCCGATAATGCCAGACTGGATGAGTTGACGCAATTGCCTTAGTAGCGGCTTGTAAAAATAATTCTCTGCAACAAAAACCTGTTTGCCACTTTTCTTCTGCTCATTAATCACCCTGTCAAAATCTCTGGTAGTTAAAAAAGGTGGCTTTTCTACAATAACATGTTTTCCAGCCCGCAGCGCCGACAAAGTCAGGCCAAGGTGCTGAACCGGCGGTGTGGCAACCAGGACGGCATCAATTCTATCGGACTGTATGGCAGCCTCGTAGGATGCAAATGCACCATCTCCTTTATATTTAATGTTGTAAGATTCTGCCTTGGCAATATCCCGGCTGGCATAGTGGCAATGCACACGACCACCAAAACCAGACAACGTTTTACTATGAAGATGTGTTGCAAAACCACAACCGAGAAACGCAAGGTTCAAGACTTTTTCTTGGCTCAATTTCATACCCTCCGGTTAGAAGAGGTTCGACGCATTTGTGAGATAATCTCCGACCCGCAACGCGTTTGCAGAAATGGTCAGACTCGGGTTCAGCCCGCCAGAGGTCGGCATAAAACTGCCATCAACAACAAATAAATTCTTCAACCCGCGGAATTGACAATTCTCATCAAGTGCAGAGTTTTGCGGATCGTTGCCCATTCGCACCGTGCCCACTGCGTGTGAAAACGTTTTAATTTTGTGGTTGTAACAAAAAAGCGCGCCGGCTTTTTTCAGAATCGTCCCGGCTTTTTGCAAGAGCGCTTCCCTGGCAGCATAGTCCCGTTCAGTGTGATTGTGCGTAACCAAAAGTTGCGGCAAGCCAAATCTATCGACTGCACTTGCATCCAGTGTGAGTCTGTTATCAAAACGAGGCTGGTCCTCAGCCATCACCAACAGCCCGGTGAGATGTGGCACCCCCAGTCCCAACAATTTTCCAAACGGCCAGGGAACCATGGATTGCACAAGGCCGATGGGCGGCGTCTGCAACTGCTGCATACTGCCAAGCTTGCCTTTTGGGCTTTCGACTGTTTCGTGCCCGAAATAATAATCATGAACAGCCAGTTGTTTATGAAATTCGTCTTTGGGATTTGGTTGTTTTATGAAGAATCCAAATGCAATCGCATTGCAGTGACGCATAAGATAACGGCCAACATTCTGTCCGCCAGGATTCAATTTTTCAAGTCCGGAGGCAAGCAACAAATGCGGAGAGGCCAACGCGCCGGCAGATAAAATCACGACTTTACTTGAATAGCGAACTTCCGTATTTTTATTTCTATCGAAACAAACCACTTCGGAGATTGCATCATTTTCAGGGCGTAAATGAGTGGCAATGGTATTGGTTTTGAGCGTCATGCCCTTTTCCAGCAGCCTCGGAATAACCGTGGTGGCCAAATCATTTTTCGCTTGAATCGCACAAGCAAAAGTATCGCAAGTCGGGCAAGCCGTGCACCCGGCGCGACCATTATTATTTGCATAGTTGATTGCAAGCGGCATTCTGAACGGGTGCAAGTTCAAAGACTCGGCCGCGGCCTGAATCATTTTAGATGTATCTGCAAGTGGGCCAACGCCTTGCGTGTACGGCTTTGAACGCGGGGGTTCAGTTGGGTCTGCCCCGGCATCACCCGCAATACCGACAATCTCTTCAGCGCGTGTGTAGTACTGCTCCAAGTCCTTATATTTTAACGGCCACTCTGCGCCCGATTCAGCCACAATTTCATCGGTAGGCGCAAAATCCGCCTCGCGAAATCGCATTGAAACTGCGCCATAAAAAACAGACGGGCCGCCAACACAAGTACAAGCACCCATCACCGGACTGTTACCGCCGGCCAAAACGCGATATGGAATTTCTTTTGAATAATGTGGCGTCAAATCCAGGGAGCCAGCCATCGACCAATTGTGCTCGCCGCGTTCTACCCAGTCGCCGCGCTCCAACATAAGCACTTTCTTACCGGCATTGACCAGCGCATGCGCGGTCATGCACCCACCGAAACCGCTACCAATGACGATAGCGTCGTATTCATTTTGTTTGTCAGTCTTCGTAGTCAATGTTTCAGAAATCCATACAAAAAAATGCCTTCAAGGCTCAACCGTTGAAGGCGCGTTCTAAATTTTGTTCAGTCAAAATTGTTACCAGGCAGAAAAAATAGGATATTTGCAGGAAAGATGCAAGCGGTTTTGCAACCACCAAAGCCAACTAACCCTTGCACAAAAGCTAATATTTTTGCACATTAAAAATACTGCAGACACAAACAGAGCAAATCAAAAACCATCCCGACTTCATGTGAAGTTCTGACACACGCGGACCACGCAAGGAGGTAACATGAATAAATTAATCAAAATCACGCTGCTATTTTCCCTTTGCTGTTTTTACGCGAAGCCTGGTAATGCACAAATTGAAAATGCCGGTGAATTAATCCGCGGCGGTGTTGGCGATGCCCAAATCCTTATCAATGAATATTTGCGGCCGTTGGGTAATGGTTTCGGCGCAGACCTGAACAACGGCTGGTACTACACGGCAAAAACACATAAATTCCTCGGGTTTGATTTAACCGTTTCTGCGAGCGCTGCTACTGCTCCTTCCAGCGACGAAACTTTTGATGTTTCTACGCTTGGCTTGCAGTTTATGCGTCCACAAGACCCAAATAACACCATTGCACCTACCATTGTTGGCGATGATGTCGCAGGACCGCTTCTCGACCTTGTTTTACAGAATCCACTGACCCGCCAGGATGAGGTGGTTTCAACGCTGCAACTGCCAAAGGGCACAGGTATAAATTATGTGCCGGCGCCTATGATTCAGGCGTCCGTAGGTCTGCCGCTGAATACTGATTTCATTTTGCGTTTCTTCCCTGAAACAGAATTTGAAAAGGATGTCGGCAGCGTAAAAATGCTGGGGTTTGGCGTAAAACATAGTCTCAACCAATGGATTCCCGGTGGCAGTAACTTCCCTCTGGACCTGGCTGTTTTGGCTGGTGTCACCACTTTGCAGACACAGGCCGATCTGGATGTCGCTCCGGATCAGACTGCTATCCCATCCGGAGCCAGCTATGACAATCAAAAGGTGAAGGTTGAAGCCAACGCTTTTACTTTCAACCTGCTGGCATCTAAAAAACTGGCTATTTTTACATTGTTCGGGGGGATTGGTATCGAAACTTCAAGCCTGGACTTGAACCTGACTGGCACTTATCCGGCTACTTCAATAGAAACAAATCTCGCGAGCCCAAATTTTGGAAAGACAATAATTGATGACTTAGAAGACCCTGTTGCTCTGTCGTTTACAGGTCCCAACAAGATGCGAGCCAGTATCGGTTTGCGATTGGACTTCTATTTATTGTCTGCCTACGCGAGCTACACCATGGCAGACTACCCTGGCGTAACCCTGGGCGCCGCTGTGCACTTGCGATAAAAAGTTATGGCGCAAGCAACCTCTTTACCATCTGAATGGCAACTTCCTGCTCGACAAAATAAGGGCTGGTTGCAAAAGTAATGAAGCTTGTTTGTTTAATATAACTGCGGATTCGTTCAATCTTAAAGTCGGTGTCAATGTAGGACATATCGTCAGCAAAAATATCGAGATCGACATCAAGCACGTATTTTTCTGGTAAAACTTTTTCGAAGGCAGCTTGGCTATCTATGATATGGATATCAGAAAAGATGCCGGCTTTTAGCGCCGGTTGAATGAAATTACCAACATTCAAATCATAGTTTGTGTATTCAAAAGCAAGCTGCAAATCAATATCGCCGTCGTTCGAAATCGCGAAATAATCTTCCGGCTTGCGCATGTCGGTGTGTTGATCCACATGCACAAGCGTGGAATTCAACTGCACCCTGCCAGTCTTGAGTCCCCACATCCAAAAGAAAAAAGCATGGTTGTGGTTATCAAAAATCGAGACAACTTTGTTCTCGTGTTCGAAAATCAAGAAATTCTCCAGACCTTTCCTGTTGTACTCCAGCCCGCCTTCTATTTCGCTAAAAGCTGTCTTGTCAGAAGTTTGCAGCGCCGCCGGTCCCGCCTGGACAACCGGGGCAACATAAATACGTTTATTGCTGCGTTCCTCATAGGAAAATGCATTGTTCCCGCGTGGGCAGTCAAGCCAAAATCCGGAGTAGTATTTTTCAAGTTTATCCATGTCCATTCTCAAAGAGAGTAACATTTCCGCGAACAAAGTCAAATTACTTTTTGCTGAACTGAAAGAATAAAACCCGGGGTGGTGCAGCGCTTCCCCCATCGCACAACTTGCATTTCACAAATGTCATTTGTATAATAATTTACCGCCCGGAATAGCATTGGAAGGACGGAAAACGCTGCAGATACTTGCCGAATATGGAATATATTCATGTAACAAATGCCGGTGGCTACGCAGATATAAAAAAAATAGCACAATAAATGCAAAAGGAAGTTAATGGCAAGCTGATTCAGCTTGTCAAAGGTGATATTACTGAGCAGGTTGTCGACGCCATTGTCAATGCTGCAAACTCTGCGCTGATCCTTGGAGCGGGTGTAGCGGGTGCAATTGACAAAAAAGGAGGTCCAAAAATTCAAGCCGAATGTGACCGTATTGGCGGCTGTCCCGTTGGCGGCGCAGTTATCACGACTGCAGGAGAATTGCCGGCGCGGCATGTCATACATGCTGTCGGTCCAAGAATTGGCGAAGGGGACGAGGATACAAAGCTGAAAAATGCCACGATGAGCAGTTTGCGCGTAGCCAATGAAAACAACCTGAAAAGCATTGCCTTTCCAGCAATCAGCACCGGAATTTTTGGCTATCCAGTTGAAAAATGCGCCGGAATCATGCTTGTGCAAACGGTTGAATATTTGCAAGGAAGGACAACTTTGGAGCGCGTTATTTTTTGCTTGTTTGACCAAAGCACATTTGAGCTGTTTGCTAAAACGCTTAACGCAATGGAATAAATCTATGCTTCGGGAATAAATTCAGAGTATGTTACGCAAGCAATATGGAGGTGTCAGGCGTCTAATTTGAGAAGCACCAGGGTTCTACCCCAGCCACCGAGTTCAGGCGGCGCATCAGCAAATTCCAACACATGCGGGTTCTTTTGCAGTTGCTTTCGCACCAAATATTTCAGCTTGCTTTTGCCCTTGCCGTGAATTATCTGAACCTGGTCCAGCTTGAGTTCAACCGCATTTCTGACAAACTCATCTACGACCTCTGCGATTTGCTCCGGGAAAAACCCATGTAAATCAAGCCGATCGGTGATAACAACATAGTCTGGAATTTGTTCGTCTTTATCAGATGACTGCTTATTTTTAGACATTTTCAAGAATCAATTTTGCAGCGACTCTATTCCACTAAACCAAGATGACAAAATCAAAAACATCAAACATTGTGCACACAATAGGTGTTATTTCAGACAATCATGGCTACACCAACCCACAGGTGTTTCCTGTGTTCGAAAACGTGGACATGATTCTTCACGCAGGTGACATCGGTAACGAAGATGTGATCACTGCGTTAGAAGCACTGGCTCCGGTATATGCCGTGTATGGCAACGTCGATACTTTTCCACTAACAACCCGATATCCGGAAGTTTTTGCGGTGGCAATTAATGATGTTCACATTTGCATGTTGCACCAGCTTGTCAGCCTGAAAACATCAAACATTCAGAACACAGTAAACGGACAGTTAAACGGCAAGCTCGACATACTCATTTACGGGCACACACACTCAGCAAAACTGGAACGTTTAGAAGATATTTACCTTTTTAATCCCGGTTCGGCTGGAAAACGTCGTTTTTCATTACGCCCGGCAGTTGGCTTGATCCACATCTTCGAAAACGGTTCTTTTACACCGGAAATCATCTACCTGTCCGCTTAGAACTGCTTCGCCACGGCGAGCCCTGGAGACGCTTCTTTTCCGGCTTTTCCTCTTCATTCTTTGCAGCCAGAACAAAATCAATCACACGTTCATCAACAGCAACACGCACGACTTTTACGCGCACCGTATCGCCTAGACGATAAGTATGCTGGTTCGTCTGTCCAATAAGCTGATGATTTTTTTCATCATGCATATAATAATCATCTTCCAGGTCGGAAATATGCACCAGACCTTCCACTAAAAGATCGCACAATTCAACAAAAATACCAAATGCAACCACACCCGAAATAACACCGTCGAATTCACTGCCAAGGTGCCGCTGCATGAATTCAACTTTTTTCAGCTTAATTGACTCGCGTTCTGCTTCCAATGCCACCAACTCACGATCTGACGATATTTGAGCAATCTGACTAATGCGCTTCTTTTCGGCCGTCACATCCTTGAAGTCATAAGGGAGCAAGTACTCTTTCAACAGCCGGTGCACCTCCAAGTCAGGATAGCGCCGGATCGGTGAAGTGAAATGGGTATAATGCTTGAACCCAAGACCAAAGTGCCCACAATTATCAATGGAATATTTGGCTTTCATCATTGAGCGCAACATTAATTTTTGCACAACAGCTTCTTCCGGCTCGCCTTTCAAACTCTTTAGATACGCACCCAGGAGTTTGGCCGTCACCTGTTTACCGGGGTCAAGCGGGCGTCCGAACGTCTTTACATACTTGCGGAAATCTTCTATTTTTTCATGCGTTGGTTCTTCATGTATACGAAAAATAAATGGCGGCACTCTGCCTTTTTCGCCGAGTTTGAGCGTTACGTGCTCCGTAACGGTTTGATTTGCCAGCAACATAAATTCTTCGACCAGGCGATGACTGTCCAATCGCTCACGTTTTTTAATGGCGATGGGAACACCTTCCTTGTCGAGCTCAACCTTGACCTCCGGCAAGTTAAAATCGAGGCTACCAAGCTGTGCTCGCTTCTTAATAAATATTTTGCTGAGCTTATGCATGGCCTTGACTTCACTGGTAAATGGCAAATCTTCGCCGCCGCCATCAATGATGGTTTGCACCTCTTCATAAGTAAACCGGCGCTTGCTGTGAATGACGGTTTCCGCTATTTTATAACCGGCAACACGGCCCCCGGGTGTCACTTCCATAATGCAACTAAATGTCAGGCGATCTACTTCTGGACGTAAACTGCAAATATGGTTGCTAAGTTTCTCCGGCAACATGGGCACAACCTGATCAACCAAATAGACAGATGTTCCCCGCCTGAGCGCCTCTCGATCGAGTTTTGTGCCGGGGGTTGCGTAATAACTGACATCAGCGATATGCACGCCCAGCTCCCAGTTGCCGTTTTTGAGTTGCCGCAGCGAAACAGCATCATCGAAATCTTTGGCATCATCCGGGTCAATGGTAATACAAATATCATCGCGCAGGTCAAGACGGCGTGCAATTTCTTTGGCCGGAATTTTCTCGGAAATGGCACCTGCCTCTTCTTCCACTTCCTGCGGAAAACTCGTCGGTAAATCAAACGCCTTAATCACGGACATGACATCCACTCCCGGGTCGTCCGGAAAACCGAGAACTTCAACAATTTCCCCTTCAGGGTTGCTGCGCTCGTCTTCCCAAAATGTTAATTTTACGACGACTTTATGCCCGGACTTTGCCTTCAAATCCATGCCCTCCGGAACAAAAATATCGCGCTGCATTTTTATGTCGTCCGGCACAACATGCCCATAGTTGCGACTTTTCTGGTAAGTGCCAACCATTTGTTGGCGGGCTCGTTTCACAACCTCAACCACCCGACCTTCATGGCTTTTCCCCCTGGATTGTGCGTAAAGCTGAACCAGGACAATGTCCTTATTCAAAGCCGTACCCATATTTCTTTGACTGATAAAAACGTCTTCCTCGCCGTCTTCGGTAATTAAAAACCCATACCCTTGCGTTTTTACGTGAAGCTCACCTTCAGCCATAGTTGTCTGATTAGTCGCGCCAAAATTGTTGCCGCGATGTTTGGCAATTTTCCCCTCACGAGCCGCCTGTTTTATCAAGTCGCGAAAATCCTGGTATTCCGCTTTTGTGACGCCGAGTTTTCGGGCCATTTCCTTCGGCTTGAAAGTGCGATGTGGATAAGTATCCAGGAGACCCTGAACTTTTTTTAGAATATTCTTTTTCAAAAATTTATATCTCGTTAAATTAAAATAATTTCATGGGCTTGAAAAGCCCGTTCATAACAATAAATTGGCTGCCTTGCACTAAAAAGAGGTAGACACAATGCCTTTACTCCGTGACAATGTCTTTCGACAGCAAGCGAAAACCCCAGGCCCCGGCAAGGCCGCCGACTAACAGATAAATTAAACCTGTTCCCGGAAAGCCAAGCACTATTTTTCCGATTCCAAACAGGAAGGCATAAACTGCAATGATACCGGCCAGCCAGGACAACAGATCCTTGAAGCCATACATTGCAACGTGTCCCACCTTTGCCTTCGCAGCAATGGGCTTCCAGAATGGCGAGCCCGGCTTAACTTTTTCATAGAAAGTAATCAACTTCTTCTCTGCAACCGGTGCGGTGAGAAATGTAGCGGTCAACCAGCAAACAGTGGAGAACCCGGTAACAATGATCAAACGCCAACCATAAACAGAGTAAAATTCCGTGGGTTGACTCTGATGAATAAAATAGAGCGTGAAATAAGCCAACGCCGCAGATAGCCAGGCTGAAATCTCGGACCATGCATTTACACGCCACCAAAACCAACGCGCGATATAAACACCACCAATTCCGGCGGACATCCCGTAAAAAAGCTCCCACCCTCCTTTAATTGAAGTCATCAACATGGTCGTGCATGTGCCGAGCGCCAACATCAGAAAAGTTACGACTCTCGAAACCTGTACATAGTGCTTATCAGATCCATCGGTGCGTATAAATGCCTTGTAAAAATCATTTACAATAATGGAGGTTCCCCAGTTAACTTGCGTATCAATAGTCGACATGAAAGCAGCCAGAAAGGAAACCAGCATTAAACCGAGCAAACCGCTGGGCAAATATTTCAGCACCATCATTGGGTAAGCCAGCTCGGGATCGTCCAAATTGGGATAAACAATCAACGCCACAAGCCCCACCAAAATCCACGGCCAGGGGCGAAGACAGTAGTTTGCAATCGTAAACCAAAGCGTAGCAAGAAAAGAGTGTTTTTCGTTTTTGGTAGAAAACATCCGTTGAGCAAGATAGCCACCGCCATCTGCGGTTTTCGCAGCCCACCAGTTCACGGTGATAAATGCAATAAATGTTGTGACGGGCAAAAAAGTCGATCCCAGTTCCGGGACAAAACTGAGAACCTGGTCGGTTTTATCAGCGTAAATTTCATGCAGTTTCAGTTTAATGGTGGCAATACCTCCGTTTTCATTCACAACAATGACAGCCAACACCACTGCTGAAGCCATTGCGATGATAAACTGAATAACATCCGTCATGACCACACCCCAGAAACCGGACAACACAGAATAGGTAAAGGCGATGCTGAGCAAAACCAAAAGCACATTCCATTTTGGCCAATCCACAAAAACACCTGTGACTTTGATCATGGCCAGCATCACCCAACCCATAATAATACAATTGAGTAAAATACCCTCCCAAAGAGCCCGGAATCCCCGCAATATTCTGGCAGGTTTACCTGAGTAACGAATTTCAAGCAATTCCAGATCGGTAATGATACCGGCACGGTGCCAGAGTTTGGAGAAAAACAGAGTCGCCATAACGTGCGTAGCAGCGACATTCCACCAAAGCCAATTTCCGGCAATTCCTTCCCTTGCCACAACACCCGCCACAAACAACGGTGTATCCACGGCGAAAGTGGTCGCCACCATCGATGTGCCGGCGATCCACCACGGAAGGTTACGCCCGGAAACAAAAAACTCATTAATGCTCTTGCCTGCCTTGCGGGAAAAATACACACCAACACCGAGCGCAAATAGCATATATGCAATTATGATGAGCCAGTCGATGCTTGACAAATGCATTGTTAATCCTTTTCCGTTGGTTGAAGGTGAATGTTTCTAAAGCTTTCCGGGAAAAATTGAATCCGTGCTATGTAGTGACAGGCACCCAGATACAGGATATGAAGACTTAAGTAAATCTCAAACGCCGGGAATAAGTTTGACGGGAAAACAGAAACTCAGTGTAACGGGGGAAATATAATAATTTATTGGATTGTAAACGGTAACTACCCGGCCTGAACAAAGTGACAAAGCAATTCATTATAATTCAAGCATTACTATGAGGCTCTGCCTTTTCAAATTAAACATCTATTACAAAAATTATGTGTTCTTCAGGTTGTTAATTTTATCACGCAGCCTGGCTGCATCTTCGTAACGTTCATCGGAGATTGCTTTTTGCATATCTAACTGCAGCCGGTCAAGATCGTTCATAGGCATGGGCGCTGTCGTGGCCTCACCTTTTTCACCTTCAGTTTCTTTATCAGTAACGGAGGCGCGCTCCATCACATCTTCAGAAACGAAAATGGGAGCGTGTGTTCTCAAAGCAAGCGCTATGGCATCGCTCGGGCGAGCATCGATTTCAGTGTTGATTCCGTTAAGTTTCAAGCTGATCAGAGCATAGTAAGTATTTTCCCGCAGATCATTCACGATCACCCTGGAAATCTTCGCTTCGATTGATTCTATAAGATTTTTTATGAGGTCATGCGTAAGCGGTCTCGGTGGGGCCACGTTTTCGAGCTGAAGCGCAATTGCTTGTGCTTCCGTGTTGCCAACAACAATCGGTAACCAGCGATTATGTACATCGTCTCTAAGTATAACAACAAATCTGTTGGTATGTGCGTCCAGTGTTACTCTGTCGACTCGAACCGCGATCAACATCTTGTTTTCTCCGCAATTTTGGGCACGGCATTTCTTTTCACCAGCGCCCTTCGATAAAAATAAATAAATAATGCAATACAATCAAGCTAAATATGAAACATGATGAAGCGCCGTCAATGCGGCTCCGGCAAACTCAACTACATTTACAGCCAAATGAAGGCATGTGCTGAACGGGTCGGATTCAAGTATGACAAAGACTCGAATAATTCGTCCATTCCGGCTCCGGAGTACGCAGGAGCGACAGACTTTGTCAATACCTATTAGTATATCGTGCTAAAAGGTCAAATAATAAAACCCTACCTATAGAGTTTTTCAAGAAAAACACCTTTATAATAATGCGTTAATATTTGATCATATTTCTTGCCGCGGTGCCCCATTACAGCAGCCCCAACCTGACACATGCCTACACCGTGCCCCCAGCCCGCACCCTTGAGAAGAAACTTTGCAGGCCGTCCGCGTTGCGAACCTATTTTTTCCACATAAAAACATGCGCTGTACAGCGTACGATTAGAAAGGGCCTGGCGAATCGCCAACTCCTTACCAATTCGGAAATGCCGCCTACTGCCAATAATTTCCAGTTCGATCAAACGCCCGGAGACACCGCGCTTTATGGGTTTCAGATTGAGTAAATCGCCGAATTCCTCACCGGTTTTTTCACGAATTATCTTTTCAAGTTCCTCGCGTGAATATTCAACCTGCCACCGGAAGTAACGTTTGCCGTAGTTCACTGATTTCGGGATGTCTTTACGGTTCGCATTGCAATAAACATCGGGCTTACTATCAATCCATTTTTTGACGTTGTTTTCACGTGTCAGGGATGTACGAAGTGATTTGCCGGACATATCCAACCCACCTCGCAAATATGGCTCGGGACTCATCATCCAAACATTGTCATTGTTTTCAGTGTGCCCTCCACAAAGGCCGGCATAAAAAGCCTCGGCAAATTTGTTACGATAAATCATAAAAATCCCACGTGTGCTTTCGACAACACGATCCGTGACCTCAGCCCTTTTGGACAGGCCGCTAAACACCTGGCAATGGACGTCATCGCAAAGGTCGAACAAATCCTGAGGATGCCTCAGCCCTACTTTAGCCAACGCCTCAACCCGGGCAGTGACTGCTTGCGCTTTCAACGCCTCGACCGGGAAACTTGCAGGCATTTCAGATGGCACAACACCTTTTATGTAATGTTCCAACTGCAAATGGTTTACAACGGTAACCTTTCCCGCATGATCGAGGACAAATTCAATAATACCGTCATAACGACGTGTCTCACTGCTTTCCCAGTGGAAGCCGCTGCCAACATCGACGTCAGCGATTTCAACTTCCATCATTTGAATTCGGATTGGCTGCCGGGATTCAAAACTTTGGCCCGTGTTTATATTCGTGAAACGAAGCAACCCACGAGCCTGCACCATGGGCAGCGCAGCCAGCTCTGTAACGGTTTTGTCTGCAATTTTACTCTGATGGGCCCTTGCTTCAGCTTCAGACTTAAACTTCTTACTCAACAAAACCTGATATACTGCATCATGTGCATAAGAAATAGACAGTGGGGTGTTGAGCTCCCGCTTTTTCACCACAACATCCACACCTTTATCCATAACCGAGTCTCTGCTCTCTTCAGCGGAAAAACGGTTCTTGGATGTGCTAACAACCAATCGATATTCAACTTCTGCCGATACTGTGTTGAACGCCTCCACCTTCCAGCGTCCTTTTTGTGCATTGCGCAGCGCATACCCACCGTTCGCACGACGGAAGGCAACCGGTTTACCCACTGCAAAATCTACCCTTGTGCGCTGTTCAACAATGCCGACCCGCACGACAGGCTGACGGCTCATTCCCAATCTGGGGAGTGGTGCCTTACAATTTACCAGAGGGACTGAAAACAATAACAACAGCGATATAAGCATATTTTTTTTGTTTATGCGCTTAGCTTGCAAGACCATTTTATCCGTGTCCTAAGGCGGAATTGTGAAAGTCGAAAAATCAACTTATGTGCGAACCCAAGAAACAAGAGCAATAATTTTGAGAATTGCGACCTGCCGTTTATTTATGATGCAACTCCTGCCGGCCATCTCTCACTTATAGTAGCCAAAGTCCTTTAACATCAGCTCATTTTGCCGCCATTTTTCCTTAACCCGCACCCACAGATCGAGATAGACACTGCGACCAATTAGTTCCTCAATATCCTTACGGGCGAGGAGCCCAATTTCTTTCAGGGCCGCCCCATTTTTCCCAATCAGGATGCCCTTCTGACTGCTGCGTTCAACGTAAATTGAGGCTCGAACATAGTCCTTATGCTTGCCACGCTCTTTGAATTCTTCAATTGAAACGGTTGTCGAATAAGGGATTTCATCACCATATCTGAGGAATATCTTTTCGCGAATGATTTCTGCGACAAGAAAACGCTCAGGATGATCGGTGATTTGGTCTTTGCTGTAATAAGGAACCCCTACCGGCAAAGCCGCGACAATTTCTTTGGTCAAACTGTCCAGACCGTCAGACTTGAGCGCTGACACCGGCAAAATTGTCTCTATATTTTTGCTCTCATGAAAAAATTGCATCAGCGGCAGGATGGCTTCTTTGTGAATCATGTCGATCTTGTTGATGACAAGAAGCAAACGCGGTGTCAGCTTGACGATCTCATCAAGATGCTTCAAGTCTGTGGCATCGGGCTTGGCGCTGGCCTCCACCATAAAAAGCACCAAATCAGCTTCAGCCAAAGCTCTGTGGGCAACGCGGAGCATGGCTTCCTGCAGCTTGTATTTTGGCTGCAACAGGCCCGGCGTATCTACAAATACGACCTGATAGTTATCACCGTGCAAAATACCACGAATTTGATGCCGGGTCGTTTGCGGTTTGCGCGTCACTGACGACAATTTAAACTGAAGTAGATTATTCAGCAGCGTTGACTTGCCGACATTCGGCCGGCCAACAATGGCTACATAGCCCGATTTAAAAACGTTTTTTTCGATTGAGGTACTCATCGTTGCGATGTGCCAAAAGATGTGATGAACTCAGAATGGAGAACTGCCAAAGATGAAAAATCAATGCTCAACAACAAACTTCTTTCGTCCCATTAATATGCCTTTGCCACAACAACCCTGCGACTGGAAGCTTCGCCGGTGAAAATACACTGTCCGTTCTCTTCTGGTTGGTCAGAAGGAATGACACGGATTGTGGCCTTGGTTTCTTCCTGGAGTTTGTCCTCGCTTTCGCGCTTACCATTCCAGTGAACATAGTAGAATCCGCCTTCATCCTTGAGCCGCTCCTTCAACTCACTGTAGCTATCCACATAATGTGAATTTTTTTCACGGTGAGCAAGCGCACGCTCGAAAAGCTCTTGTTGTACCTGTTCAAGGGCTTCATTTACTTTTTCATAAACCGCACTTTGTGGAATGCGTTCCTTTTCTCCGGAGTGGCGTTTAACCATAACCAGTTCCTCGCTCGCCAAATCCTTCGGCCCCATCTCCAGTCGAATAGGCACGCCTTGTTTTTCCCATTCATTGAACTTCCAGCCAGGGCGATAGTTATCGCGATCATCCAACTTAAAGCGAATCTTGCCCTGCCAATCGGCAGTAATCGCATGCAACCGCTCCAGCACGGCTGTTTTTTCGTCATCGCTTCGCCAGATAGGAACAATCGCTACCTGCACAGGTGCAAGTCTTGGCGGCACAACCAATCCATTATCATCGCTGTGGGTCATAATAAGGCCACCAATCAGCCGGGTGGAAACACCCCAACTGGTAGCCCAAACATGTTCCAACTTACCATTTTCTGTCTGAAAGGTAACATCAAATGCTTTGGCAAAATTCTGCCCAAGATTATGTGAAGTTCCAGCCTGCAAAGCACGCCGATCCTGCATCATCGCTTCAATGGCGTATGTTTTCACGGCACCGGCAAAACGTTCTTTCTCGGTTTTGAGGCCAGTGAGCACCGGCATGGCCATATATTCCTCGGCAAAATTCTTGTAAATGCCGAGGATCTTTAGCGTCTCTTCTTCAGCCTCGTCATAGGTTGCATGAGCAGTGTGACCTTCCTGCCACAAAAACTCCATTGTACGCAGAAACAATCTTGTACGCATCTCCCAGCGAACCACGTTTGCCCATTGGTTAATGAGCAGAGGCAGATCACGATAAGATTGAATCCAGTTTTTATACATCGACCAAATTACCGTTTCCGAAGTCGGCCTGATCACAACTCTCTCTTCAAGTTTTTTGCCGCCGCCGTGCGTAACCACTGCACACTCCGGTGCAAACCCTTCAACGTGCTCGGCCTCTTTTTGCAAAAAACTTTCCGGGATAAGAAGAGGAAAATAGGCGTTGACATGCCCTGTTTCCTTGAACATCGCATCCAGCTCACTCTGCATGGCTTCCCATATCGCATACCCGGTCGGGCGGATAACCATGCACCCCTTGACCGGCCCATAGTCTGCCATCTGTGCCGCGGCTATTACATCCAGGTACCAGCGGGAATAATCAACAGAACGTTTTGTAATGCCCTTTGCCATCTATTCAATTTCCTCTGTGTGGAATAACAAAAACCCCTATCCTCCTCCAGATAGGGGTCCAATGTTAAAGCAGTGTAAATTAACCAAATCGGGACTAATATAGATATATAAATCTACTATGTCAAGTGGATTCCGACGGTGCCATTTCTATTGAGCTGTTAAAATAAAATGCAATGTCTCTGTTTCACCGTTAAGAATGTTAACAGAACGCGAAGCCGGTGCAGAAAAATAACCTTCTTTTCGGATCTCAATCATGTATGTGCCTGCTGGAAGCTGAACTTGGGCCGGGGCAGTGTAATTTTGCCCGTTCCACAAAGCGCCATTAACATAAATATAAACATCATTTAATCTTTCAACATTGTCCAGAACAATATCAACAATGCCATAAGCCGCTTGAGAATTCCGATCACCCACAGTTTTACTGGTGGTTTTGCGGCTCGCTTGCTTTGACAACGGCTTCATTTTTTGCGGTCCGATATTCTTTTCAAGAACATTATTTCTATCTGCGGTCACCACTTTCGCCGGCACAGACTTCTGAACCTGCGTTACAGGTTCAAGCTGCACCGACAATGATCTGCGGCCTCCTGCCGGAAAAGAGACTTCGCGCGCCCACATCTTAAACCCCGCCTTTTTCACCTTCAACAAATACCCGCGATTGGGTTTCAGATTCAAGATGTCAATTCTACCCCTTCCGTTCGTTGAACCAAGCAAACGGCCATCCAAATAGACATCAGCGATCTGGGCAACATCGCCAGACGCTATCACTACATTGATATCCAATACTGTTGCGTTGACCGCCTGGGCTGAAGGCAAAATTTGATTTTTCTGAATGGCCCGGCCATTGGCGAGGTTCCTTTGCCTCTTCTGTACAACCTGGCGTACAGGCTGTGACTGACCCTTTTTGAGTATGGCCTTGTTCTGCGAATTCACGGGCTTTGAGCCTGAACGCTGCCTGGTGGCGGATTGCGTTGTACCTTTCGCGACGTTTGGTGAGCGCCGTTTGACAGCAGCCGACTTTTTCTGCAGAGGCGACTCAGCACGACGTGCAATAGACTCAACCGGTTGGCTGCTTACCCAACTCTGCCAGAAAGCACCCCCGGGGACCTCAAGCTTTAGATTAAATGCATAGATGACAATCAATAACAGAAAAGTTAACGGCAAAACCGTTAAGGCAGCGGTCTTAAACAGCCCATTAACGGACCAGCCCGAATGGACACGCTTTAAATCAACCGTGTTCGTTGTCGCGAAATCCTGGGTTTGTGTCGCCGTGCGCTCGTCAAAATCCTCCTCATCTAAAAAAGAGACATCGTTGTCATGGTAAGTCTGCGGCGGCGCTTGTGGTGCAATATTTTGATCCGGCCGGTTTATGTTTCCAGGCACCGGCTGTCTAATGGGAATAGGGGTCGAGCGTTGCACTGGTCTGTTGCCATACTGCGCGCTAGATGCAATCGGAGCTTTCACAGCGCCACCATCATCAAATTCTTCTGCCTGCAAGTTTGTAAACGGACGATTTGCAGAGATCTCCGCAGCATCACCTTCTTGCTTGACTTCTAACTGCTTTAGTTCAGTTTTTTGCGGCCCAGGCAGCGGGGATTGATCCACCATTAAGTCCAGTGACTCCAATGTAATCGTACCGGAAGCCGCTTGACCATTCCCGGCAGTCTTTGCATCCGGCCCCTTCGTCACTTCGGCTGCTGGTGGCTCCGGCTCAGACGAAGGCGGGTTGGACAAATCAGCGAAAAAATCCCCCTCGTGCGCTAATAACTGCTGCTTATAGTCACTACCCTGTTCAGATGAGTGGCCATTGTTAGTCGCGTTGCCACCCGTCTTCTTCTCGAATTCATCATGAGAAGACGGAGGCAACTCTGCAGCGCTAACTTGAGCAGGGGCATCAACAATATCATCAGTCAAGTGTGGTTCAACTCGATTTGAACTCACCGCCGGCTTCGCCTCGCCATTTTTCTCCACCGTGTCGATGATTTCCTCATATTTACCGCCAACGGGCTCAGCCTCAAAAAGGAAAGACGACGTTGGCGTAAAAGAAGCAAGCAAATCAGTCCTGGCCTCACTAAGGCTTTTAATAAACATGCTCATATTGGGACAACGGCAAGCCACATCCAATTCAAGTGCATTCTGGATCACCGTATCGAGCAATTCAGGAATTTCAAGTCTCTGTAAGCTCGGTGGAATGACTGGAAGCCTCTCCCCACTGTGATAAAACTTACCTAAATCCGTTCCCTGCCATGGCGTATTGCCAACAAGTAGGCGATAATAAAGCACACCCATAGAATAAATATCACTTTGTCGTTGCAGCCTGACACTATGGGTGGTCATTTCCGGCGAAAGATACGGCAGCACCGGCCGCAACTCTTCAGCTTGGTGCGCAAGAAGCAGGCGGAACACATCCTCGAAACCCCAACTGCCGATCTGCACCTGTCCAAGCTTTCGGTCGGTGAAAATCGTTTGAGGCGACAAAGCCCCATGCACTTTCCCGTCAATATGAACGGAACGAATCGCAGAGGCGACTTTGTGAATAAATGCGGTGTATTCTATTATAGATAGTGAAATACCCTCAGAAAGCAGAACTTCCAGTGGGACCAAATCGGCTACCTCAGAAACGACAAAATTCGAATATCCACCCTCCTCATAGGCAAGCACTCGCGCAACATGATGATTCTCCAGTGTTGCAGTTGCCAGGTTGCCTTTGAACGTTTCGGAAAAATGTGGAATTTTGTTGTGTGTTGGATGGAGGATCTTTAAATGAACAGATTCACCCGTATTTCGGCGGCGGGCGTTATGGGTTTTCCCCAAGACGTCTTGAAAAACGAGACTGCCAATTTGAAAATCTTCTAATTGCATCGACTATTCAGGCTGACCGCAAGGGCCTCTTTTGTATAACAGTTTTATAGTGAGTTTAAACTTTTTTAAATAATTGTTGAAACCTAAACAAAAGCTGCCTGCTTCTGTGTAATCCACCCGTTCGATAAATTAATTGTTAATTGACCAAAAACGCTCGTCTTTGTCATTTCAGCCCACAAGCTTGGGGTTATCCGGGAACCCATCACCTCCAATAAGAAAAAGCTCGTTATGATTTGGCGAGCTTTTTCATGGCCATAATCAAAATTAGTCCAGTCCCACCCCAACAAGAACTTTCCCGAACTCATAGCACTAAATAAACAGCTCATTTTCTAAAACCACTAAACCAACGTTCATAAAAAGACATTTACCTGAATAATGCAGGCTAGTAATAAGGATATTACTTGCAAAATATCCAAATGGGTAACTTTTTTGACATTGAGCAGATTTAATCAACGTTGTCTACCCTCATACAGCTAGCCAATGAACGGCAAGCATATTGCTGATCTATGATTAGGAATAGCCGATATTCTCGTCGCAGAAACAAGTTTTTGTTGCAGCAATAAACTCTTGCATCGGGAACGATTTCTCTTTATATTCATAAGGATTTTACGGAAACAGCGCATGATTAGCATCACCATCAACGGCAAAATTCACGAATACGACGCCAAGCCCAACGTGGAAAAAGTGCTCACAGATCTAAGCATTCGCAGAGACAATGGCATTGCGGTTGCGCTCAATCATTCTGTGCTTTCCAGGCAGACATTTGCTAGCACATACCTGGAAGATGGGGACAAGATAGAGGTCATCCACGCAACCGCCGGGGGTTAGAAACGACTATCTTTCAGACAACACAGCCGAATAATTACTTACAGTCAGTTGCAGCTCGACCAATATGATTTCCCCCTCAAACCTTTGCCGCTTCTCAAAAAAAAACAAGAAAACAATCTCTAGTCGTGCACATCATGTGGGGTTCGAAAATAATTCAAATTAAATTATTAACCTGATTTGTGATGAACAAATCTATCGCGCCAGGAGCAGCTATACCAATGGACTCATCCGTGAAAATAGGTAACAAGACCTACACCTCCCGCCTCATTCTTGGAACGGGGAAATATCCGGACAATCAAACAATGAAACGCGCCCATGAAGTAAGTGGCACGCAAATGGTAACGGTGGCCATTCGCCGGATTGACCTTAATGACAAGTCAGGGGAATCACTCCTCGACCACATTGATAAGAGCAAGATTGAACTGCTTCCCAACACAGCAGGATGTTATAATGCCAGGGATGCCATTCTCACTTGCGAGCTTGCCCGTGAAGCGCTGAACACCAATCTGGTAAAACTGGAAGTGCTTGGGGATGAAAAAACGCTTTTCCCAGATAACGAAGCTTTGTTAGAAGCTGCCCGCGAACTGACAAAACAAGACTTTATCGTTTTACCATACACCAGCGACGACGTTGTGCTCTGCAAGAAGCTTCAGGACATTGGCTGCGCTGCGGTTATGCCGTTAGGCGCTCCAATCGGGTCTGGCCTCGGCATTCGCAATCCGTATAATCTCAGGATAATATTGGAGCAAATCAGCATCCCGGTTATTGTTGATGCTGGTGTCGGCACAGCCTCCGATGCAGCAATTGCTATGGAATTAGGCTGCGATGCAGTGCTCCTGAACACTGCTATTGCCGGTGCAAAAGACCCGGTAAAAATGGCAGAAGCCATGCGCAAAGCCGTTGAGGCCGGCAGGCTTGCATACCAGGCAGGGCGCATAGAAAAAAAGCTTTACGCTACAGCCTCAAGCCCGCTGGAAGGCGTTGTTCGTTTAGGCGATAAATAGGTCCCGGTGATTCCGTGATAACAATCGACCGGTTCGGCAAAGCAATGGATGAAAATTGAGCCTGTTCACTCTCAAGTACGAATATGTGCAAAGTTGATTTCAAATTATACCTGATTACAGATCGGCATTTGTGCAACAAGCGTCAATTGGTCGATGTTCTGAAACAGGCCCAAAGCGCCGGCGTCAAGGCAATTCAACTAAGAGAAAAAGATCTGGCCAGCAGGCAACTTTATAACTTTGCCAAGGAATTGCGTTCATTGTGCCCTCCCGAAAAAGTCCGTCTTTTCGTCAATGACAGAGTAGATATTGCCAGAGCCATTTCAGCGTGTGGCGTGCAGCTAACTGCAACAAGCCTGCCTATATCTGCAACCAGGACTGTTCTAAAAAAACAGAGTTTAATTGGCGTTTCCACCCATTCGCTTGCTGAGGTTGAACAAGCAACCTTACAGCAGTGCGACTTTATTTTGTTCGGCCCTGTTTTTTCAACACCTGCAAAAATAAACTATGGCCGGCCGCAAGGTCTGGCCAAGCTTGAGACCGTAACAAAGTCAACCGCCCTCCCGGTTTTTGCCGTCGGCGGTATTGGACCGAAAGGTGCCAAACAGTGTTTAGAGCACGGCGCTTACGGTGTTGCCGCCATAAGTGCAATACTAAAGGCTGAAAATATTGAAGAGACAATTCGCCGGTTCGAGGAAAATCTGGGAAAACTTTAATAAACAGCACATAACGCTACTATCTTGCTGTTTTCGACAAAAATAGCGATTTTAGTGTTGACTTTTTTGCTACAAAACCGTATTATTTCACATGCCTTTTTCTTGTTATTTTGCTTCTTGCACTGCTTCCCTGTACATTCAATTTAATATTCTGCAATCGTCCAACAAAGTGGATACAGTCAATACAGAGAGCCATGACGGACTCGCCTAATCCTTACCGGAAGGAAATGTCTGATGGAATTTGAGTTGACGCACTACAAGAAGTTCAAAAAACACCTTATTGAAATGGCCAAAAAATTTGGTCTGGACCCGGACAAACTGAAAATAGAATTCTTCACACCCAATCGCCAGGCCATTTTGGTCGAAAATGTGGAAAACCAGCAATACAAAATCCATATCAACCTTGAAGAAGACCGCATCATTTCTATCCAGCGGTTAAGCGGAGAAGGCGTCTACCCGGAACATATCAGAAAAAAATATCGGCAATTTATGAAGTAAGGAAACCAGGCTGCTAGTAGTTCAACCCTATGTTCAAAAGCAGGCGGTGACTTTTTTGTGAATTTCCTTCCTTGCGATGCAGATTTTGTGTCTGAATAAAATTATAATTTGCATTCACAAACAAATCACGTAACACCTGCCACTCTAGTATAACACCATAGAAACGATTTTTCTCAACAACACCGTCGAGAAATTTTATCCGGCCATCTACGGGACGAGCGCCTTTGGTAAAGTCATTTTGTGCGCGTCTACGCTGCTCCCAGGAAATCCCGACTTTTAAATTTTTGTGCAGACGATGCTCCAAACCAAAATATAAATCATCGGCATCAGGTCCAAGCCAGTGCCCAATCGCGTTATTGTAATTCGAGTAAGTGTTCTGCAACTTCCGATGCGAATAGACAAATGGTTGCAATCGAACAGCTTCAACACGAAAATCCGTGTTTTGTATACCAAACGGATCGACCCAGTAGCCTCCCAATAGTATTCCCCATTTGTTGCCCCAGCTTCGAAAAATATCCTTGGCAAAACTGAAATCATCAAACAAGATTTCGCCGTAAAGTTTCATTCGCAAATTACGCAAATAATAAGAGCCATCAAAGGCCATCAGATTATTGTCCTGATTGCCGAGATGCCGCTCTGATATTATCATTGGAACAAACGGGTTCAAATAGAGTGGCTCAACATCGCGCCCGCCGTAAACAACGGACTCAGAAACCGAAATCAACAAATTCTCAACCGGTTGAAATTCCAGCCGGTGAGCCACCAGATATTTTGATCTGTTAGAATTCAGGAAAGTGTGGGCGTAAATAAGCCTGATTTTTTTGTAACGGAATGTTGTTTTGATAAGATCATAATAGTTTGAATTGCGTGACACCAGTAGATTGCCACGAAATCCCGGGCCCCATTCAAGCAAGTCACGCCCCAACTCCAGGTCAAACCAGGGTAAATTAAATTTGAGAACGGAACGCACGTTGTCGGTGACCGTAATATCCACCAGTGCTTTTTCAGTGACCGGCAGACCCGCGGACGGATCAAAAGCGGTGTTGCTCAGACTGTCGATGTCACTTAGAATAAAGCCGCGGCCCTCAACATCGATCACCATGCTATTATGCAGTTTAACCCGGGCCTGTACGCCCCAGGATGTACTTGATTTCGAAACACCCCGCTCGATGCGTTTCTTTGAATTAAAACGAAAACGCTGATCGATGAACCCATCGAAAAGGAAACGCAAATCATCGGTCCGCAAGGCATACAAATGTCGCTCCGGCTCAACTTTTTCTAGCTGAAAGCCGGGGTCCAGCTCAGCAAGCTCATCGTGAAATTCCCCTTCGAGTTGCCGCAACAACCCGACTTCTTCAAAGGTCAACTGCCCAGCCTGCTCGACTTTGGCCGCCTGTTGCAGCATTTTAGCTACAGCCAAACGCGGAAATGGGCGCGTGTGAAACTCCGCACGCATGAACAGACCTTTCGTCTCCAATCGATCGACAAACCGGTAAACCCAGTGTTCGATCGGCACATTGGCGCTTTGGGCAAAAATTATATTCGACTGACAAAATACAAGTGAGACTAAAACACTGAAAGAGAAAAATATATTGTTCATATTTTGATTGGAAGAATACTCTACAAAATTTCAAAAAAAGGGTTGGTTGGTTCAAACTCCGGCTTCACCCATAAGAAATAAAAAACAAAGCGGTTATCCGCGAGATCAAACCTTTGAATTGGTCGTTGCAACAATACGTATTTATTTTCAATAAAACACATCTGAACCATGTACTTCCATGTATATTTCAGAAAATCAATTGCGATTCTTAACTAGCAAGCGGCATTTCAGATCGTTCAAATGAACGCCATCCGCTTTTATCAGGCCGGAAAGATTGGTGATTAAAACTTTAACTTCATGCCCGGAGACAACCCGGCTGAATGTCAAATTTTGCGACGGAACAACGCCCCGCTCATAGCGGGAAATCAGATCAACCATCACATCTTCAAGCGGAATCTCTGTGCTTCCCGCAATAGAGCCCTGAATATCAAGTTGTAGTGATGCAGTTTTCAGATCGAGGGAAACGACAAGCACCTTCCTGCCAATTTTAAAAGTGGGTGTCTGCCCCTCTTTCCCAAGGTAAACATTCTGAACCAAATAGTCATACCCAGAAATCACCAAAGGCTCGTTTGCTTCAGCATTAAAATGAAACGAACTATCTGGACTTGTCTGAAAGTGATCAACATAGGAAAGCCCCATCAATGCAACGATGTCACTGAGCCTCTGCTGCCTCAGGTCATAAGCAGTCGTTTCTTCTTTCGCAACCTGTAAATCATTAACAAACCAGGGCTGAATCGACTCAATGCCATGTGCATCGACAAGATAAGTCACGATGTTGCTGATATTTCGACTGTCCGCAAAAGGAACCTCGGCCGGCGCTTTTTGCACTCTACCATTCACGAGAATGTTGTGCTCAGTCAGTATCGTTTGCAGCCTGTCTTTCTGGCTGGCTTTTGACACTGCAAAAGCGCCCCAGGGACCGAAGGTCGAAAAATAAGCCAGAAAGCAAAGAATAATCGGAATGATTCGAATATCCCGGGATTTACTGAAAACAAAATAGAGCACCACCACTGTCAGAGCAATTGCCTGCACCAAAACAAAATAGCGATTTTCTGTAATGCCGTAGTCGGAAATCCGACGGAAAATAGCCAATAGCAACATAGCAATCAACGGGATGAGGACGCGAAAAAACCATGTTGAAAACGTGCGGACCCAGCGGTTTTCCTTGCTGTCTTTCACCGGATGAACCAACAGCAGAGAAAAAATGCCAGTCACAGAAAACCAAAGTACCAACTGCGCAACCCAGCCTTTAGGCCAGTTCCAACTTAAAGCAATCTTTGCTTCGTAAGTATATAAAATTGCAAGATAAAGCACCACCAGAGGCAAGAGGATATATTGTGTAAATACTTTAAGCCCGATTGGGTACCCTTTAGCAGAATTCAAACGCGAAAAATCCTTCGGCACACCGGCCAGAAAAAACCACGTGTTGAACAAGCCCGCCATCACAACCCAAAGTTGGCCATAACGTTTCTCCGCAACCTTCAGGCCAAATAAATGTTCTATTGCCTGCAGCGCAATGACCAGTCCAACGAAAAGTACCCCGGAATAGAACACCGATGTCAAAAAACGGAGGAAAAGCGTTTTGTTGAAATGCCAGAAGCCATTTACCTCACCTTTATCCAAGTATGGCAAAAACGCCACTAAAAAATGCGAGCCGACAATCAATAGTATGAAGCGGATAAGATGGAGCCTTGGCGCTTTTTCAATCGACTCCGGCAGAGAAAAAAAATAGGCTACGAATACAAGAACAACCACTCCGTGCATAGCAAACCACATAGACTTTGAACGGCCAGTCTTTTCAGCAAACACGCTAAAAACAGTAAAAACAGGCAGCCCAAGTGCAGCGATCATCAAGAGTTTTACTAGTATGTGTTCGTGGCGAAAGTCATTGTCTTGCAGAAGAACCACACACACGATTGTGCCAAGCGCTGCGCTCAATAGTGAAAAAGGAAAACGAACAAATGTCTGCCCGGCATTTTGGAGCAAAAGTCTAACTGAGGGAAATTTCATAGACACCTCCTTTATTCAAAAGGCAGCACAAACTGATCGAACTCAAGAATGTTCGTCAGACTGCCACCGTAATATTTTTGGGAAAACGCGTCTGTTTCTACCAGATGTTGGGTGACGGTACCGGCGTCACGTTCGATAATATATTTCAACTCATTTAAATTGTCCGACCAGCGAAATCCGTTAAAAAATTCAGCGCCGGAAAACTGCGTTTTGTAAAGCGCATTGCGTGAATAGCACGTTCCGAGGTACATGTACTGCTTCCCAAGCTGCGCAAAACATTCAACTGCAGAAGTCATAATAAACATGCCAAGATTGCGTGAATAGTAATTCAAGTCATAAAAAGAATAATAGAAATAAGCGAGCTGCTCTTCCTCGACGTAAAGGGTGACAATACCGACATCTTTACCAGAGGCTCTATCAGTGAAAACCAGCAAATGCGTGACCAGTTTCGAGCTCAGAAGGGCATCGAGCCGCTCATATGTCATGACATCTTTGCCAAACTTGATGTCGGCATAATTCTTACAAAAATCCCGCCACGCGCCCGTGAATTCAAAGTCTGCCCGCGGAACCAGGCGGCAATCAATGCCATCACACTTGCGAAGGATACGCCGATTTTCAGACGAACAGGTGAATTTACTAAGCTCAACCCGCAGGTGTCGGCACATGTAGAACCGCGCAAAATCACTTGAAGACGGTAGGAATCCACGCGCGAAAATCATTGCCGGCGTATCTCCCGGTTGCGGAACGGCCCAAATGGCATACGGAAATATGTAATTCTGGTAATCAGACTTGTATTCGGAAAACACGAGTTTCATTGGGATTACCTTTGTTTGATTCTAGGTCGATTTACGTGGGCCACGGTCTATCTTTGTTCTCAGGATAACAGGATTTTCAGAGTTCTTATTCTGTAATTCAGTCGTTCAGTTCTCTAACTTCTCGTTTAATCTCTACTTGTATCTCGCTACAATTCAGAATCAAGCCAACATCTTTTCCTATGTCGGTTAATCTATTACAAGGCAAATCTACTCATAAAAAACTTCTCACGCAGAGACGCAAAGAACAGCCGGAGTTATTCAATTCTAACACCTTACAGTTTTAAAATAAAGCATCTTGTGCTGGGCCCGGATGTGAAAGAACGATGAATTCTGCGGCACTTCTCGCAACCTGCATCCGGAAACACTCTTCACGACCGCACGTTTTCGGCATTCAGGTACAACCGCGGCAGCCGTGAACGCCAACCGGTGAGAATATCATAACTTACACTGCCTTTTAAACCGGCTATTTCGTGTACGTCAATTTCGTCGTCGCCTTGACAGCCCTGCAAAACAACTTCATCCCCCACTTTCGCTTGTGGAATATTGGAAATGTCCACCATCATGGCATCCATGGCGTTGCCGCCAACAATCGGTGCGCGCTTGCCTGCGAGCAGCACTTCGCCTTGATTACGCACGCGCGGATAGCCATCACCATAACCAATTGGCAGCACGGCAATTCGGCGCGGCTCTGTGGCCAGGTAGCGCATACCATACCCCACGTAATCCCCAACCTGCAACTCACGAATGCCGACAATACGGGTTTTAACCGAAAGTACCGGTTCCAATCCGGGGATTCGTCTGCAAACCTGGGAAGGGTAAACACCCAACGGCAAAATACCGATTCTGACAAAATCTAAATGTGCCTGAGGCAGATCAAGATACCCCCCGGTATTACAGATATGCCGACACTTAACCCGGACTTGACGCTCAGCCATTTGTGCAAGGACAAGATTAAATCGTTTCAATTGCTCCAAAGCAAAAGTCTTATCCAGCTCATCAGACATGGCGAAATGGCTCATCACGCCTTCCAGCACAAGGCCCTCCAGGCCGGCAACGTATTCGATAACTGGTAGGGCCTCAGTCCAGCGTACGCCATAGCGGCTGAGCCCGGAGTCGACTTCTACGTGAACAGGCATTTTTTGTCCTACAGAGACAGCCAGTTTTTTTAAATTATCAGCTTGAGCCATGTCATTGACAAAACAGGTCAGATTCTGCGCGACACATAATTCCAGTTCTTCTGTCGTACGTTCTCCGAAAACCAGGACAGGTGCACTGATACCACTTTGGCGCAGCTCAATAGCGGCATCAACAGTGGCAACCGCCAGACTTTTAGCGCCAAACTCAAGCGCCACTTTTGCAATCTGCACCATGCCGTGTCCGTAGGCCTGATCTTTGACAACGCTGATGAAACCGAGCGCAGCCGGCTTATCCTTTAGGAAAAGCGAAAAGTTTTGTCGCAAACGGCTGAGATCAATTTCAACCCAGGCCGGACGATAACTTGCATTCATCTTCAATTAATCAATTATCCTCTCGATAGATCAACCGATCAAGAAAGCGACCGAAGGTAATCCAGGAAATTCATTAAGCCTGAAACCCGAACATTTTCTTTTATCGGATACTCATCTTCAATTGGCGCGATAACCCATACTTCAGACAATTCCAAATCATCAATAGAATTCCAAAAGCCTCTCGTCAGTTTAGGCGCTTTAGACGCCTTAAATTCGACGCCGATTTTCCGCTGCCCTCTTGCTAACACTAAATCTAATTCAGCCCCGGAAGAAGTTCCATAAAATCCGGCGCGCCAGCGTGGCAGCAAAGATAAAATATTTTCCAGCGCAAAGCCTTCCCACGAAGCCCCATAAACCGGGTGTCCGATGAGACCATCAAATGATTCAATTTCAAGAAGAGCATGCAGAATTCCTGAGTCACGAACATAAATTTTAGGGGATTTAACAAGCCGTTTCTTCAAATTAACTTCCATTGGCGGCAAAACCCTGAGCATGAAAGTCTGTTTGAATAAATCGATATAAGAGCGAACCGTTAAATGGCTGACCCCCAATGATTCTCCGAGGCGTGAGGCATTCAACAGTTGGCCATGATTGTGGGCGCACATCAACCAAAGCCTTCTCAACGATTCGGCAGGAATTTTGAACCCATGTTGCGGAATGTCCCGTTCCAGAAAAGTACGGATGAAATTTTCTCTCCATGCAACTGAAATATTATTGTTTTTCACAAGAAAACTGCGAGGGAACCCGCCCTTTAACCAAAGAGAAGTCAGGCTTTTATCATGGCCATTCTGAATTTCGGTTAAATCAAACGGTGACAATTCAAGATAAACTATCCGGCCTGCCAATGTCTCTGAACTTTGTTTAATTAAATCCGGAGATGCCGAGCCAAGTATTAAAAACCGGCCATTGCGGCCGTCTTGATCTACAACGCTTCTTAAAACAGTAAATAAATCCGGGGTCCGTTGAATCTCATCCAGACAAATCATTCGCTCTCCCTGGGATTGGAAGAACATTTCCGGTTCACTCAGTTTCCGTAAATCTGATGGTTTTTCGAGATCAAGATAGACGGTCTGTTTTCTATCCTGAACAATTTTTTGGGCTAAAGTAGATTTGCCTGCCTGTCGTGGGCCGAGAATCGCAACAACCGGAAAGTTATCAAGATATGCTAAAACATCATTGCGAATACGTCGTGGAATCAAATAACCTTGCATATTGAAAGTTCCAATTACAATTTTCAAGGTTAATTTATGTAATATAGAGTGAAGAAGCAAACTATATTTTTCTAATCGAACAGAAAATCATCTCTTTCCGACAGTCCCCGGTGGCCACAAACTCCGGCCAACATCTGTACGATAATAACTGTTTGTGCAGCGAATTTTACTCACGTTGGCGTATACTTTTGCAATTGCTTTTTCAAGCGTCGCTTCCACCGCAACCAAATCAGCAATACGCTGACCGCTTGTATACAAGTCGCCGTTTTGATTTAATGATACGTCATTCCACCAGACGTCGCAGTCAAACTCTCCGTGAACACGAACCGGAAAGGACGGGCATTGCACTGTGCTGTACGGATAACCGTACCCGGCCAGGGTCAAAGAACAGCCAAAATTCAGTTCCTCGCGAAATTCAATTTGTGTTTTTCGGTTGTTGACCACATCGCGGAGTACACGAACAGGGTCCTTTAGAAGGCGCATAATAATCGGCCCACAAGTTACGCCGATGCGAACATTGTACTCCAAAACATACCACAGGCCATCCCGCTGCATGGCTGTCACCTGTACAGGTCCATGAAACCCAACCTCTCGGAACCAGGGCAAAAGAGGCTGCAAGAGCTGGCGGGCAAGTCCGTATTTATCACCCGGATCTTTTTCCACCAGACCGCCCAGCGGCGCACCGGTGATAACACCCATGTTGCCGTCATGCGCTCGCTTGTATTCCTGGTTGCTAATCAGCGAATAGATTTCGCCACCGCTAACAAAAGCAATGTGCCCAGCCTCGGCTTGTCCCATAAATTCCTGCAAAAAAATACCTTCCTCGTAATTGATCTGATGCAGCCAGCTTCTGGTATCTTCTTCAGTTTCGCACAATATTGTGTGCACCGGACTTTGGGGTGAGCACAAAGGGTTTTTGATCACGTAACCGCCTGGATGTTGATTGAGAATATGCTCTGCTTGCAAACGACTCTGCGCCACAAAGGCTTTTGGGAACGGAATGTCATATTCAACGCACAGTTCTCTGGCAAAATCACGGGAACGTTCCAGTTGCATGCCCTGGCCGGTGGGCGACAAAATGGGGATGCCCATTTCCAGAAACTCAGCTACCCAATCTGTCGTGTGCCAATCAATGGACATGGGAATAACAAAATCGATTTCCCTGTCTTTCAACAAGGAGCACAAATTGGGATGTACAGTTGCAGCAAATGACTCAACTTCCAGGCCCGGACTGTAATTGCCACTCTCTTTCGTAAAGTAAGCGTAAACCTCTGCGCCTTGTGTTTTGAGGGCATGCAAAACGCCTTGCATGCTGGCGCCGGCACCCAAAACCATGATGCGTGCGGCAGAAAAACTCATCGTTGTCCTTTCAGTTTTACAATCCCGACAATTTGATTCACAATATCCACCGAAAAGGGAGTTTTGGCCTCCAAATGGAGACTAAGACTTTACGGCAAAAAATTCTAAACAAAGACATTCAAAGCAACAAAATAAACCGTCAAATCACTTCAAAAGCAAGCCCTTGCCAATACGCGAAATTCTGCCTGTTGTTAATTTATAAAAGTACACACCGGTACTCAAAGCGGCGCCATTCAACTCAGTTTTGTGCGTACCCGCCAACTGTGTCCCATCCTGCAAGGTAGCAACCAGTTGCCCTTTAATATTAAAAACCTGCAAACGAACATGGCCGGTTTCCGGCAAATCATAAACAATTGTGGTCTCCGGGTTAAACGGGTTCGGATAATTTTGATGCAAAACAAAACTGTTAGGAACGCTTGTTGTTCCTGCATCAATACCTGTCACAAGCTCGCCAAAAGACATGTCTTTAAATTGCCAATTGATATGCAGCGGCCATTGGTCGTCAAAATGTGGGCTCTTCACGCCGAGCATGCTGATAAATCCACTTTGTCCGGGCGGCACGACATTTTCATCACGAATTGTAGCTGGTGACAGTTCAATCGCCTGTTGGTAGGTTCCGTGATCAACAATCTGCCGCGGTATATCTTTAAGATTTTCGTAAGTAAATTCGCTAATCGGCCCGACGAAATCCTGCATCGCCTGCACGCGCGTGCCAAAATTGGTATTCACCGTCCAGGCGATGTTGTCGCCGTTATTCCACCAGGCTACCGGCTTGTTATTCCAATTGACAAAATAATCTTGCGCGCCAACATCGGCGCTTGGAAGCTGGTCGAACGGAATAAAACCACCCCATTCTTCACTGCCATCACCGTTGTGTGGCAGCCTGGGATCTACCCCATCGCTTCGGTCTTGATATTTGCCAATGTGCCAGTACTTAATTTTCTGATCTTTACCCGCGTAAAACAAGTTAAATGACATTGGATTGAGTGCGGCGGCAGCTTCGAATTCTTCCAGAGTTTTCGCCTTTATAACACCAAGCACAAAATTAATCATGTCCAACTCCTGGTTCCAGAACGTCATTTTCATGGAAAAAACCTGGTGACTGGCCAGGTCATCTGCGAAAACCGGACCGTGGATGGTCCGACGCCGGGTAAACGGCAAGCCGCCTGCAATGCCCAGCACAGGAATTGTATCCTGTACAACTTCGAAATCAAGCCACTGGCCATCGTGGAAATATTTACCGAAAGAATCGTCCTGAGTTGTCTCGATATAAACATCGCTGTTGTCGCTAATGCCACTTGTCATGGTCCAGGCATGCGTTTCCGTGTGGCCGATAATGACCAGCGGGATGCCCGCCACCGTCATGCCCCCAACGTGAAAAGCCGGGCACTGCAACTCAACTTCGTGTGTAACCGCAGGCTCCTCCTGAGTTGGCGCACCCATCTGCGGCGCTCCCAGCAGCATGACATTGCCGGTGGCGGATTTGCCGGTTGAAATAAGTGCAGCAAAGCTACCGAACTTTTGCGGAATACCCAATTGTGCTGACTTCTCTCGCAATTGCTGCGCCTTGCCGTCAAGAGTCCGAATCACTTCGGGTCGAATGCTCAGGCCCGAATAATGCCATTTCTGTGGTTGTCCATTATTGCCACCTTTGACGGTTGTCGGCACATTGGCATCGTTTATGGGTCTGTTTTCATCCAACCACTGCTGGCCGTTGTCTTGCAACTCCATCAAACGGTCAAGTTCTTCTCCACCAACCTGGCCAAAAATACGGATTAAAAATTGTATCACTGCAACGCTTTTGTAAACGGTCCAGCGCTCCATATCCGATTCGACAAATTCGAGCGGGCGGTATTTTTCAGGATTTCGCCCCATTGAATCGATGTAAGTATTCACGCCGGCAGTGTAAGCGGTCAACATCTGCTGAAACGCCACAGGCAGCGCGGCGAATTGTTGCTGCCGTTCATTATCAGTGTAAGTTACTGCCCTTCTCTCCTGATCCATTGAAAGCGCTAAAATTCCCAGAGACTCTGAAAGCTTACCCTCGGCAGCACGTCTGTGCAAATCCAGTTGCGCCAGCCGATCCTGCGCCACAGCAAAACCCTGGCCGAAAAAAACACCGACCTCCGACTTTGCAGAAATGTGTGGCACACCGTAGGCATCACGATTTATGGAAACATCCGTGCCATCCGGAGCGTGCAAAATGAGCGACTCTGTTTGAGCGCTGCCATTTGCGACAAAAGCAAAAATAAAGACAAGCGAGAAAAAAACATAACGTTTATACCGGTCCATTTTTTCTCCTTATTTAGTATAGTGATTAAACAATTGACGCTTCATGGCTGAGTTCAACCATCCATTTCGTAGGCTATTTTCAACCAGCGCTTTACTTCGTGGTCAATTTCCTGCAACGCGCAAATGGAAAAACGATGCGTGATGCGATCGCCTTTAGCCAGGCCGCCGCTAGCGATGAGGCGCCCGGCCAACGGACTTTCGGCGTGTCTCAGACAAAGGCCCAAATCGATGCGACTGCGGGTTGCCGGCTTAATTTCGGCAAAAACATGGTTGCGATAAAACGGAACAATGGTTTTGCAAGGACTGATTTTGACATCATCGCCCAGCGATAGACCCAAATCAATCAGCACGTCATGCAGGGGGCGGAGCCCTGACTTTGCTCCTGAATACATATTCTCGACATACTGCACAGCGGCCTGCAAATACCCATCCCCATCTGTCTTTTCTCTACCTCTGCCCGCAGCCAGCTCGGCAATCAGTGCTGCGGTTGTGCCACCCAAACGGTACTTTTGTTTGAGCCAGACTCGCTGTTCTTTTTCATCTTTTGGTCCTGCCTTGTGCAAGAATGAAATCCAGGCAGCCAGTGGCTTGCCTGTTTTTTCTGAAAGATTTTTCAGGATGGATTGAGCATGGCGAACAGAAGGATGAACCGTGTACAAATCGATTGTATTTTTTGCCCTTAACATTTTTGTTTCTCTGTCTCATTGTAGTAAACATAAGCGTGGTGCCGTTTAATGTAGAGAAAAAATGCTTAATATTCAACAGACACCGGCACCCAAACGAGCGCGTTTTTCTACAAAGGAGAAATTTTTCCTGCACTCACGACTTTACAAGTCCTTTTATCTCGCAAATTTAGCCAACTCTTCAAGCAATGGATCTTTGGAGTCCCGGGAAACGTGCAGCATAAACGGTTCGTGCACCATGTGATATTTTTTTGTGGATAATTTCCAGTAAAGAAGCCCCTGTAGCAGTCTTTTGTCGTAGGTCAAATGCGCATCATAAAGTGCAGCAACTGCCAGCGACCTCTCAACCAAATCAATGGGCTGATCTTCCCAAACCAGCAGACGCTCAGTACTATCACGTGTAACGATTGAAAAACCAGCGCCATTCCACGGTTCGAGAGTGGAGTTCTTGCGGTAAGTATAACCAAGTTCGGTGAAAATCACCGGTTTACCCTCAAGTTGTTTCTTTATGCGGAAAGCAGCGATTTCATCAAAAACATTTTGCCAGCCAACCCGCAGCGAGTCAAACAGCGCTCCGTTATCGGCAAACTGCATGTCATCGCGAAGTTTAAAGTATGCGTTAATACCAATATAGTCGAGATGTTGCCAGAAATCTACTTCCAAATAATTATCAAAATTGGCTGCATAGCTCAATTTACCGCCGTAAACACCGCGAACTTCATGAATAAGCGTTTCCCATTCAGCATTGATCAACTTGCGGCGCTGATTTATCCTGGATAGACTATCGGGCGTGTCGTACCATGAAACCTGCCTGGCCCAGGCGATATTGGCGGCCTGTTGGGCATCAACATATTCCACCAATGATTGGTAATTGTCACGGCCGCGCACCCACAAATGCCGTTCTTCCAACGAATCAGAGAATGCAAGCAGCTTGCGCTTTGTCCGCTCCAGCTTTTGCGAGTTGAGATAATATTCTAATAGAACAGGCAAAGAGTCAACCGGAGCACTGGCGGAAAGCGCATTCATCTCGCTGCCAATCACGAAAATGTCTACGGCCTCCTGCTGAGCAATTTGCGCCCACCTACGAGCATAGCGACTGTAAACGTCAAACCAGATTTTCACTTGCTCATCTGTTTTGGGCATAATCATGCCGTGCCAGAGAAAATGATTTTCAGGGAATTTCCAGTCCAGTAAAGTCCGCAAAATCAGCGTGACATTCAGACCTTGCTTCTTTGCTTCCCTTATTTCCTGAACCACAGATGTATCGACTGGATCAAACCAAAGGTGCTCACTATCCCACTGTTCCTGGCGTGCATATACAGTGACTGAAACCGTATTCATGCCTGCCGCATCCAGCGTTTTTACCCACTCAGAGTCATCAGGTTCATTGATCTGAATACCGCCCAAATAAAATGGCTCCTCTTCGACTAGCCCCGAATGTGCCGAAAAACCAAACAAAAGCAGCAGAGTACAAAACAGCAAAATCATAGAACGAATTGGGGTATTAAACCACGTTGCAATTTCTGTCAATTGAAATTAAGACTCCTTTATTGGGGTACAAACTAACGAGTGAATAAGCTATCCTGATTGCACATTTAGCCTCAACGCTATTTTCTACGGTGAGTTCCATTTACGCAAACGACACCATTACCACGCCTGGAGCATCATGCCGGACACAGCATTTTTGCTGTCAACTCTGCAATGAGACCGGCCTCCGGCCGAGCGAAAAAAACACCAAACTCGCTACCCTTTTCCAGCTCAACGCCACGCAGAAAAATGTACAAAGCGCCACCAAAATGCGAGTTGTAATCATAGCCGGAGACTCTACTTTTCAAATATTGATTCAAAGCAACTGCATAAATGTGATATTGCAAAACATATTGATGCCCCACCATGGCTTCGGTAAGCCCGGCAGCAGCGTAATCTTCGATTTTAGAACCGAGGAAATTTGACTTCCAATCGAGCAAATAATACCGGCCCCTGTGTTCAAAAACAAGATCGATAAACCCTTTCATATATCCCTTAAGCGGTGCAAAAGACAATGTTTCTATTTTTTCCGGTAGTCCTGCCGGTAAACGGCCGGTAGCATGTTTGCCGAAAACCTCCGCAAACGTGTCCGGGGTGATTGACTTCAGGGGGAAATAAAACTCCAATTCATTCAGGCGCTGCTTCTGTTTTATTTCAGAAAGAGAAAAGGGCGCGGCGGCCGGTGTGCTTAACCGGACTTGCAGAACCTGCTTGAGCATGTCTGTGACAGCGTTGGACCAGGCGCTATCAAACCCGTATTTTTGCAGCATGTGCCGAACAGCGGTACTGCTTTCAGGCGCAGCAAGTGCAGTAAAATCGAGATGTTCGAGCAGGTCATGTGCAAAAAGCCCTGTCCGGGTACCACGGGGAAACCAGCGAAAATGCGAAAAAACATCGTCCGATGGTTGCAGCCGGTGTTCACGGCTTGCTCTCGGCAGAACAGTTGCCACATCATGATCGGCTAGTTCCGCAGCATGTGGCTGCCGCGAAATCAACGAAGAGTAGCTTGAAATTCGCGTCGAGCCATCCACAAAATTGTTGAATTGACGATACGACAAAGCTTCTTTGCCATGTTTCGCTAAAATCATCTTTTGCGGTGAATTCTCCGGCATGGATTGCAAGCCAATGGCACCGGCGGAGGCATCGGCAAGTTGCTTCGCGGTATTTTTGTAGCCCTCGGCCGGCAAAGATTTGCAAGCTTTTTCGAGCGCCTCAACCGGCTGATGTTCATCAAACGGGCTTGGGTGATGCAGCAAATAAGCCAGAGCTGAACTTGCGGCTTGCGGGCGCCCGCTCCAATTTAACGGCCCCCAGACAAAATAACATCGATGTTGCGCCCGGGTAGCCGCCACATAAAACAGCCTGAGATTTTCTGCCAGTTTCTCCTTTTTTGCCAAGGTTTTGCTCCGGGCCAGATCTTCCGACCCAAGATCCAGAATGAGGGAACCATCTACTTCATCATGAAATTCCGGCAACTCATTCATCTGCAAATTAGCACCTGTCCACATGAATGGACAAAAAACAATTGGAAATTCCTGGCCTTTACTCTTGTGCACAGTTATCAATTTTATTGCCTTCTCATCGCTTTCCAAACGCAATTGAAATTCATCGCCGGGCTTATCCTCGCTGGTGCGCTGTGAAATAAGCCAGTTGAGCAAAGCGGTCATGCCAAGCCTGGACTCCACTGCCGCGGTGCTTAACACTTCAGAAAGATGCAAAAAGTTGGTCACGCAGCGCTCGCCACCCTGAAACATCATGAGCCGGGGTAATAAATTTTCCTGCGTACTCAACTCCTTAAACATACGCATAAAACCGACATTTTGCCAAAGCCGATGGTACCTCGCAAAACGCAAACGGTAAACCTCCAACCCGGCATCATCCTGCTCAAATGCAAACAATTCAGCAGCGCTCACACCAAGGGTTTCAGTTGCCAGGGCGGTTTTTAACAATCCTCGGTTCTCAGGCTCAACAATGGCGGCCAAAATATGTTGCAAATTCTGCGCTTCCTGAGAGTGGAACAAGCTGCCGGAACCATAAACAACACTATTTACATTTCTTGCTGTCAACGCCGCCTGGACTTTGACGGCCTCCGAATTTCGGCGCACCAGAACCGCAATATCTTCTTCTTTAAGCGGACGCTCACCCAAATGTACTTTTCCCGCTTTGGCCAGATTTAATAGCCGCACAATTTCCGACGCAGTTGCCTCAACAATGGCCGCGTCCACATCCGCACGATTCATCGGTTTTGCGTCAACTTTATGTTCTGCCGGGTCCAGGTACCAGAGCCGCAACGGTTCCGACAACTCACCTGTGCTTCTTAGCTCAGCCGGACTTTTACGCTCTGCCGCCACTGCGCTCTGAAAAGGAATATCCTCGTAAAGGAAAGCCCTGTCAACATTACCGAAAAGCGCATTGAACGCAGAAATCAATCCTGGCGCTGAGCGATAATTGGTGGTGAGGGTGTAACGGCTGTCGGGTCTGGTATCGGCCTTCGCCTGCATGTAGGCAAAAATATCCGCGCCACGAAAACCGTAAATTGCCTGTTTTGGATCGCCAATAAGAAACAATGCACTTTCTTCATGAGAAAAAATACCATTGAATATTTCGTATTGAACCGGGTCCGTGTCCTGGAATTCATCGATGAGTGCGGCTTTGAATTTCTTGCGAATACTGCGTGCAAAAACATCACCCTGAGTCTCCAGAGCAGCGTGCAAGCTCAATAAGACGTCATCAAAATAGAAGACATTTCGGGCCTCTTTGCGGCGCTGTAATTCACTTCGGGCGTAGTCAAACAGCCCGGACTTTAACTGCAAAAGCTGCCCGTTATAACATGCCATCAATTTGGTGTGATTGTCAAAATGAAGCTCACAGGCATCAAAGAATGGGTGTGTTGGTGGCGGCCCGGCTTTTGTTTCAGCGTCCGCAATTTTTGCCGATGTGAACTTTTCAAAGTTTTTATTTAAAACAGCTCCAGCCAATTTCGTGTCGAAACAGGCATCCATTTCCTCCGCCCAGAATGGAATTTTTTCCCGCTTGTATTTACTTTTGTGCAGACTGGAATTTTCCAGCAGCTTGACTATTTCCCCCCTGGCATCAAACCACAATTTTCGGGCGTGTTCGTAGGAGCTTTGCAGAGCCGCTTCAGCCGCAGAAGAACTGACTTCGGCTTTTTCCGGCAAAATGCGCAAATGCAACCGTACCAACCTGCTATTTCCAAGCATTTTCATAAGTTCTGCCGGACTGGTTTTGCTCAGTGCAAACTGCAGGAACAGTGGGGACGCCTGGTAAAAATGAGTGCGCCAATAGTCCTGCACAACCTCCCGAAGCAGGCTGGTTTGTTCTGTAACCAGCTCAGTATCAAACATGCTGCCGCTTTCAAACGCGTTCTCCTGCATTACACGTTTGCAGAAACTATGAATGGTAAAAACCGCGGCCCTGTCGAAGCTTTGAATCGCAGCTTGTAATCGCTGGATTGCCATCGAAGCATTTTTTTGTGAGGCAATATAAGTCCGCAGCGAATCCTCATCAATTTCCCGTCCCAGAAAGGCTGAAAGCGCTTGATTCAACGTATCAAGAATGCGCAGCTTCAACTCATTTGTTGCGGCTTCAGTAAATGTCACCACAAGAATTTCATCAACGTTAAGCCCCTTCTCAAGCATCAGCCGGAGAAAAATCCGGCTGATGGTAAATGTTTTGCCGGTACCCGCGCTGGCCTCAATGAGGTTTCGTCCGGACAACGGACCGGAATAGGGATCGAATTCTTTCAGGAGCATAATTTTACGGTATCACCAGTAAATATTATTAGACTAATGACAATTCAGCTTTTGGCTTTTTACGGTTTAACTTTGACGCCATGAATATTAACACTGAAAATCAGCCTTCCAGCGCCAGCCGATTTTTGAAAATCGGCTCCCAAACTTGTTCGGCCAACGTCATAAATTCAGCGGTAAAAGGATTCTCATCTCTTTTGAAGCAGCGCTGTAAATACAGATCCTGCAACTCACCCTGAGCATAATCACTGCCATACCACGCTTTGCCGGCCGCTCGCAGTGCAGCGCTTTCCTCCCCCTTTGAACTGACAAACTTATCCCAATAAGCATAAGTACTTTCCGGAAAAAAACGGAACGGCTTCTGCAAACCCAGCCAGTAAAGTTGCAGCAATTCAGCGAGATACTTCTCCGCCTCCGGCACGGGCAAGTATCGCCAGGCAGACCAATTGCCTTTGTTCAAACTATCGAGGCCGGCCCAAATACTTTCGTTTGGAGAGTCTTTCTCATTGCACAAATTTAGTAACAAGTGATGAATCCAAATCTGCAAATGATCGCGCGCCTTAACTTTGGCGTAACGATGTAAAACGAGGCCGGTGTCATAAACCGGAGCAAGTTTGCCGGAAAGATTAAAGCCGGCCAAACTCAAATCAACTTCAATTGGTGGCAACAATTCCTTGCAATCGAGAGCCTGCAATTTGTCGGCAAATCTTTTTACATTTTTTTCTAACGCATCAATGGTCACATCTCCCACAGCGCCATGCGGAAGTTGCCCTGCCAGTCGCTTCTTTGCTTTGATTTCTTCAACCTGCGCCAAACTTCTTGCATCTGTCAGTAAATCAGCGGCAACCAAATAGCGCTCAAGACCACTCAATGAAAAAATTTCGCTATCTTCCAACAAATCAACATTTTCGTTAAACCGCACGCCCAGCCGCTTGTTGAAAAAGTACTGCACCGGGGACTTAAAAAACAGGCATAAGTCTTCGAGTCTGAGTGAACGGAATTCATCGCCAGGTTCCGGCAGTGCCTTAGAATCAAAAAAGGCAGGCCACTTTTTAGCGCCGCTGCTTATGGCAACCGCGGCTTCAAGGTTTTCACGGGAGTAACTAAACAAGTGCTGATCTTCGAGGAAATAGTCAGGACTAAAAGCCTGCAGCCGATGTTTGACACAGATCTGGTCGCTGGCCTTGCTTGCTCCCGATACCTGATAATTGCTGTCCAAATAAGAAATAAATTCACTGACCAAAACAGAGGGCGGTATAATTGAATTGTCTTGTGTGCTCTGCCCAATGTAGCTAAGATACAGGACGCCTCTCGCTGAAAACAACGCTTCCAGAAACAGATAGCGATCATCATTTCTGCGCGAACGGTCACCTTTACGTGGATTTTGGGCAATTAAATCGAAACCCAGCGGCTGGACACTACGTGGGTAGGCGTCATTATTCATGCCGATGAGACAGATGACTTTGGCAGGAATACTGCGCATTGGCAGCATTGAACAGAACGTGATACCGCCGGATAGAAATCCAAAGCCATGGCCTTCGCGTTGCAATTTGTTCTGCAAATACTGCCGGACCACACGGAGTTCGAGCTTCTCATCAAAACCGGCCACATCCTGAAAAACTGATAGTTCAGCAATCGCCTGCCGCATGATTTGTAGCTGCGGGCCCGTCTCGGCGTTATCCATAAAAAAGAGTGTGAGGATTTGTGTGAGCGTCTCAGACCATTCTACGAGGGTGCGATCTTGCTCAAGCGCTTCAACTAACGAAAACAGACGCTCTACATATTCGACAAAAAATCCAAGCACCTCAGCTTGTCCGCCTTCGACACCGGCAAACGGCAATATTTTCGCATCATAAATTTCTTCGTTATCATTGCCAAGTGCGTAGCCGAGCAGCAGACGCTCCAGGCCGCTGCGCCACGTGTTTTGCGAAATCCCAGGCAAACCTAATTGTGCCCGATGCGCCGCATCTTTTCCCCAGCGAATGTGCGTTTGCTGCAGCCAATTGCGAATGATTTCCAGGTCAGTTGCTTCAATTCCGAAATTTTCATGCACCACGGAATTTTCCAATATACCAAAAATTTCTGTGGCACTGCAGCGGCTGTTGTGCAAATTCAAAATTGCGAAAAAGGTCACCACGAGTTCACTTTCTCGCCCATACGACCGATCGGCAATGCCATACGGCAGACGGCGCGAATCCTGGTACGGCAGATCAAAAACAGACTGAATAAACGGGACGTACGGCTCAATATCCGGCGCCATCACCAAAACATCACCCGGTTCAAGCGCGGCATCCTGTGCAAACATGGCCAATAAATGGTCCTGTAGCACTTCGATTTCCCGCCTCTCAGAATGGCAGGCGTGTACTTGAATAGAGCGATCCTTGTCCGAAATCAAAGTTGCTTCCATGCTTTCAGACAAGTTTTCGCCCGGTTCTTCGAGCAGCCCCTCGCGATTGGTTAACGTTAAAATATCCGACTGCAAACACGCCAGCAGCGACGATTCGTCCGGCTCACCAAAATGCTCCTCACTCGCAAACTCAAGTTTGTCCTCAAGCAGATCAAAAAACTCACGTCCCATTTTTCCCAGTGAAGCCAACAGGGCATTGCCCTCGTCAAAATGCAGATCCGCGGCTGTAAAATCAACTGACAGTTGCCCCACTTCCTGAGCCGAGGCAGTGAATCGCTGCTCTCTTTTTGTACGAATATCACCCCAATATTCCCGACAAGGATTGAGCAGAAAAAGTTTCACCGCAACGTGCTTGCTCAATGCATCAAATATTTGCATGTGGAATTCGGGCAACGACGAAATACCGAATACTGAAATGCGCTCCGGCAAATCCAGCATCCTGGTTTTCGCAGACAGGAGATGCCCGGTCAGCCTTTTACCCAATGCAGCCCGGTGCAGCGCCTCCTCCTCTGCAACCAATTCCCGCCAAAGCGCTGCCTGCCAGTGTGAATTCTTGCCTCTTTCCCAGTTTAAAATCATGTCCGGGCGAAAAAGCAGGTATTGGTCAAAAAGATCGGCGATGCGGACAGCAAGCTGCAACCGTTTCAGGCCGGAACCGGGTTCCCGTAAATAAGTTTGCAGCGGCTGAAACACAGGCCGGGTGAGGCAGTCAGGCAGCAACTTCATGATGCGCCAGGTTAGAAGGGTCGGCTCAAAAGTTGAATGTTCCGGCAAATCCGGAAAAATGCCGCATGTTATTTCATGAATAAATGCATTGGGAAAAGGAAAACGAATGTTGGCGCAAACCCCCAGCTTTTTGGCCAATTCCAATGAAAGCCAACGCTGCATGCCGCCACTCTGAACCACAATAATTTCGGGCGCCATCGGCGAGGCAATTGGTATGGACAATGTCGAGGCCAAAACCGCAGAAAGGTTTTCAAGGCGATTGCTGGTAATTATTTTCAACGGCAAAAGCAGGTTTCCCGGGAGTTAAAGTAGCGATTTTGCTCACAATCCGAACAGCATTTTTACGCACAGAAATGTTAGCGCCACAACATCTGTTATTCCAGCACAAACTGAAAAATCACAGCCGTTTTAGCCAGGTTAGCTTGGCAACCATGCCCCGGTTTTCAAGCACCCAGTTCCCCTGTTCCGAAATATCTTCTTCGTTGAATACAATAAACAAATCGCTACCCGGTCGATGAATATAATTCAGGCGTACGTTGGCTGACAGCGTGTTGCTCAAACTGTTATATTGCAACAAAGCGTTGGCAAATAGACGGGTTGAAAATGAATAAGACAAACGTAAAGAAGACACATCTGCGTTGAACATTCCGGCCGGCACTTCAACGTGGTTATGACTGTATTGAACGCCCGTTGCCAATCGGGAATTAAAGGCCAGGTTCAGCCCGGTGTTCACGCTCAACAAAGTGCCGCCGAAGTAGCCCTGGTAGGTTCCGCTCAAATCAAGCTGCCATGGACGATTATTGCTGGAACCGCCAAACCAGAAAATCTGACCATAGTCATAGTCGCCAACCGGGACTGTGATATCGTCGTCCGGGTCAAAAGCTTCATCCAGCCGGGTAAACGAGCGTGAAAAAAACGCCCCCAGTGACTCGCCGGAATTCCAATCCATGATGAAACCCGGGCCAACATCCCAGTCCTGCACTTCACCACGCAAGTCCGTAAAATAATTGCCGCCAAAAAACAGATTAACCACCCGCACGCCGAATCGGCCGGGACGAAAACTAAGGCGGGAAAAGCCCCCTGTGCGGCGAATATCCTCCCGGGTAACAAATCCCATTTCTGCCCTGACATCCGGACCGATGGTGTAATGTTGTGCGCGAATTCCGAAGCGATCGGTTTGATAACTAAGCCCGACCCGAAAGGCTTGGTCGCCAATGCCTGTGCCGGATGTGTCCGTCTGAGTGCGAACGAAAAATCCCTGCACATTGAGCGCGTTGGACAGCCAGAAAGAGGCATCCAGGCCCAGCCCGGTGTTGGCGGCCAAATCAGATCTCTTGTCAGTGACCATCGCGCCGATGTAGTTGTTCCTGCCAATATCGCGCTTTATACGGGCAACAGCAAAATTTGCCACGGGCTCATCAAGCGTTTCTTCCGTTACAATATTCAAGAAACCGACGGTCTGCTTGCCAACCCGCCCGGTGAGACGAGCGCCACCAATGACCGGAATTTCGCCATCCTCGGAAATGCCGATTCTTCTTGAAAAAAAGAGTTGAAACGGCGGCGCCTCCCCGATACTCCGGCTGCCAAAGTCAAAAATGCCGGCATTCTCCAGAAAGAAATCACGCTTCTCAGGAAAAAACAGACTGAAGCGGGTTAAATTCACCTGTTCATCATCCGCTTCAACCTGGGCAAAATCTGTGTTGTAAGTTAAATCAAGCATTAGTCCGGGCCGAACTTCCCACTTTGCATCAAACCCGCTGCTCAGTTTATGGCCTGATTCAAGAATATCGTTATCGTTCATTTCGCGCACAAGACCGGTTAAGGCAAACGGCTTGACTTCAAGATTAACCCGGGAGCGCGGCAGATTTGTCATGCCATGGATGTGTCCGGCCCGGCTGACGCGCTTAAAACCGGCGTTGTCGCGCGACCAGGACGTCCACAAAACCTCTTCATTTTTGCGGCGAATCGTTCGGTAAACATTGAAGCCCCACGGTGCATTGTTGTCACCATCCGGGTAACGCAGCGACCTGAATGGAATGGCAAATTCAGCGCTCCAACCTTCGGGGATCCGTTTGGCGGAAACTTCCCAGACAGCACGCCAGTCAATATTAAATTCGCTGCCTTCATCGGTTAGCAGAGCATCGAATTCCGCACCGTTCGGATTGGTGGCAAAGACAACGCCGTTCTTCTGATCATGAAACGGGTCAAACAAAATAGCAACAGCATCATCACCGGCAAAAAGCGGTGTGCCGTCGAAATTCTTAAACATCAATTTGTCTCGCTGCAAAATGCGGGCAATGACTTTGTCGGGCTCACTATCCATTGCCAGAACACCAACATAGAGCATTTCATCATTATAGAGAATGCGCACTTCCGTCCGCTCAGTCGCGGCTTCACCTGCCAATGGTTCACGCTGACGGAAACCACTTGCCGGCTGCGCCTGTTGCCACACTTTTTCAGTAAGCAGGCCATCGACCACAATTTTTTGCGGGGAATCTGTGTTAAGCCTCAACGCTGGAAAGCCGCTTGCGGTCTCCCGGTTGTCGTCGGCTTGCAGGCCGCAAGCATAAATGAGCAACACGAACAACAAGACAGTGCATTTTCTAATTGTTAAAAGCTTGAACATTTCTTGAAATATTTAAAGGCTTATAAATAACTCATGCAGGAATTGTGACGAGTGGATTGAAAACCGGGTATTCCTTATTGTTTTTTGCTTACACGCCGGCCTAAATTTAGCCCAATTCCAATCACAGATGAAATCAATATAAGAATTTAAAAATTTCAATCCTACCATAGTTCGATTAAGACTCTAACAACCGTCTCAACCGGATGCTTGCTCTTGTATTTCAACCCTACCATAGTTCGATTAAGACAGCCGCAAACCGCAACCTCCGGCTCCTTTTTTCCGAATTTCAATCCTACCATAGTTCGATTAAGACTTGTTGATACCCTCTACCGAGAAGACTTCACCCGCATTTCAATCCTACCATAGTTCGATTAAGACCGCTCGGATGGCGGCACTAGGAGAAGAAAAAAGGTATTTCAATCCTACCATAGTTCGATTAAGACCAGGCAACGGCGCAGTCTGAAGACCGGTACAAAGAATTTCAATCCTACCATAGTTCGATTAAGACTGTTGTTTTCCACGTAAATACCAACGATATTGACAAAATTTCTATCCTACCATAGTTCGATTAAGACAAGGGCCGCAGGGTTCACGGTTATAGAAGAAATTGCATTTCAATCCTACCATAGTTCGATTAAGACTCATCAAATCAAAAACAATCGTCGGTATTTTGCTATTTCAATCCTACCATAGTTCGATTAAGACCTGATTTTCTGGATTTTAATTCACGTATTGATGATTATTTCAATCCTACCATAGTTCGATTAAGACAATTACTATTGTTAGCTTAAAAGTCCCTTCCGAAACTTATTTCAATCCTACCATAGTTCGATTAAGACATATCTACAATTTATTGATGGCAAAACAATAATCCTCATTTCAATCCTACCATAGTTC
>JAJDAG010000037.1 GCA_029262005.1 Candidatus Zhuqueibacterota bacterium | reverse complement strand
ACCTCGTTTGAAGTCCTGGTTGCTTGATATCCGGTAACCATAATCGTCAAATGACTGGCGCCGGTGGCGGCAATTTCAGTAATGGCGTTATGGCTCGCGCCGGCAGCATAGCCGTCCGCAGACCAGTCCACCAAGGTAACGCCGCGCAGGAATGACGCACGCGGTGTCACCACATCCGTCGGTAATTTTTCACAGCCAGGCGTCAGCAAGCACAGGACGAGCAGGTAACAGCACCAGCGCGCCATGCCCGGGCTTAACTGCAAATTCATATTTGGCAAAGTAGCCTCTCCCCGGCTCAAACCAGTGTAATGCCTACCGGACAGTGGTCGGAACCCATCACCTCCGGCAAAATAAACGCCTCTTTTAATCGCGGACGTAAAGCCGGTGAAATGCAGAAATAATCGATGCGCCAGCCAACATTCCTTGAGCGCGCACCGCCCATGTAACTCCACCAGGAATAATGCCCGACACCTGTTTCAAATTCCCGAAATGTGTCGATAAATCCGGCTTCGATTACTTTGTCGAAACTCGCGCGCTCCTCTGGCGTAAAACCTGCATTTTTTACATTTGGTTTTGGATTGGCAAGGTCAATTTCTTTGTGCGCCACATTGAGATCGCCGCAAAAAATCACCGGCTTGGTTTTTTCGAGTTGCTTAACATAAGCCAAAAAATCGACATCCCAAGCTTGCGTGCGATAGTCGAGTCGCAGCAGGCCACGCTTCGAATTCGGGGTGTAAACATTGACAAGATGAAAATCCGCGAATTCCAGTGTGAGCACCCGGCCTTCATTGTCGTGCTCGGGAATTCCCATGCCGCGGGTCACATTCAGCGGCTTGACTTTCGACCAAACTGCTACCCCGGAATATCCTTTTTTTTCAGCGGAGCACCAATGCTCATGATAACCATCCAAGTCCAACTCGACCTGCTCAGGCTGGGCCTTGGTTTCCTGAACGCAGAAAATATCCGCGTCCGCTGTTGCGAAAAAATCCTCAAACCCTTTATTTACAGCAGCACGAATGCCGTTCACATTCCAAGAAATCAATTTCATCTGTCGTGTCCTTTATTGGTAAAAGTATGAATATTCGAATTTAGGCTTCACAGTTAACGCTGGCGTACACTTGCATTTTGCAGCGCAGTGAAAAATTCGTCCACGAGCTGCGTGTTGTTAAATACTGATTTGCTCATCTCGATTGAGAACCCAGCAGAGATTGTTATGAGTAAAACCAATATGGCCGTAGTATGACTTTGCAGCAGGTGCGGCAATAAGTATGAGTTTACATTTTGGCCCCAATTGTTTTTGGGTCTCAATTTGAAGCTGTTTGCCAACTCCGGATTTTTGATATTTCGCATCAACGGCCAAATCTGATAAATAACAACAGTAGTGAAAGTCTGTGACACAACGAGAAATGCCAATAAGTTGGTTGTTGTGCCATGCCGTGATTGTAAGGTTGCTATTAAATAGCATGCCTTGTATACACTTTTTATCATCAACAGGGCGACGCGCACCAAGAGTTGAAATATTGAGCAAATCGATAAATTGTTCGACTGATATTTCTTTGTTAATTTTATATTCTATTTTCATAGCTTCCTTAAGCACTTTACGCCGCAAACCAGACGCCCGCCTGACGAAAAACTGCCGGATATTTTAATATTTACAAATTCGTCGTTTCTCTGTAATGTAGCAATTTTTCAACGAATAACAATGTCTTGCGGCCGCCTGCCTTTGTACTGTTTCATTTCAAATCCCCCGATTTGTAATTCACAAATTACAAATTAATATTCTGACATTGGAAATCCAATCATTTTTGTTTTAAATACTGCCACCACAGTCATTGAAATCGCATGCGAGAAATTTTTATTCCGGGACAAGTCGACTTCATGCCGACTCTGACTTACGCTTTCTACAAATTCATATAATATCATTTCATTATAACAACCTGAATAATCAGTCTGTTATCAACCTCAATTCTTAACCGGACACAAAAGTATTGGAATAACATTACAGTCTGCGAAAACAGGGCCGATAACAATTGAAGTTATGTTGCGGAGGGTATCAGCTATCCTCGCAATTTGGGTCGAATAGAGGTGAATTTATTGACCTCGAAAATGGTTGGCTTCATCTCAGTTTAATGAGCGGAAATCAACAAAAATAAAAATTGAAAGGAGGTGAAAAATCATGGCAGTAGAAAAAACCATTGCGTCATCCAGCTTGGTTGAGGTTATTGACCGAATCCTGGACAAAGGTATCGTTATCGATGCCTGGGCAAGAGTCTCTTTAGTCGGTATTGAATTACTGGCTGTAGAAGCTCGCGTGGTACTCGCTTCAGTTGAGACCTATTTGAAGTATGCTGAAGCCATCGGCTTAACCGCCACAGCTGCAACTCCCGCTTAATTTCGGGTGACAGCTAAAAATCAGGAAGCCTTTGCCAAGATATCCTTATTGTACAGCAGGCTTTAACAAGTCTCCCAACTTGAAAGCATATCTTGCCAAAGGGTTTCCATTTTTACTGATGTAAATTTTCACAAACAAGTTATTGAAATTGAAAATAGTAACCGATATTGTGATCCGGCTGCAAATATCAAAATGTAAAGAGCAGATGACAAACAAATGTTAACTTACAAACCGCAAATACGCACACCTGGTTCGGAACTCAGGCTTTCTTCGGCTTACCGGCAGTACTTTAACAAACCGCTCTTATTTTAATAAAGGACTATTTAGACTCATGAAAAGAGTTGAAAGTATGCAGAAGTTAATCGAAGAAATCATCTCTTCGTTTGACGCAAGGATAGCGGATGTTGCAGGCATTGTTTCTTCAACCTATGAAATGCTTGAAGGATTCAGAGAGAATCGTATGGAGATGAAGGGGCAATTGAGTAAAGCCCTGGCGATTGATACCTCCCTGCGCAAAAAAGATTTTGAGGCCATGTTGAAGAATGTCCAGATGGCGCAGGAGAAGAGGGAGCAAAATATTAGAAATACTTTAAAGACGTTTATATCAGAAAATAAAAAGTTGGCCGCACAACTAAAGGAATCTTTGGGAAATGGCGATCTAGTTAGCACTAGAGATACCGCTATTTATATATGCCAAAAAGCTCAGGAAGTCAAGTACCTTTTAAGTAATTTCTATGATGAACAAGCAGAATTTGTCAGAGACTTGCAGCGGCTTTTAGAGAAAAACGGATCTTTGAGAATAAAAGATTTTAAGACCGTGATAAGAGGCATTTCCACCCGGGAAAAGAAACGCAAGAAAGAAGTTGAAAATATGCTCGCTGGTTTTAGTAAAGAGCAACAGAGGGTGACAGTAGTCTGCGACGAAACGCCTGACGCGACTACAAAAGAGATGGAATTGCAAAGCGCAACAGAAGTAACTTGTTTATAAATGAAGTCTAAATCAATTGAGCATAATAATTTAACGGAGATCATAACATGTCAAATGCAGATGAAATGCGCAGATTAAAAGAAGAGATCATCGCTTCTTTTGATGCTCGGGTTGAATCGGTTGCCGAGATCGTCAAGTCCACAAAAAAGATGATGGGGCAATTTCGCGACGAGCATGCAGAGATGAGCGACGAACTAAAAGCTAAGTTAGCGCAGGCGAACTCTGAACTAACAAAATCTGAAAAAGAACGCCTCAAACAAACGCAAACGGAAATTAAGGACAGGATGCAATACATCAATAACCTGTTGTCAGAGTTCCGTGGCGACCATATTGAAACGACCAAGGCCATGCGTGAATTGTTGGACAATAACGAAACAACTCGGTTAGATGAATTCAAAGCAATGATGGACAGCATTCATACACAGTTGTCGGAAAGAAAAGAGGATGTTTTTCAGATGTTGAGTGATTTCAACAAATCTCATGCTGAGATGAGCACCGATCTTTTTAAATGGTTGTCTTCTATGAAACGAGATTTGACCAAAACTGAAAAAGAACGGTTTAATCAATCCCAGGCGGAAGCGAAAGAACGGGCGAATTCGGTCCATGTTCTCATTAAATCAGTTTCCAAAATGATGACAACTTTTAGGAAGGACCATAAAGAGATGGCCAAAACTCTAAAAGCCATGCTTTCCGATCAAGAAGGCACACGACTGGATGAATTTAAGGCGCTGATGAGTGAGATTCTAAACCGACAGAAAGACCGGGAAAAGGAAGGGGCTCAGATGCTGGCCGGTTTTCATAAGTCTCACAATGAGATGAGTAAAGAATTAATAAATATGCTCTCACAAATTAACCCTGATTTGACGAAAGCAGATAAGAAGCGATTGAATTTGGCCAAAGTTGAGTTGAAAGAAAGGTTGGCGTACGTTACTAGTGTCGTGGCTGAAGTGGCCAACATGCTGGCTGATTTCCACCAGGAAAACAAAGGTATGGCTGCTGAGTGGCAGAAGCTTTGTGAAATTATGGAAAAGAAAAGATCTAACGGAATTCCGAAAGCCAAGGTCAAAAAACAAGATGAAAGCCAGGCAAAAGTAACCGTAATTCCAGCAAATAGCGACGCCGAGAAAATCCTTTCCGTCATAAATGGTAACAGCAAAAAAGGCATCAAACTGACTGAAATCGGCAAAGCCCTGGACAAGAAATGGCAGACCTTTATTCCACAGACCAAAGAACTGATGAACGAAGGAAAAATCAGGAAAGTCGATAATCTCTATTTCCCGGCTAAATAGCAGACCAGCAAGTTATCTACCCAAATGAAATGGGAATAATGGAGTGATGGAATATTGGCAGCTATGGGGACGCGAAATAATGTATAGCGGTACGAGAGAATAGGTCAACATTATAGTCTCCTAAACTGCCAATATTCCATCACTCCCCCACTGCAATGCGCCAAATGGAGCATAGCATTGGTTCGATTATCGCGCACAAAAAATAAAATATCGGGAAAGGGTGTAACATGAAGAAAGTAAAATGTGCGTTTTGTCAAGGTACGGGCAAGGACCCCTTTGAGGTTCCTTCAGAGTTATCAACTTGCCAGGTTTGTGCCGGGCATAAGGAAGTAGAGGTGAAACCACCTTACGCAAAATGCGCTTTTTGTAACGGCAGAGGCATCAATCCCAACAGCCGCCTGAGCTGCTCGGCCTGTAAAGGGCACGGAGTGATTCCCATTAAAAGGCCGGTGGAGACCTGCCCGGTGTGTGCGGGTCGGGGTGATTCGCCAGGCGCTCACCTACCCTGCCTTGAGTGTAAAGGAGCCGGGGTTATCTCAAAAAAGGAAGAAAACACCGTTTAAACATTAATGAAAAGGAGTTCAAATTATGTCACAGGAATTGACGACTTTAATCGAGCCCCGCTCAGAAGAGGGCTTTGTTGAAACAAAACATATCCGCGATATCACGAACCGGGCAATGGCTTTTATTAAGTCCGGCTTTCCACTCCACTTTCGCGGCGTGTCCGGCACCGGTAAAACCACTCTGGCTATGCACCTGGCCGCTAAAATCGGCCGGCCGGTAGTGCTCATCCATGGCGACGAAGAGTTCAGCACATCAGATTTGGTTGGCGGAGAATATGGTTACCGTGTCAAAAAGGTGGTGGACAACTTTATCCATTCCGTCCTCAAAACAGAAGAAGACATGACGAGACGCTGGGTCGACAACCGGCTGACCGTGGCCTGCAAATACGGCTTTACTTTGATTTACGACGAATTCAACCGTTCCCGGCCCGAAGCCAACAATATTCTCCTCTCGGTATTGCAGGAGAAAATGATGGACTTGCCGGTTGCCCGGGAAGGGGATGACTACCTCAAAGTTGATCCCGATTTTACCACCATCTTCACCAGCAATCCGGAAGAATATGCCGGCACCCATAAGACTCAGGATGCTTTAAGGGACCGCATGATCACCCTGGACTTAGATCATTTTGATCGGGATTCTGAAGTTGGCATCACCAGCTCGAAAGCTCAGATGACCAAAAAGAATGCTGAAAAAATCGTAGATGTGGTTCGAGGCTTTCGGGAAACGGGCGAATATGAATTTGCACCGACCATCCGGGCCTGTATAATGATCGCCAAAGTGGTCAAAACGCGCAAAGCCAGCATCAGCGCCAGAGATGAAATTTTCCAACAAATATGCCTGGACATTTTAACCTCGGAAACCAGTCGTATAGGTATCAGGCAGGACCAAGGCAACGCGAAAAAAATTATTGTGAGTCTAATTGAGAAACATTGCAACACAAACGGTTTTTTGGTAAGAACAAAGTCTGACAAGAAAAAAGTGCCGGTGAGCACCGCCAAAGCAGCATAGAAATAACTCCGGGCGAGTCTGCAATGCGCATTGAAAGAGTAACTATTTCAGGAATTCGGCGGCACAAGACTTACGTTTTGGCGCGGAAAGCATCCGGATGGACAAAATTGAAAGACGAAGTTTGGATTCAGGGAGATAACCATTCTATTGAATCCGGACCATTGCCTGAAAGCAGCGAGAAGCAATATTCCAAAAACAACAATGAGAACTGGCAAATCATAAAAATGGATTATTAAAATTGGAGTACAAAATGAAAAACGATAGCTCTGCTGTAATTGAACCGATCCCCGATAGCGAATATGTCATTACGCCCTACATCAAGGATATTTTAAATTCCTCCAAAACCTACCTAAGCGCAGGATACCCGGTGCATTTTTGTGGAGCGGCCGGCACGGGTAAAACATCACTGGCCATGTACCTGGCCGCAGAAATCAAACGCCCGGTCATCATGCTGCACGGCGACGATGAGTTTGCAACATCAGATTTGGTGGGAGCGCAGCATGGTTTTCGTTCGAAAAAAGTCGTGGATAATTTTATTCATCATGTTTTGAAAACCGAAGAACGAGTGGATAAACAGTGGGTAGATAAACGCCTTTCCCTAGCGTGCAAACACGGTTTAACCCTGATTTACGACGAATTTACCCGGTCGCGCCCGGAAGCCAATAACGTCTTACTTTCTGTCCTGGAAGAAAAAATGCTGGATCTCCCCGGCCAAACCGAAGGAGATGTTTATCTGAAAGTACAGCCGGATTTTCGAGCCATTTTTACCAGCAACCCGGAAGAGTACGCGGGCATTCACCGGGCACAGGATGCCCTGCTGGACAGAATGATTACCATCGAATTGGGGCATTTCGATGCGCAGACCGAGGTTACTATAACCCAAAAAAGGTCCGGAGTTTCTTTGGCTGATGCCAAAAAAATTGTAAATATTGTTCGGGATTTCCGAGAGAATGCGGAGAACAACAAAGTTCCCACCTTGAGAGAATCCATCAAGATCGGTAAAGTAATTAAGCTGTTGAAAATGCGCCCTGCAAAAAATAACGATAAATTTAAAAAGATTTGCCTCGATATTTTGACCTCAGAAATTCATGTATTTGAATTTAACGGCGCTCCGAAATCTGGAACCTTTAAATTTATTGAAGAACTGATTGAACAACACTGCTGAGGAGAAAATATTATGAGTTTAATCAGAGCATTTGCCAAAGTTGATGACAAAGGAAGAATTCAAATTCCTGCCAATGTCTTAAAGACCATGAATATAAAATCAGGACAGACGTTTGAATTCAAACCGTTGCATCGCCACAAAATTCAGTTAATGAGGCGTGAACGACCAATGTGATTCACAATAGGAGTCTCGTCCTCAGATATGCTGGATGCTTTATTCTCGATACCATCTATTGAGCATCCAGTGTCACTGACGTTTATACAAACAGCATTAGCTATCAATAAATGAATGATATTCACAAATTTGAGCTGTCAAGCTTAACACAAAAACATGGAGGATTATCTCATGAGTATTGCCAAAGTTACACAAGTCGTTCTTAAGTTTTTTGAAACCGTTTTGGAAAAGAGCGGGCGGGTCGTTGAAGTCAATCCCAGCGAAAACGGTTGGGAAGCATTAGTAGAAACGATAGAAGAGTCTGAATATATGCGGAGAGTCGCGTTAGACGAAATGGTTGCTGTTTACGAAGTTAAGGTGAGCCAGGAATTAGAGGTCGTCGGGTACAGCCGAAAGAGTATGCGGCCGCGAAAGGAAGCAGTGTAGAATCGGACCTATTATTAAAGGAGGATATCCCAATGCCAGATATTGCTGGATTAGATAACATACGAACAAGTCAGACTACTAAAGTTCGGTCTATTCCAAAAGGCCAGAAATCGAATTACCTTGGACTTTTCATGCTCAATAGTGAGAAGGACAGGTTGGAAAAAGAAAAGAAAGTATTGCAGAAAAGGCTCGAAAGAAATAATGGGCGATTGAAAGAAATTGAGCTTGAAATTACGGTGCTTAAGGAAGACTCAACCGATGCTAGAAAAACAGTAGAAAGAAATGTTGAAATTCCAGCCAGCAACGCAAAGATAGAAGGCAAAGAATGGAAGACGTTAAAGTTTGATTATTAATTGGCTGACTTGCATTAACCACTTACCTGGAAATCGAACATGGCAGAATTAATATTTAAACCCTTTGCTTTTCCGAAGAAGCATGACACCAGAGAAACAAAGTTAACATTAAAACCCTTTGCTTTAGCGAAGAAGATTCGGGCCGAGGAGTGGGCAAAGGCTTTGGGAATACGAAAGAAGCCTGCTCGGTCTTTTGATGAATCAAAAATTAATGCCTGGTTTGAAGAAAAAGAAGCTGAAAAGCAGCGAGTAATAGAAGAAAAAAAACAACGGAGACAAGCGCGAGAAGCTCTCACTCTTCTAAAATACAGAGGCTTAACGTATCTGCTGAAGTCCAAAGTTATTAATACTAAGGGCCGAAAAGATGAACTGCTTAGGAGAGCCAAAGGTAAATTCACCTGTGAGGAAATTTCAAGTGCTATGGAAAAATTGCAAAAGGAAGCAGAGGCCAAACAGAGACGACGTCGGCTAAAGAGTTGGGATGTTAGCGGTCAAAATTGGCAATCGCCTAAAATCAAAGAATTAAGCTCAAAAGATTGGGTCAAACCACAAGTGTCATTAACTAAAATTTAAAAGGATATAAACAATGGACTGGGAAACGTATAAGTGGCAAGGTAAAAGACTGGGCGGTGTCGGTGAAGTTATGAAAGACGGCGTTTACAAGTGCGGTTATTGCAGAAGCACGGGATTTACCCCGAGAACTAAATGCAAGTGTTCAGTTTGCCGCGGCGAAGGTGAAAATCACATCGAAGGTTCGGTCGTCAGGTGTGCTTTCTGTCAAGGCAGCGGCGTGGGCCATTCAGGAAGTACCGTTACTTGCACTTCCTGCAAGGGAAAAGGGGTCGTTCTGGTCAAAGAACCTGTCGAGGTTTGTTCCAAATGTCGCGGCACCGGCAGAAGCTCAAGCCAACTTTCATGCTTAGATTGCCGTGGCAAGGGCGTTGTGGAAGTGAAAGCGAAAAAAGCAGAATTCTAATAAAAAAGAATGAAAAGTATGGAATCTGTGGATGAGCGAAAACCTGTCTCCCCTTCGGCAAGCTCAGGGCAGGCTCTGCAAAGGGAGATCCTTAATCCCCCCTTCGAAGGGGGAAGATTTGTGAAGCGTCCAGCGAACAAATCAGGGGGATGTCCAGCACGCATATCTTTGAAAACTCGCAAAAGGCACTTGCTCTCTGAAATGACTATTTGTGAATTATTCAGGTTAATTGAAAAATGAAAGAAAAACAAGGCAAATATATCTATGGCGTTATTGGGGCCAGCCAAAAAAAGAATTTCGGCGCGATTGGAATTGGTGGGTCAGGCAATGAAGTCACCACTCTGCACTTTAATGACATTGCAGCGGTGGTCAGCAACCATCCTGTTGTGGAATTTGATCGGCTTGAAGAGAATCACTTAAGGGAGTTGATCGTTGCGCACCAAAGAGTAAATGAAACGGTTATGAAAAACTTCACAGTGGCACCGATGAAATTCGGAAACATTGCTGAAAGTGATGAAGACGTTAAAATGATTTTGGAACGCGCCTATATTCAATTCAAATCGGTTCTGAACAGAGTAAAAGGAAAAGTAGAATTGGTTGTGCAAGCCGTTGGCAACAAACAAAACTGGATTCAAGAAATTGCCGGCACAGACAAAAAAGTTGTCGAACTGAAAAATGCGCTTAGTTCTGGTTCTGAAGGAGATAATCTCCTGGCCAGAATTGAAATGGGTAAAGTCATCCACGAAGCCGTTTCCTCTAAAGAAAAAATCTATAATGCAGACATTCTTTATACACTTCGAAATGGCAATTACAATTTTTCCCACGGCAAATTACTGGGCGAAGACATGATTTTCAACGGCTCTTTTTTGGTGAGCAAAAAAGGCGAGCCTGACTTTGATAAAAAGGTTAATAAATTAGCCGGCAAATATGAAGGACAGCTCAACTTCAAATATGTGGGCCCACTGCCTCCCTACAGCTTCGTCAACTTAAAACTCACCTTAACAGACTTTGAATTGATTGAAGAAGCCAGAAAAACATTAGGGCTTCCCTGCAAAGCAACTATGACGGAAATAAAGTCCGCCTACCGAACTTTAGTTGTCAAGTACCACCCAGATAAAATCAGTGAAAATCCTGAAGCGGAAGAACAATTCAAAATTATTGCCAAGGCTTATCACGTCTTAGAGACCTTTTGTCAGAACTATCGTTTCTCTTTTAGCGAGCAAGTTATCAGAGACACGGTTTTAGTTAATGACGAATCAAATAACAAAGATTGTGTGGATAGTTAAATGGAAGAGACAGGCAAGTATATTTACTGTATTGTTGAGGGAGAGAAAAGTCAAGACTTTAAGTCGAAGAACATCGGTAAAACGCTTTCACAAGTGCGCAGCCTGCACTATAAAGATATTGGCATCGTGGTTAGCGATTCGCCCATAGTCAGTTATTCTTTTATTAGCGACCATTATCTGGCACATCAGCGAGTGGTTGAAGAGGCCATGTCTAAAAATCTGACTCCGCTGCCTGTTCGCTTTGGCACCATTGCCAAAGATGAAACCAGTGTGCAGACGATTTTGGAAAAGAGATATGCTGAGTTTAAAGAAAATTTGGCGGCCATGAATGGAAAGCGAGAACTGGGTTTGAAAGTATTTTGGAACGGTGAAATCGGCTATGAGGAAATCCTGCAACAGAATGACAACATACTGAAATTGAGAGGCGAATTGGCTTCGCAGCCACCGGAGAGCACCTATTTTCAAAGAATTGAAATCGGGAAATTGGTGGAAGAAGCCCTCGAGCAAAAACGAGAGCGGGAAGGAGAAGAACTACTAAGCCAATTTAAAACTCTCTACACCCAGTACAAGACGAACAAAATTATTGGCGATAAAATGATTTTTAATGCCGCATTTTTGGCAGATAAAAATCAGGAAAAATTTATTGACGAGACGGTGCAGAAACTTGGTGAAATCAACAACGGACGGTTGAAAATTAAATATGTCGGCCCGATTCCGCCTTATAACTTTATTGAAATCGTTATCAATCTTGCTGAGTTGCAACTGAACTGATCTTGGAGACTTCGGCATGGCTTTTCTGGTGGATGATATATTAATTTTACCCTTCAAAGGGTTATTAGGGATTTTCAAAGAGCTGCAAAAATATGTCGATCAAGAATTGAGTGATAAAGAACACTGGCAAAGAAAATTGTTGGAGCTGCAACTGAGGTACGAACTGGACGAAATTGGCGAAGAGGAATACAAAGCGCAAGAAATAGAAATAGTGGAAAAAATTACAGCCATACAGGAAAGCGAGGGAGAGATCGTCGAGTAAAGATCATTCAGTCGGAAAAATGGAAGACGGGTGGGAAACTGAATTTGGTGTTATCGAATATTCAGAGATATGGAAGAAAGTAAATGACCGCAGTAAAGACTGTTAGCCATGTGCCCGTCAAAGGCGAATATTGGGAAGAGGACATCGGGATTTACGTGTACTGTATTCTTTCGAGGCAGGATAACGTTAAATTAGTGGATAGGATGCTTCTCGGCATCGACAACCGATTTCCCATTTATACCGTTCCGTATGAAAACTTGACAGCGGTTGTCAGTCGGGTATCATTGACGGAATTTAACCCTGAGCGCATTCATGAAAAAATTGAAGCTGAGGAATTGCAATGGATTGACCGCCGCGTTCGGGCTCATGAAGAGAAAATAGAACTTCTGATGCAGGATCACAACCTCCTCCCGATGAACTTTTGTACAATTTTTAAAAGCGAAGCCCGGGTCAAAGAGATGGTGAAAGACAACTATGAGAAGTTTATTAACATTTTGAATAAGTTGTTTGGAAAGATGGAAATAGAGGTCAAAATATTTTGCAAAAAAGAAAATCTAAAAAATTATATAAAAAGCGCAGACGAAAAAAGTAATACTCCTGAAAAGAAATCAGATATCAAATCTCCTGGTTTGGCCTACATCTTGAAAAAAAAGCAGGAATATGCCGGTGAGGAGAAAATGGTGGCGCACATAGGAGAGGTTACTCAAACAAGCTACTGGAAACTGGAAGCCGTTGCTGAGGACGCATGTTTAAATAAAATCATCGAAAAGAAATCCGGTGATCGTGAACTGGTGCTTAGAGCGGCTTTTTTAGTAGAAAAAAAAGAGCTAATAGGATTTTTAGATCAGTTAAAAAGGCTGCAAAAGCGACATGAGCCGGATGGCTTCACATTTGAAGATCGAGCCTGGCCGCCGAACAGTTTCGCTATTATTTAAGGGTTCTCAGTATGCACAGGGTCCACACTTCCAGTGATATTACAAGCAGCACAAAACACGTCAGCCTTGTCGATATATTGGACAGAGTGTTAAATAAAGGTGTGGTCATTGCCGGAGACATTACCATCTCGGTCGCTGACATCGATTTAGTGTACATAGATTTACGAGTGCTGATCACAGCTATTGAGAGTATTGAAGATCTTCGTTTGGGAAATTATAAAAACACCGAAAACATGGAGATCGCTTGATGATGAAGCCTATCACTTCTTTACAAATCAGGACACGCAAAAACATTAAATCTATGCATTCAGCGCCGAAAGTCTGTGGAAGGCTGGTTCAAAAAGACAGAGAAAGGAAAAACGAACAAGAGCGCATAGAGCGCATAGAGCGCCAGGAAATGTTGTTAAAAAAACGACTTGAACGTAAGTAAACTCAAATAATTTCAATCTGTCGAAAGATTTTTATCAATAGACAAGAAGGTGAAGGAATGGCTGACAAAATAACCCATAGTGTTGACAGTACCAACTTAGCCGACATCCTGGAACGGGTTTTAGATAAAGGGATTGTCATCGCAGGTGATATTTCCATTTACCTGGCTGATGTTGAGCTGCTTAAAATCAAAATTAGATTATTGGTGGCCTCAGTAGACAAAGCCATGGAAATGGGGATTAACTGGTGGGAGAATGACTCGTATCTCTCAACCCAAGCCAAAGAGCTTCAAGAAGACAATCAGCGGCTCAGGGATCGGCTAAATAGAATAGAAGACAATATAGAAATAGTAAATAAAAGAATATTAAATAAGAGGATGACACAATGAATAAAAAAAACAAAAGAAAAGAAGAAGAGCCCCAGATAAATTTAGATTTGGGTCTCGGCGGCCTGTTCAAAGGTATTGGAAATCTGGTAGAATTGGTTTCTGAAATGGCAGAAAAGGGCCAATCAACTGTTGAAGGTACAAAAGAGTTTACCGGAGAAGGCGCACTAAAAGATCTAAAAGGTGTCTATGGCTTCTCAGTAAAAACCGGCCTGGGTGGGACACCTGAAGTTGAAACATTTGGAAACATAAAAAAGACCCCCAAAGGCCCGGTCGTAGAAGAAATTCGCGAGCCCATGTCAGACATATTCGATGAAGAAAAAATCGTCCAGGTGATTGTAGAAATGCCGGGTGTACAAAAAAAGGACGTGAAGGTAGATTTGCAGGGCGATATGCTTACTATCAGCGCACAGAACCCTAAGAGAAAATATCAAAAGGAAATTTTACTCCCGGCAAAAGTAAAGCCGGATTCTTTGTTTTATGCTTTTAAAAATGGAATTCTCGAGATTAGGCTTGATAAATGACATTAACGATATTTGGCGGAAAAGGAGGCGTGGGCAAGACATCCTGTGCTGCTGCTACCGCCATCCAATATGCACTTATTGAAGAAAAAACGCTCCTGCTTTCCGCAGATCCGGCTCACTCTCTTTCTGACTGTCTGAATCAAACGATTGGAAACCGGATTAAAAAAGTCTCCGGGCTCGATTCTCTATCTGCCATTGAAATTGACGCCGACAAAAACCTGCTTAGTTTCAAGGAAGAATTTGGTCAACATATTAAAGAGATATTGAGCACAGCTACTTATTTAGATGAAACAGACCTTGAAGATATTGGCACCTTGAGCATACCCGGTCTTGACGAAGTGATAGCATTGATTAAGATGCTTGATTTTATAGAAGCAAATGAATTTGACCGCTATGTTCTCGATACCGCTCCAACAGGACACGCATTAAGACTTTTGGAAATGCCTGAGTTGCTGGATCACTGGATTAAAATTCTAGCCAAGCTGCGTCTGAAGTATATCTATTTTGTATCCCGATTCTCTGGCCGGAGCCAAACGAATAGCACGGATGATTTTCTTTTTAACATGAAAAAATCAATTAAGAAATTGTATGCTTTATTTCAAGACCCGCAGCAATGTCATTTTGTGGTGGTAACTTTGCCGGAAAGAATCGTTATCGATGAAACCAGGCGACTTATCACCGCATTAAGTCGACAGAGGATACCGGCAAAGCAAATTCTGATCAATCGGGTTTTGGTCACCGACGAATCCAACTGTCGCGTTTGCAGAAGAAAGTCGGAAGAACAGCAGCGCTACATAGCAGAAGTACGCGATACGTTTACTGAATTTAGAGTCGATGAGATTCCCGAGCAAGACAATCAGGTTCGGGGTCTTGAACATTTACGAAAATTTAAATGTCTTTTAGGAAATGAATATGAAAGAAAACGCTTACAAGGCGTTGCGAGTTTCTGAATCTTTGCCTAAAGATGTCGGGCGAGGTATTGCCCGAATCGATCCTCAAGATATGAAAGAAATTGGGGCCGAAGTTGGGGACATTGTGGAGATTAATGGCAAAAGAACGACGGTAGCAAAGTTAATGCCCACCTACGCAGACAATCGCGGGAAAAAGTTAATCCAAATGGACGGTCTGTTGCGGGAAAATGCTAAAGTTGGATTGGATGAAAGGGTAAAACTGCGAAAGGTACCATTCAAGGCGGCAAGCAAAATTATACTGGATCCTCAAACTCTTCTCCCAGGGGGACAAAAGGAAAGAGACAGCAGATATATAGGCCGCTTAATTGAAGGGTTACCTCTGGTTAGAGGGGATCAGATTCGTGCTAATCTCGTGGGTTCCCGCTCTCAGGATTTTACAGTGCTGGATGCGGTGCCCCAAGGCGTCGTGATCGTCCAGCCCGGCACCTTGATACAGATAAAAACCGGGGAAGGCGAGCAGCGAACAGGTCATAAAATTGCCTACGAGGATATTGGTGGACTTCATAAGGAAATCCAGCGAATTCGGGAAATGATTGAGCTGCCGCTTAAGTATCCACAAATCTTCGACAGACTAGGCATTGATCCACCCAAAGGTGTTTTACTGTTGGGTCCCCCGGGTACTGGAAAGACTTTAATTGCGAGAGCCGTAGCCAACGAGACCGAAGCCTCCTTTTTCGCAATCAATGGTCCGGAGGTCATTCATAAATTTTATGGCGAAAGCGAAGCCAAACTGCGTGGAATTTTTGAGCAAGCAAGCAAGGAGGCGCCCAGCATTATTTTTCTTGATGAAATTGATGCCATTGCCCCGAAACGGGAGTCGGTTGTAGGGGATGTGGAAAAGCGCGTCGTTGCACAGCTCTTAGCTTTAATGGATGGATTATCGAATCGAGGGAATGTTATCGTGATCGGCGCTACGAATATTCCTAACGCCATTGACCCGGCGCTTCGACGTCCGGGACGTTTTGACCGCGAAATAACCATTGGAATTCCCGACAAAAATGGGCGGCAGGAGGTTTTAGAAATTCACACACGCGGGATGCCTCTTGGGGAAGATGTGGATTTAACCAGATTGGCAGAAGTTACGCACGGATTTGTAGGAGCTGATTTAGCAGCCTTGTGCCGGGAAGCTGCCATGCAGGCTTTGCGAATGTTATTTCCTAAAATTGAGTTTGAGATGGATTCGATACCCTATGAAACTCTGTTGGAACTGGAAGTAACCATGCAGCATTTCCAAGACGCCATTAAAGACGTGGAACCCTCAGCCATACGAGAAGTTTTCACGGAAGTGCCGAATGTGAAGTGGGAGCAAGTTGGTGGTTTAGAAGAGGTAAAACAGCAGTTGATTGAGGCCATCGAATGGCCTCTCAAGTATGGCGAACTGTTTGAAATTTCGAAGACAAGCCCGTCTAAAGGCATTTTGCTTTACGGCCCCCCCGGAACTGGAAAGACTTTGCTGGCAAAAGCGGCGGCCACCGAAAGCGAGACCAACTTCATCTCCATCAAGGGCCCGGAGCTATTGTCAAAATGGGTAGGCGACAGCGAGAAGGGCGTCAGAGAACTGTTTAAAAAAGCACGTCAGGCATCTCCCTGTATCCTTTTTTTTGACGAAATCGATGCGATTGCACCGGTTCGGGGATCTGGGGGGAGCGATTCTCACGTGACCGAGCGGGTGATCAGCCAATTATTGACAGAGTTGGACGGCATTGAAGGACTAAAGGATGTGGTGGTGTTAGCGGCAACCAACCGCGTGGACATCATTGACCCCGCAGTACTGCGGCCGGGCCGGTTTGACTATCTGGTTGAGCTGCCGGCCCCTGATGTTAAGGCCCGGGAAAAAATATTCAAAGTGCATCTCAGGGATAAACCTTTGGCTAAAAATATAAATATTAAACTTTTAGCTACGAAAACCGAAGGATTAGTTGGTGCCGATATCGAGGCAATCTGTCGCGTGGCATCAATGATAGCCATACGCAAAATGGTGGCGTCCCATGATGATGAGAAATTTGATTTGCGCAAATTCAAAATCGAAATGAGCTATTTCAAAGAAGCTTTAGAACATGCGTGTCAAAGGGTATAAAGACATAAAAACATCCAGAAATCTCCGCAGGAAAGCTGAAAAAGGTGATTTCAGGAGCCAAAGTTCTTTTGACGCCATACAGCAATCAGCACGCAAATCGGGACCCAGGACAAACGAACCCAAAGCCTGGGTCTTTGTGCCGGAACCCAAATTTGCAAGGTACCAAAAGACACTTTTGGTTGACAAGGTTCAAGAACCCAATACGGAGGTATTTGAGGAAGCTGAATTGGCCATGGTGATAGCCGAAATACCAGGCGTCCATAAAAAAGAAGATGTCCAGGTCAACGTTGAGGGCGATGTCTTTATAATCGAGGCCATAGGCAGCACCGTATCAGGCAAAAGAAAATTTATTAAAGAGGTATTAATTCCATTTCAAATTGACCCGGGTAACATACAGTTTTTACTTAATAACGAAATCATGGAAATTACCTTGCATCCCTTAAAAAAAGAAAAGTAAAGGGAGGTTTAGATATGAGAAAAATAAAAGTGTTAGTTGTAGATGACGAATCGGATATTTTAGATTTTCTTAATGACGCATTGAGTTTCCTTGATTACCAGGTGGCTCTGGCACAGAGCGGAGACGAGGCCCTTCAGCTCTTTGAATCAGAAAATCCGGACATTGTTTTATTGGACATAAAAATGCCTGATGTTGATGGTATTGAGACCTTGCGGCGAATCAAAGAAATCGATAAAAACGACCAGGGCGCAGTAATCATGTTTACCGGCTATGGCGAAATAGGTACTGCCCGAGAAGCGATGAGCCTGGGTGCTTACGATTATGTCACCAAACCATTCGACTTAGATTTTATTGATTCCCTCTTCAAAGAGGCGGTCAAAGAAAAGGTTCAGTCCAGATGCGCCATTTAATATACGTGCCTATTATTCACACAGAGGCCGACTTGGGTTCGATGGCGGAATTTCTTAAAAACGAATTTAAAAAGAAATACCCGGATAAAAAATATGAAGAGCACATCGATGCTATTAAAGCCATGTGGGATGGAATCGTTGAAAGATTCGATGATTTAGATGTCGATTGGAATATCGTAAAATTGTACCAAGATGGTCTACCCGTATGCGGCCGTGAAGAAGAAATCGTATCCGACTTAGCTCAAAAAGGGAGTTTGAACCACAAGTTACTTGTTGACCTCATGTCTCGGGGTGCCGGGATACAAGGCACGGAAGATAGAGAGCTGCTTTTAAAAGAGTATGATTATTTGCAAAGGATATTCAAAACCAAAAGTCAGATTGAAAAAAATAAGGTCATAAAGGAGTACCAGCTGGCCGGCAAGAGTCTATTAGAGAAACGGGATCGATTTATTGCACAAAGAATTGATCAAACTTTAAAAATGGCTGAAACAGGAATCCTGTTCATGGGTATGTTGCACAGAGTGGATAAATACTTACCAGAAAGCATCGTACCTAGATTCTTGATTCATCGGTTGCCTTTTGACAATATACCGCATTTCGCCAGGAAGTGACGTTTCGCTAAAAAAGGATAATTGAAGATCAAATGGAAAAGTCCAAAGATTGCCAAAATTTGACAGAAATAAAATTACAAGATACAGACCCAGGCACAGCTTTGCCACCAAAAATTAACCTTGATCCGGATAAAGTTGAACAAGGTTTGGGTAAACTGGTTTTAACTTTGATTGAGTTGATTAGAAAGCTGCTTGAGAAACAGGCACTTCGTCGAGTAGAAAACGAGAGTCTTTCTTCTGAGGAAGTGGAAATATTAGGGCTTACCTTGATGCGTCTGGAAGATAAAATGGAGGAGTTGAAAGAACATTTTGGTCTCATGGACGAAGAACTCAACATCGATCTAGGTCCATTGGGTAAGCTACTCTAACTTAGAATTCATCGTCTGCGCGTTCAATTATTATCTCCCCAAAAATGTGACGCTCCTGTTAAGCCTGCGGCCATAGTCGCCTTGATTTCCTAAACTTCTTGTGCATCACAACTGCTGAATCAGGACAAGGCACGCCCTCACCTGGAATTACACAATTTGTAGTTTCAGAATCAAGCAAAACCTCTCCGATATCGTTGACAATGATTCACCTCCTTTTGAAAACAAATTTTTGCACAGCCTGTCCCGGCGATAATAACCAAACCGTACGCCACAAACACTTGATCTTGTAAAGACAATTCGTTAATATTCCCCGAGTGTACAATTCACCTTCAAAAAAAATGCCACTTGCAAAGAAAGAAAACACATGAAGCCCTCAATCGATAAATACATCGCGCTGGCACTCTGCCTCGCCTTTTTTCAATCTGCTACAGCACAACAAAAAACTGTTAACGTTGGTATTGTCATCGACGGGCCGTGGGAACGCAATGATGAAATCCAAAAAATGACAAAAACCGAAATTATAAAACTGACGGAAGGCGAATTTGATGTCCGCTTTCCCGAAGACAAAATCATTGCAGCAGACTGGACACTGGCCGGCATTCGCGCAGCCATCGACAAATCACTAACCGATCCCGAAGTCGATTTCGTCATAGCCATGGGTGTCATTGCCTCCGGGGAAATCAGCAACCGTGGTGCGCTGCCCAAGCCGGTCATCGCACCGTTTGTCATTGACGCCGAGCTTCAGGGCTTGCCGGCGAAAAATGGCGCAAGCGGCATTGCTAACCTGAACTATTTATCTTTACCGTCACACATCGCCCGCGACATTAAGATTTTTCGTGAAATTGTACCGTTCACAAACATCACCGTTCTTGTCAACCATCTTATTGACGAATCGATTCCACAATTCAATTCAAGAATTAAGGTCGCTCTGGCGCCACTCAAAGTCCAGGCCAGGCTTGTGCCTGTGGAAAAATCCATTGACTCAGCGTTGCGCTTCTTAAACGATAATACAGAAGCTGTTTATCTGGCGCCACTAATGCATATTCCCCCTGGCGATTTTGACCGCCTGGTCGCGGTGCTGAGACAGAAAAAAATTCCAAGCTTTTCGACATTCGGAGTAGAAAACCTCAAACGCGGCATCATGGCAACTTTGACTCACGGATTCTTCCCCAAGATTACGCGGCGAATCGCACTTAATTTTCAGAGAATTCTGCTGGGTGAAAAGCCGGAAGAGCTGCCTGTCTCCTTTGCAATTGGTGAACGGTTAATGATCAATATGGAAGTTGCGCGAGACATTGGTGTATCGCCGCCATTCACTATTCTAACTGAAGCTGAACTGATTAATGAGCATCGGGCGCATACAGCCAGAACCTTAAGCTTGACAGGCGTTATGCGTGAGGCTGTTGACAAAAATCTGGATCTGCAGGCAGAGAAAAAACGACTTGCCGCAGGCAACCAGCAAGTTCGGCAAGCTTTGGCCCTGCTCCTGCCGCAGATATCTATTTCATCCCGGGCCATGCTTATCGACAAAGACAGGGCTGAGGCCAGCTTCGGCGCCCAGGCGCAACGCACGTGGCAAGGCTCAGCAGTGGCAAGCCAACTGATTTATTCAGAAAAAGCCTGGAGCAACCGGGCCATTCAAAACCATCTTCAGAGAATGCGCACTCATGAACTGGAACAGATGCGACTCAACATTGCGCAAGAAGGCGCCAATGCATTTTTGAATGTTCTACGCGCCAAGACTTTCGAGCGTGTGCAAAGAGAAAATTTGCGGCGAACCCGATCCAACCTGGAATTGGCGCAAGTGCGCGAAGCCATTGGCTACTCGGGTCGCTCAGAAGTATTTCGCTGGGAAAGTGAAGTTGCCCTGGATCGCAAAGATGTGATTCAAGCAAACGCGCAACGAAATTTGGCGGAAATCGCCCTCAATCGTGTTTTGCATGCACCACCGGAAGCCTCTTTCGCCACCAGGGAAGTAGACCTAAACAATCCGGCGCTGGCAACCAGCCGCCACGAATTGCTCGACTTTATGGACGACCCGGTTTCATTTAAACGAACACGCCAGTTTATGGTTGAAGAAGGGTTGAGTTCATCGCCCGAAATTGCCATTCTCGATGCTGTCATTGCTGCAAAGCAGCGCGAACTGGCCTCGGCAAACAGAGCCTTCTGGTCGCCGGCACTGGCGCTGCAGGCGGATATCGGCAGGATATTTAAGGAAGGCGGGGCCGGCACATCGAGCCCGGCTTTATCAGCGGAAATACCCTTTAGTTTTCCACAAGCAGACAAGAGCAATTGGAGCATCGCGCTCAATCTTTCTCTGCCCCTGTTTGAAGGCGGCGGCCGGTTTGCACAAAAAACACGAGCCGGCAAGGAATTGCAGGCATTAAAAGCCGATCGGCAATCCGTTCTTGAAAAAATTGAACAGCGCATTCGTTCGGCCTTGCACATTGCCGGGGCCTCGCGGGCAGGCATCAAACTCTCCAGCGACGCTGCCAATGCAGCACAGAAAAACCTGGAACTGGTAACAGATGCATACACCCGGGGTGCCCTCAGCATCCTTGACCTCCTCGACGCTCAAAATGCAGCGCTCATTGCAAAGCTCGGTGCTGCAAACGCAATTTATGATTTTCTAATTGACCTCGCGGAAGTGGAGCGTTCAAGCGGAAAATTCTATCTTTTCGCCTTGACCGATGAACGGGATGCGTGGATAAAGCGACTACAAAAACATGGTAAAACATCGGAGTGATAACTGCCATTCAGCGCCGCAGCCGCTTTCACAGTCGCAATCGAAAAGTAACTATCTATAGAGTAATTCAGAGACTGCGCTATTGGTCATTTACCTTGTGAGGTAAAAGCCCGGTATTGTTTTTACGGCCACGGGTTCACACAGGTTTTCACGAACTTTTTCTTTCAAATCACTAACATCTGTGTTTCATCCGTGGAAGTCCGTGGCCAATACTTATCTTGACGCGGCATCGATAGCGAATGGATCCACACAGATCAACATAGAACCAACTAATTCATCAGTCATCAAATCGTGAAACGGAGAAATCATGTATAAATTAATCATCGGTGTCGCCTTGACACTTTTTTGTCTGCTTACGTCCTGTCAAAGCGATGAGCCGGCAACCGAAGAAGTCCTGCGCCCGGTTCGTTATGTACAGGTCTTTACAACCGGCGGTAATCGCCAGAGAAGCTTTTCAGGTGCTGCTCGTTCAGGCGTTGAAGCCAATTTGAGCTTCAAAGTTTCAGGAACTGTTTTGGCCGTCCCGATTAAAGTGGGCGACAAAGTAAGAATGGGCCAACTCATCGCTTATCTTGACCCAAAAGATTATCAGCTCCAGGTGCAACAAGCAGAAGCTGCTCTCAATCAAGCCGGCGCCGGTCTGCAAAAAGCAAATGCTGACTACGAACGCGTTCGCGGACTCTATGAGAACAACAACGCCTCCAAAAGTGATCTGGATGGCGCACGCGCTTCATCTGAGTCTATCAAAGCAGCCGTTAAGGCAGCGGAAAAACAGCATGAACTGGCACGGCTGCACTTAAGTTACACAAGGCTCAAAGCCCCTGCCTCAGGCTCAATCGCCTCGGTCCATATTGAAGCCAATGAGAACGTAATGGCCGGGCAGAGCATTATCATGCTAACTTCAGGTTCGGAGATTGAAGTTGACGTTGCCATTCCGGAAATCCTGATAGCCGCCGTAAAACAAGGCAGCCGGGTCCAAGTCACATTCGACGCCATTCCGGATAAAAAATATAATGGCATCGTGCGCGAAGTTGGCATTACATCAACCGCATTCGCAACGACTTATCCTGCTACGGTGCGCCTTACAGATACCGGTGCCGGCATTCGATCGGGCATGGCGGCGGAAGTTACTTTCAGCTTCCAGAGCGGCGTTCCGCGCGAACAAATCACCATCCCATCAGTGGCGGTGGGTGAAGATCGTCAGGGTCGCTTCGTTTTCGTGGTCGAGCCCACGGCCGGCGATACAGCCTTCACTCGGCGGGTCAGTGTGCAGCTCGGCGAATTTACCGCCGATGGCCTGGAAATTCTATCCGGTTTAGCAGACGGCGACTTGATTGTCACTGCCGGTGTGAGCAAAATTAAAGATGGGCAAAAGGTCAAGTTGTAAAGGCATGTCGAATTTACAATTAAGATCACTTCTGAATTCAAAATCAAAAATTGACAACCAATTTCTAACAGCCATAAGCATATGAACATAACAAAACTTTCCATCGAAAAAAAACGAATCACTGCTATGGCATTGATTCTGATTCTGATCAGTGGCATACTCACTTTCAATGCGATGCCTAGAGCAGAAGATCCGGGCTTTACAATTCGCACAGCTATGGTTCAGACCATTTTTCCCGGCGCCAGTCCGGAGCGCGTGGAACAACTGGTAACAGACAAAATGGAAAAAGTCATTCAGGAGATGCCCGAGATTGACTATATTAACAGTGTCTCCAAGCCGGGTATTTCTATCATTTTTGTTAATATTAAAGGCGAGTACAATGCGATGCAGCCGATTTGGGATAAGTTGCGCCGCAAAGTTGACCGCGTTAGAGAACAGCTACCTTCGGGCATTATAGGCCCCACTGTTAATGATGAATTCGGCGATGTTTTCGGAACGCTTATCAGCATCACCGGCGAAGGTTACACTTATGCCGAGCTTAAAGAAATTGCCGATGACACCCGGAACGAACTTCTTCTCATCGAAGAAGTAGCGAAAGTTGACATTGCGGGCGCACAAAAAGAACGCGTGTTTGTAGAATTCAACAACGCGCGTCTGGCCGAACTGGGCATCTCGCCCGGCCAGCTTAAAAGCATCCTGGATGCCCGTAACATCATCTTTCCAGGTGGGGAAATTTTCACCAGTGATGAGCAAATTGTTCTGGAACCAAGCGGTAATTTCGAATCAATAGATGAACTGAAACAAACAGTGATAAAACTGCCGGGAAAAGATGATCTCGTCTATCTCGGCGACGTGGTGGAAGTCAAACGTGGCTACATCGATCCGCCTACAACCAAAGTCACTTACAACGGCGAACCCGCTTTGACGCTGGCAATCAGTCTGCGCGAAGGTGGGAATATCATCAGTCTTGGAGATGCGGTAAATGAAATGCTGCAACGCCTGAAAGCGACTTATCCCATTGGCGTGGAATTTGACATCCTGTATTTTCAGCCTGATTTTGTCAACAAGAAAGTCAATGATTTTGTCAGCAATCTACTTCAGGCAGTGGGAATTGTTATCTTAACCATGCTGATTTTTCTCGGCTTCAGAACCGGCCTGGTTATCGCCAGTCTTATCCCAATGGCGATTATAATGGCATTGATGGTTATGGGATTTTTTGACATCGGATTAGATCAAATGTCTCTTGCTTCACTGATCATCGCTTTGGGTTTGCTGGTGGACAATGCCATTGTGATGTCAGAATCCATCATGGTGCAAATGGCTGAAGGAAAGCCACGCATTCAAGCAGCCGTGGACTCTGCCGCTGAACTGCGTATCCCGCTCCTGACATCTTCACTCACTACGGCGGCAGCCTTTTTGCCTATTTATCTGGCTGAATCAGATGTCGGCGAATACACCGCACCGATATTTAAAGTTGTCACAATTACCTTGCTCAGCTCCTGGATTTTGGCTCTGACTTTGACGCCACTTCTCTGTGTCTTATTCTTAAAAATTAAAAAAATCAAAAAAGGGGAAGAAAAATCCTATGAATCGAGTTTTTACCAGGCATACAGACGCAGCCTGCTTTTGGCCTTGCGCCACCCGGTGTTATCGACCGCGGTGACACTGGTGATTTTCTTCGCTGTGTTGCAATTGGTGCCTTATATTCCGGCAATCTTTTTTCCGTCAAATGATAAACCCGTTATGTTTGCTGAACTCAAACTGCCCATCGGTTCGCCAATCCAAAAAACCGAGGAGATGGTCGCCGAAATAGAGACATTTATACAGGCGGAATTGCAAGCAGAATCAGACCCGAATGCGGGTATCACCAAGAACGGGGTGGTGGATTTCGCTTCATTTATTGGTAGTGGGCCGCCGCGGTTTTACTTATCCCTGAACCAGGAACCGCAGAGCCCGAGTTACGCCTATCTGCTGCTCAATGTGACAGACCGCTGGCAAATGGAATCAGAACTTGTACCCAGGTTACAAGAGTTTTGCTTTAACAATTTTCCCGATGTTGCCACAACCATTGCCCCACTGCTTCTCGGGCCACCCGTAGCAGCTCCGGTTCAGGTAAGAATTTCCGGAAAAGAAATTGACAAAGTGTTTGACCTGGTCGACAAAGTATGCAACCAAATGAGTGCGGTCGCCGGAATGACTGCAATTCAAGATAACTGGGGGCCAAGAAATAAGAAACTCCTGGTCAAAATCAACCAGCCGCGGGCGCAACGGGCCGGGTTGACCAGTCAGGATATCGCCATCTCGTTACAGACTATATTGAGCGGAATAGAAACCACAGATTACCGCGAAGGTGAGGAGGTTATACCGGTTGTGCTGCGGTCCGTAGCCGCGGACCGCAAAGATCTTGGCAAACTCGAAAGCCACAATATTTATGCGCAGGGAACAGGTCGAGCTGTGCCACTTAAGCAGGTCGCGGACATCGAAGTCGCGTTCCAACCGGCCAAAATCTTGCGGCGAGACAGACTCAAAACCGTGACCATCAAAGCGAATTTACTGCCCGGTTATAATGCCATTAAAATTGCAAATGAGCTAGGAAAGTGGTTGAAAACAGACAGCAAAACCTGGCCCGCCGGCAGCAAATATGAGCAAGGCGGCGAACTCGAAACTTCAGGTGCAGCGAACGCATCAATTGTCGCCAAAGTGCCAATCGCCATTCTCATAATCATCTTTTTACTGGTGAGTCAGTTCGATTCTTTCAGACGGCCGGCCATCATTATTCTAACAATTCCGTTGGGCCTGATTGGCGTTATCATTGGCCTGTTCGTTACTCAGTTGCCGCTTGGTTTTATGGCCTTACTGGGCGTTATTGCACTGTCAGGTATCGTCATAAACAACGCCATCGTCCTCATAGATCGCATCAAAATTGAAATTGAGAAAAACGGGTTGATGCCGGCGCGGGCCGTTATTGAAGCTGCGCAACGCCGGCTGCGGCCAATTCTGCTGACGACTGCCACCACCGTTGGCGGACTGATTCCGTTATGGCTTGGCGGCGGCCCACTGTTTGAGGCCATGGCCGTGACAATTTTATTTGGTCTGCTGTTCGCAACCGTTTTGACTCTGGGATTCGTACCGATTCTCTACGCCTTGTTCTTCAAAATTAACTACAAAGAATTTGAGTATTAGGAACGTATTTTACTCAAAGCAACAAAAGTTGTCAAGCGTTCATTGCACGCAGAGCACCGATTCTTTTTTTGTTTCTTAACCATAACCGCAGGAATGAATTATGACAGACAATCAAAACTTGAAATGGTACAAAGTCCTTGACAAAGACGAGCTGCCGGAAGGACGGGTTCAAACAGTAGTGGCCGGTCACAAAGGCCTGGCCATGACGCACTTTGAAGGAAAAATTTCGGCCCTCGAAAACGCCTGTCCGCATCAGGGCGGCCCACTTGGTGAGGGTTCAATCGAAAAAGGCTGGCTGCGCTGCCCCTGGCACGGCTGGGACTTCCATCCTTGTACCGGCAGGTCACCAGGCAGCCATGAAGATGGCCTGGAAACATTTCCGGTCGAAGTTCGAGATGACGGTATTTATGTCGGTCTGGAGGTTGAAAAGCCACACGTGCGCACCGTCACCGACGTTATGGCAGAAACCATGGTCAACTGGGGCGTTGACACCGTTTTCGGTATGGTCGGTCACTCCAACCTGGGTCTGGCTGATGCTCTGCGCCGTCAGGAAAAACAAAAAAAACTCAAATATTTTGGTGTTCGTCATGAAGGGGCTGCGGCTTTTGCCGCCTCAGGCTACGCAAAACTAACCGGGCGTCCAGCCGCCTGTCTTGGCATTGCCGGCCCCGGTTCAACAAATCTCCTAACCGGACTATGGGATGCAAAAGTTGACCGCGCTCCTATTTTGGCGCTCTGCGGACAAGTAGACACACAAGTCCTCGGACCAGGCACTTTTCAGGAAGTTGATTTGGCGGCGGCGTTCTCAGCAGTGGCCGAGTACAGTCAAACGGTTTTGCACAGCAGCAAGCATGTCGAACTGATGAACCTTGCTATCAAAAATTCCATTCTCAAAAACGATGTAGCGCAACTGATTTTTCCGGATGAAATACAAACGCTGCCCGCAGCGGAAGAGGCCAAAGCCGGAGGGCCGGACGGCCGCCTCCCCGTTCGTCAAATAGCACCCTCTGAATGTGCAATGGACGACGCTGTAAATTTGCTGCATAAAGCAAAGCGTCCCGTGATTATCGTTGGTCACGGCGCACGTTTTAACATGCCTGCCATCACCCGTCTGGCTGAAAATTTCGGCATTCCAGTGATTACGACCTTTAAGGGGAAAGGCCTGATTTCAGACAAACACCCACTTGGATGCGGCGTACTCGGACGCAGCGGCACCCCCATCGCCAGTTGGTTCATGAACGAAGCGGACTTGCTGCTGGTGCTAGGCGCTTCCTTTTCAAATCACACCGGTATCGCTTCATACAAACCCACAATCCAGGTTGATATTGAAGCCATGGCGCTTGGCAAATTTCATCCGGTGACAGTGCCGGTTTGGGGTGAAATAAGCATTGTTGTCAATCTGCTGGGACAGCGTCTTAGCGAAAAAATGAACAATGTAAATCAGACACAAGAAGTGGCAAACAGATGGGAAATCTGGCGAGAGGAAAAACAAAGTCGCCTGCAAGATGACCGAGGCAAAGGTGTGAGTTCAGCAGCCATCTTTGACGCCCTGAACCGCCACGTGCCAGAAAACGCCGTCATCGCAGTTGACGTCGGCAATAACACCTACTCATTTGGACGCTATTTTGAGTGCACGCAACAATCGGTTTTGATGTCCGGCTACCTTGGTTCCATCGGTTTTGGTTACCCGGCTGCTATGGGTGCCTGGGCGGCGTCACCACATCGCCCAATTTTCGCGATCACCGGAGATGGTGGCTTCGGCCAATACGCAATGGAATTAACAACTGCGGTAAAATACAAAATGCCCATTAAGCACATCTTGCTCAATAATTGTGAACTCGAAAAAATCTCTAAAGAGCAACGGGCCGGGCAATGGGATGTATGGCAGACCTCTTTACACAATCCCGATTTTGCAAAATTTGCCGGGAATTGTGGCGCACTTGGCATTCGAGTAACTGAGCGCGCACAACTGGATGAAGCTTTGCAAAAAATCATAAATCACGAAGGGCCGGCAATGCTTGAAGTTGTGAGTGATGTGACTTTGATCTAAAAGATAGCGACTTCAGGGCTAATCTTAGCAATATTTTAGCCGTAGCTCCACCCCGTTCGATTAGAGAATCTTATGTTTTTAAGGGGCGCCTTGATATTTTTTATCTAATCTGAATAATGCACAATACCCTTCCCGGATTCTGTGTTAAGAATCGTTTTGAGCTCGAAACGGTTCACCTGTTGGGTAAACACTTCTGAGGCCATTGTTTTACTTAACACCGAATCTGTGCCCCTTGTCATTCAGGAGAAATCTTGTTAATTTACAGTGGTTTGCCAAGCCAACAAGACGCCTCCTGAGTGACAAGCCGGTGCAAAATGTTTGACCTTAAATTGTAAATTTATGAGTAGAGCAGAGACGAACCAGGTAAACCCGGATTAGACACGGATTCCCATTTATGTGACTGATGCACGGTTTACATAAAAGACGCCCGCGACAATTTGACTCGGGCGTACTGCAAATGGCGAATAGAAACATTTTTTTTGTAGAGGATTAACTGTCTCCACACCCCAGAACTCCGGTTAAAGCGCTTTTATTTCTCAACCCGCCGGCAGATTCCCTTAAACCATCGCCTTGGACTCAAGTCGGGATCGTCATCACCGTAGTAGCCCCAGCCAATTATTGTGTACTCGTTGGTGATAACCGTTTCCCTGAAATATTCGATTTTCAATGGTGAGTGCAAATTACGCTGCCAGATAATTGTGTCAATCCCCTCCAAGCTACCGGAGTGAATGACAGTCTCGTCCGGTTTCTTTACCACACACCACATTTTTCCATCTTGAACTTTGTTCACACCATGGCTTTCTACGATACGTAAAGTCCCATTTCCATCGCGGTACTCGTCCCGGATTTTAACCCTCTGAAAATAGGGCGACTCCGAAACATATTCCTGCCTGACTGCAATCTCGAGTTCATCGCCCAAAGGAAGACTATCAAACAAGCCGGCTGCAAACTGTTCCGGACGGACGTTCTCATCGATTTGGCCGCGAACATCTGTGTAAACAGTAAATGTACCGTGCCAAACGCCATCCAGCGGTTTAAAAACATCGGCGAACAGCTTGTCTTCTGCTGCAAAGACCGGGGCTCGACTGAGGTCATCGACTGCAATCTGGCTCTCACAAGATAATACTGTAACTAAAAAAAAGGGAATGCTCACAATAGACTGATGGTATTTCTTCATATTATGTCTTTTCAAATTTGTGTTTATTCAAAAATTAACCCGTGCGAATTTAGGCAACAAAACAATCAACTTCGGCGCTATTTTCAATCTGAATGGAAATAATAATAAGATTATTTGCGGCAAAAGGCAAAACTAAAATTTTGTACTCTGCTTTCTAATGGTCCAACAAATCCTGGTTGAATTTGACGCAATGATTTACTATGTTGCTATTTGCAATTTAGACGAGGTCATCACAATCGGGATAAAGAATAGCTCCGGTTCACATAAAGTTCACAGGAGATTATGTATGGCAAAAGCAATCTGGAACGGTCAGGTTCTGGCAGAAAGCGACAAAGTGGAACTGGTTGAAGGCAATTCGTATTTTCCACCGGAATCGATGAAACAAGATTTTTTTGAAAAGAGTCAAACCGTGACAGAGTGCCACTGGAAAGGAACGGCAAATTACTTCCACCTGAAGGTCGGAGGACAAGTAAATGTTGATGCGGCCTGGTATTATTCGGAACCAAAAGAAGCCGCAGCGAATATAAAGGGCTATGTTGCTTTTTGGCGCGGCGTGGTTATCGAAGATTAACCCATGCAGGAATTCTCAATTGAAGTCAAGCGCACGGCCCGGTTTTGTACAATTGGCAAACCAGGCCCGGGCCTGAAGCGTGTCTGGCTGGTGTGTCATGGATACGGTTATCTTGCCGCTGATTTTATCCGATATTTCGACACGCTGGACAACGGCGAAAACCTCATTGTTGTTCCGGAAGGATTGTCGCGATTCTACCTGAAAGGTGTTTCCGGCCGCATTGGCGCCAGTTGGATGACCAAAGAAGCCCGCCAGCATGAAATTCACGATTATGTTCACTATCTGGATGCTGTCTGCTCTCGGGTCTTTTCCGAAATTAAACGCGATGAGATCAAATTTGTGGCCATGGGTTTTTCACAAGGAACTGCTACTATTTGCCGTTGGCTTAACCAAGGGAATACCCCGGCTGACGCGCTTGTTCTTTGGGCAGGGGATATACCACATGAAATCGACACGAAAGCGCAACTTGAAAGGTTCAGGTCAATTGATATTACAATTGTCTACGGTGAGCAGGATATGTACGCCACCCGTGACCGAATAGAACGACACGCCAAATTTCTGAAAGAACACAAAATCGATTATCATTTGATGCCCTTTAAAGGAGGGCACGAAATCAACAATAAAGTTTTGCTGCAACTGGCCCGGCGTCTGGCCTGACATAAGCAGAAATATTCGTAAAGACGCATTGAAAAATATCGGAGTTTTATTTCATGAAAAAACGTTTGTTTTCATATTGCACGAGCGCTCTTTTGTTGCTGGCAATCAGCTTTCTCATAAACACCCAACTAACCGCTGGAATCCTGGACACACTGCGTGGCCTGCTGGCCCTCGAGTCTTTCGAGGGAGACACCTTCCCTCCTGAGGGTTGGAGTAAAATCACACAATTTGACGCTGAAGGCTGGACCAGCGGACAAGTCGGTGAAACCATACTGGGCATGGAATTCTTTGGACCTGTGCCGGAAGAGGCCCCTGGCGGTGAGCAGATGTTTGCCTACGCATCGTGGGCTACTGGAGATGCCGACACCAACTTCACCACAGACCAAAGAACCGACCAGTGGCTAATCACACCACAGATTGTGGGAATTGAGGTTGGTGATTCATTGAAATTTTCGGTCAAAACTTTCGGAGAATTCCCAGAACAAATCGATGTTTTGATCTCTACAACGGGCGCAGACAGCATGCGTTATTTTGACACCACGCTGGTTTTTTTGACATTCGACGGGACGAGCGGAACTGAGTGGCAAAAAAAGTCCGTGGACTTGAGCGCGTTTGCAGACTCTTCGATCTACATTGCTTTTCGTGAACATGTTTCAGCCACATTTGCTCAGGGCGATGCTGTGCTCCTGGATCTGGTAGAAGTAACATCGATGGTCACAAGTGTGCAGCAACGAAATCGTGCAGTGTCCGGTTTCGCACTATCACAGAATTACCCAAATCCTTTCAACCCGGCCACGCAGATCCGTTTCACCATTCCCGAGGCGGCAAGCGTGTCACTCAAGGTTTTTAATTTAACCGGACAAGAAGTTGCAACACTTGCCAATGGTAAAAATTATCAGGCAGGAACGCATGCATTTCAGTTTAACGCCTCTCATCTACCAAATGGCTTGTATTATTACAGAATAGAGGCCGGGAATTTTGTAGATGTGAGAAAAATGACTTTGCTGAAGTAGAAATCAGGCAAGGCCAGTACCTGGCATAAAGATAGAACTCCGACAGGGTTTGGCACTCTGTCGGAGTTGCTCATGTTTCACTCACAAAATTCAGTCTGCACACGAGTCGGCTCTGCACGATTCAACATCTTCCAAGACAGAACAGCAGACATTTTCAATGACGGCTTCGACCTGGGAAGTCAGTCCCTGCCCGGCGGAAAAATCACTACCCTCAACACCATAAACAAATAGACGTTCGGGAAGAATATTCATGGTCCGGCCAAGTTCAATTGCCTCTGCCAAACTGAAAGCGTGGGTTGAATAATTGAAAAACTTTGCCGGCAGCGGTTCCTCATGCGCCGCAAACCTGAAAATTGTACCAGGTTTCGCACCGGACGAGACAGCGTCAAAAACGAAAACAGTCTGATTGTCCCGCAGTAATTCAAGAATCGTCGCACCGTCGCCAGTGGTCTCGATAAAGTTTGCCATGGGCAGAAACGCATGATGCAAATGCTCTCCAAGCACACAACCAATAGCATCATCCCGCCGAAAGCGATTGCCAACACCGATTAAAGTCAGTTTTTTTTCAATCATTGCCACAGGTGTCTGATTAGAGAGCGATGACCAGGCTACTGCCGCTCTATTGTTAATTTCAAAAAATGTGTCGAACATGAAATGCAGGGATCGTAGTTACGGATCGCCTGTTCACATTGCCACTGTAATTTGTCATCCGGCAAATGCAAATTCGCCGGAATAAACTCCCGTAAATCATTCTCAATCTGTTTCTGATTCACAGCGGTTGGCGACACAATTTTGGCATCCTGAATAAGACCGGCAGCATCAATTGTGTAGCGATGATAGCAGATGCCGCGTGGTGCTTCGGTGGCGCCGTAACCGGTTCCTGCCTGCGGTGTCACGTCAACGGCCGGCATATCCGGCATTTGGTAACCTGCGATGAGCCGCAGCGCTTCCTCAAAAGCATATACCGTTTCCACGCAGCGAACGATGATACTCTTAAACGGATTGGAGCATGATTTTCCCAAACCGGCATTTTTCGAAACTTCTCGAGCTGTTTTTGAAAGTTTGTCATAATTAAGTGCATATCTGGCCAGCGGGCCCAAAAAACAAGCACCTCGCTCCCGCACATGTGTGTGCAAAGCCGTTGAATGCGCCACATGCTCCTCGAACAAATAATCATCATATTGCTTTATGGGCGCATTAATGCCTTTATTTGAAACGAGCCGCCCTTCAGCGATAGCGTACTCATTCGGATGGCGTAAAGCGACAAATTCGTAATCGGGCTCCAAATCTGGAAAAGTAAATGTTGAAACGAGTTTGACGGTTTCAATGGCTGCCTCAAGCCCCCACTGCAAATCACTGACCAGTGTTTGCAGCTTCTTTTTTGTTGGAACTTTGTAAAATCCGCCCACTTTAATGTTGATTGGATGAATCTCCCGGCCGCCAAGCAAAGTCATAATGTCGTTGCCGATTCTCTTCATTTTGAGGCCCCGTTGCACGACATCGGGATAATCTTTGGCCAATTGAATCGCATCTTCGTAGCCGAGAAAATCAGGGGCATGCAACATGAAAACATGAAGCACATGGCTTTCTATCCACTCACCGCAGTAAATAAGCCGCCGCAAATCCCGGAGCGGCCCGGTCACTTTTACACCGCAAGCCTCCTCCATGGCCTGAGAAGCGCCAAGCTGATAAGCAATGGGACAAATACCACATATTCGCGCTGTGATGTCAGGTGCTTCACGGAAATCGCGTCCGCGCAAAAATGCCTCAAAGAAGCGCGGCGGTTCAAAAATCTTTAGTTTTACATCCTTAAGCTGATTGTCTTTTAGCTTAACATGCAATGCACCTTCGCCTTCCACACGGGCGAGATAATCGACTTTTATGGTTCTGGTACCGTTATTTTTCTTATTGCGTGCAACCATGGCTGAACGGTTCCTGTTTGATTAATTTGGTGTTCAGATTTGAGAAATTGTTAGTTGAACCAAAATCTGATTTTCATGGGTTTTATGCCAAACTTCCTTTTCGAAACGCTTTGGCGTTTACATTATAAGTTTGCAGGGCTCTAACAATGTCAGCCTTGTCAACACCAAGTTGCTCCAACCAATCCATCAAAGATGGTACGTTTGGTGTTTCCATCGGACCGAAACAGGCATAACAGCCCCGGTTGTAAGATGGGCAAAGCACACCGCAGCCAGCCTGGGTGATTGGGCCAAGACAGGCTATTCCCTGAGCAACCATCACACAGGGCAGTCCCTTTCGCTTGCACTCAACACACAGACTGTGCTTCGGGATGTTGGGTTTCCGGTTGTTAAGAAAGGCATTAAGTACCTCGATAAGTTGATGTTTATTAACAGGGCAACCACGCAGTTCAAAGTCTACATGAATATGTTCGTCAATGGGTGTGGAAGTCTTCAGCGTTGAGATATATTGTGGAGATGCATATACAATGGACACATAATCATCAACATTTTGAAAATTTCTCAGCGCTTGAATTCCACCTGAGGTGGCACAGGCGCCAATAGTGATTAAAAATTTCGAAGCGCGACGCACTTGATGAATGCGCTCGGCATCATGCGTTGTGGTAATAGAACCTTCCACAAGAGACACATCGTACGGGCCTTTGACAACTGCTCGTGAGGCTTCCGGAAAATTTGCAATCTCAACAGCGCCGGCTACTGCCAGCAGGTCATCCTCGCAGTCCAGCAGGCTCAATTGACAACCATCGCAAGAAGCGAATTTCCAAACAGCAAGCTTTGGTTTTTTTTTACCGGGTGTTCCGGCATCAGGCTTAGCAGGCATTTCAAACCTCTCTGATATCGAGTAACCGCTTGACTTGATTGTAACGGAAGACCGGGCCATCCTTGCAAACAAAGTGTGGACCCAGTTGGCAATGGCCACAGTGGCCGATACCACATTTCATATTACGTTCCATGGAAACGAAAATATTTTCACTAGCAACGCCGCGTTTCCGAAGCTCAATTACCGTATACCGGATCATCACTTCCGGGCCACAAATCAAGGCAGTCGCCTGGTACGGATCAAAATGAACATTGGGTATGAGCGTGGTGACCACCCCAACATTTCCTTTCCATTTACCCGCTGCCCGATCAACGGTCACATTCACGTGGAGATCAAATTGAGAACGCCATTTCTTCACTTCGCGCTCGTAAAGAATATCATTTGGTGTTCTGGCGCCATAGAGCAAAACCACGTTGCCGAACTTGCCCCGATTTTCCATTATTTCGTACATGGCCGGTCGCAGCGGTGCCAACCCAATACCACCGGTTACAATAACGATGTCTTTGCCCATTGATTCTCTGACTGGCCAGTTTGTGCCAAAAGGGCCACGGACGCCGACCCAGTCTCCGATCCCCAAACCGTGCAGCGCTTTGGTCACTGGACCAACTACACGGATTGTGTGTGTCAAAGTCCGGGGATTGCCGGGATTGCCACTGATTGAGATTGGCGCCTCGCCAACGCCGAAAGCATATAGCATATTAAATTGACCCGAGGCAAAGTGCAACGCCTTTGCTCCCTTAGCGGGATCCAGTTCCATGGTAAAGCTATCATGCGTCTCTCTGGCGATTTTACTAACACGGAATTCTCTTGGCAACAATGGATTATCGGCATGATTCATTTTGCTATCCCGCATTTTCCGTTAGCCATTATAAAGGTCCAATAACTGAATTCTGGTTGCATGCAAACGCGCTGTAATGATGTGGGTAAACCGCTTCAGTATTTCATAACCGAGTTCATGATCTTCCTCGCATTTTGTGCGCAAACATTCGCCATCCAGTGCAACGAGGCGCATAAACTCAACTGCTCTCACATCGAAATGCCACTGAAAAGGTGGCAACAACCAGGACCAGCCAAGCACTTCGCCGGCGTGCATGGTCTGCACGATGATTGGGCCACGATTCGGGTGATAAAGTTCGAGCGCTGCTTTTCCATGTCTGATTAAATAAAAATAATTGGCCTCCTTGCCGGTGCGAATAAAATATTCATCGGATTCTACACGAATGTTTTTGGCACAACCTGACAAGAGTTCAAGGTGCTCGTCTCTGAGGCCCTCAAAGAAGGGGTGTTCTTCAAGATAAGTTCTCATGGTTTGCATGGTACCCTCCTTTGTTGGGTGACAAAATATTGCAGAAAAACAGCGTGCCGGTTTGATTTACAACCATCATCATCTTATTTTCCATTGGTTACTCTGCGTACCTCTTCTGTTATGTCAATGCCCACCGGACACCAGGTGATGCAGCGTCCACAGCCGACACAACCAGAGGTACCAAACTGCTCAACCCAGGTACCAAGCTTATGGGTCAACCATTGTCTGTATCGGGATTTAGCGCTAACCCGAACGCTGCCACCATGCACATAGGAAAACTCCTGGGAAAAACAGGAATCCCACTTGCGCCATCGCTCAGCGTTTTCCCCGGTCAAATCCGTGACATCTTCAACCGTTGAGCAAAAACATGTCGGGCAGACCATTGTGCAATTCGCGCAGGTCAAACATCTGGATGCGACCGCTTCCCAGTGAGGGTGCTCGTAGTTTTCATACAGCAGGGTTTTTAGATTATGTGTTTTAAGGGAACGCCCCATTTCGTGCTCGGCCTGGGCTATCATTTCATTGGCTGTTTTCAATTGCGCTGCAGTAGCAGGCTTGTGCGGGAGCGCCTCAAGGACTTTCGCCCCGTTGCGGCTTTGGCTCCTGACAACAAAATAATGCAAACTCCCGGTAATCACTTCGGTTAGAGCAAGATCATAACCTGTATCCGCTTCAGGCCCGGTTCCCATTGAGGTGCAAAAACAGGTGCCGCCGGCTTGCGTGCAATTAACCGCGACCACAAATATATTTTTTCGCACGTTCATATAATGTGAATCTTGAAAATGGCCATTTTGAAAAACTCTGTCCTGAATGGACATTGCCTGGAGTTCACAAGCGCGGACACCAATAAACGCGTAACGCGTTGTATTATCAGCGATATCCACAAACTGAAACTTTGTACCGTTTTTCTTTAAAGTCCACAACCGCTGTTCAGGCGGGAAAAGAAATTTCTTCCAGGAATGCGGGCCAACGTTGTATGCGAAAAATGCTGCATCTTTTCGGCTCTGTAATCGGTAGGTTCCCCCTTCTTGTGTGTCAGTCAGGCCAACGGGCAACTGCGTAACCTTGTCGATTTCATCGATAACTATCGCGCCATCCCGAACAGTAGGGCCGACGGTTAAGTAACCGGATTTTTTCAGGCTTTCAAGCAAAAGCCCAAGGTGCTTGCTATCCAGAATAACGGGCGGGTCCTCGCGTTTCATAGACGGTTACCTTCTTGAATTTGTTAATTCGAGCCCACTTTCACACTCTCTTTAACAAAAAAGGTGCCAATGCCAATCAAATGGTCATATTGTAACAATTCACATGCTTGTCAAGTTACTTGCTTGGAAAATCACTTACGGAGAGAAACAAACACAATCACAAGTAACGTAAAATCAATGAATTATGAATCTATAAATGATTCATACATTATTTATACCAAAATAAATATCAAACCAGCCGAGTCAAAGCAGATACGAAAAATCATGGCCACTTTCCCAGAAATTATAAACCGGAGGGTTGGTTCCCGAAGATAAGAAGACGCGCTGTCAATTAAGACATAAACGATGATGTCATGTAAGACATCGAAGATATTGTGTCATCAGGGAAAATCAAAAAAATGATATGGTTTTTTTGACCCTTCCATCAAGGAAATCCGCACGGGTTTATGTATAAATCGATTTTGGCAATGCCCTTGCGACTCCACTAAAAGTAAGAATCCAGGAGAGTGAAATTCCAACTAATAGGATATTTCCTATAAAAAAAATGACAAAATGCCCCCTAAACCATTAATATTACTAACATCCTCAGACTGGCATATTGCTTGCTCAACCTGCACAATAAGAAACTAGCAGCAACATTAATAGTCTGGAGGAACCGCATGAATATCGGTATTCCAAACGAAGTCGCAGTTGAGGAGCGCCGGATCGCACTGACCCCGGTCGGTGTTTATGCCCTGACCAATGAAGGTCACAGAGTTTATGTAGAAAGTGGAGCGGGATTATCTTGTGGATTCAGCGACCATCATTTCCAGGAAGTTGGTGCGGACCTTGTATTTTCTCACCAGGAAGTATTTCGACGCTCAGAGCTGATCGTAAAAGTGCAGTCTCCCACTGAAGACGAAAGCGCTTTTCTCGATTCAGGCCAAAATTTGTTCTCCTTTTTAAATTTGGGTCTGGCCAAACGACCCGTGATTGAACAACTTCTTACACACAATGTAACCGCACTCGGCTATGAATATGTCCAACAACCGGAAGTTGGTCAACCCATCCTCATGGCCATGAGCGAAATTGCCGGAGCACTGCTTCCGCAAATTGCCGGGCGCTATCTTGAAAGCAATCATGGCGGACGCGGTATTTCACTCACCGGGTTTGCGGGGATTCCGCCTGCAAACGTTGTGATCCTGGGTGCAGGCGTTGTCGGCAACAATGCCGCCAGAGCGTTCGCAGCCGTGGGTGCACAAGTACTGGTCATGGACAAAGCGGTCAACAAGTTACGCCAGTTGGAGTTGATGTTGGGTAAACGCGTGGCAACTTCAATTGTGACACCATTGCTAATTGAACGCGCTGTGCGATTTGCTGATGTTCTAATAGGCGCGATTATGGTACGTGGAAAAAAAACACCACACCTTGTTTCTCAGGAAAAAGTGCAAGAGATGAAGTCCGGTTCTGTTATTATCGATGTTTCAATCGATCAGGGTGGTTGTTTCGAAACCAGCCGCCCCACACGACTTTCATCGCCTATCTTTAAACAACACGGCGTCATTCACTATTGTGTGCCAAATATAACCGCCTCAGTAGCACGCACCGCCTCCCACGCGTTAAACAACTCCATTCTACCATGGGTGCTCCAGGTCGCCAAACTTGGCATGCCCAGCGCGTTAAAAAAATTCTCTTGTCTAAGAAGCGGCACATATTTGTTTGAGGGTAAAGTCGCACTAAAACCGCTCTCAGAACTTCTGGATATTGAACTTAAGGAGCACGAGTGGGTATGAAATGGTTCGAAGATTACAAAAATAAAACTGTCAGTGCCGCTGAAGCGGTCACACTCGTTAAGAGTGGGGACAGTCTTTTTAGTTCAGGAAACGCGGCAACACCATACGCCCTTCTTTCCGCACTGGCAGATCGTTATCAGGAACTCGAGGACGTAAAAGTGTTCCACCTTTTGCTTATGGGAGACGATCCGTTGACAAAACCAGAGGTCGCCGCACATTTCCGACATAAGTCACTTTTTGTCGGGCCGGCAGATCGCCGTGCTGTCAACGAAGGGCAGGCGGACTACTTTCCTATTTTTTTGTATGAAATTCCGCGGCTGTTCCGTGAACAGATTGCACTGGATGTGGCGTTTATTCAAACATCGCCACCAGATACACATGGTTTTCTTTCTCTCGGCGTTGAAACAGCGGCCTCAAAAGCAGCGGCGGAAACTGCAAAAACGGTGATCGCACAAGTCAACGACAAGATGCCGCGCTCACTGGGAGATTGCTTTTTGCACGTCTCGCGAATAGATAAATTTGTGGAGTCTTCCTGTGAGTTGCCAACTCTGGACACCAGAGTGTCCTCAGACGTTGAGCAGCAAATTGCCCGACACATCATGCCGCTTATTGAAGACAAAACGACGTTGCAACTCGGTATTGGCGGCATTCCGGATGCCGTTTTATCTTTACTGCACGACCGCAAAGATTTGGGTATTCACACAGAAATGGTTTCGGATGGCGTGATGAATGCCATTGAAGCCGGCATCGTTACCAATCGTTTTAAAACCTTACACCCGGGAAAAGTAATCGCCACATTCATCCTTGGCAGTAAGGAACTTTACCAATATATTGATAATAACCCGCTGTTCGAATTGCACCAGGTCGACTACACGAATGACCCGTTTATCGTGGCCCAAAATGATGGCATCGTCGCTATTAACTCTGCGGTGGAGGTCGATCTTACGGGGCAGGTCTGCTCAGACTCAATTGGTTATACAATTTATTCAGGATTTGGCGGGCAAGTCGATTTCATCCGTGGCGCCGCCCGGGCCAACGCCGGCAAACCGGTAATCGCCCTGCCATCGACAGCAAAAAAGGGAGGCATCTCGCGCATCGTACCCCACTTAAGAGAGGGTGCCGGTGTTGTCACCAGCCGTGGAGATGTACATTACGTTGCCACTGAATTCGGCATCGCTAACCTGCATGGGAAAAGCCTGCGGGAACGGGCAGAGGCATTGATCGAAATTGCCCACCCTGATTTTCGATCTGAATTGGAGGCCGCTGCCAAGAAACGACGGATTCTATCTTAAATACGATACAAGGATGAAGTTAATCTATCAACACAGACAGGTGCGCAAGCTGGTAGTAACAGCAGGCCTCTGACTGAATCAAAACCGACACAGGAGGTTACCATGATTAACAAAACACTCTTTATTGTAGCCGGTCTCAGTGTACTTGTTGGCTTCGTGCTGAGCTGCGGGCAAACGAAAAAGGTTGAAACAAACGGATTTTCCAAAGTCGCTATGCAAGGCAAACAGATATTTGAAGACAACAAATGCAACACTTGTCACTACATTGGCGATGAAGCGGTTGAGGCCGATGCACCCGATTTGACCAACCCACTTTTGGCCAACGACAGCATGTTCGTCCGGGCACACCTGACATTTATTGAAGCATCACAAATGCCGCCCATCGAAATGACGGACGAAGAAAATCGACTTTTGGGTCATTTTATTGCAGAGTTACACGCATCTAAACAAACTGTTATTTCGACCGATGAGTCCGATGCAATCTGCCCGGTTTGTTACGCGCCGGTATCAATGCAACAGGCAATCGCTGAAAAGCTAACGACCAAAATGCTTGGCGAAACCTATTACTTTGAATGCGATAAATGCAAAAGGACTTTCAGGAAAGCACCCGAAGCTTTTATTGAACTTTTAAACCAGCATCAACTGGTCACTTTGAGCAAAGAATGATTTTGAAGAACACCTGGCAGGAAAACAACCGGTGGCCACATGTGGTGTCGACCGCCGGCTGTTAAAAAGGCACCTGGTTTTAAGTCCACTCTTGCGAAATGGAGGCAAACCCAATGACAAATACTGTTATTTTTTTCATAGGCGCCGTCTTCCTGATTGCAATGCTCTATTTTATTATACTTGCCATCAGGGGTAGTTTCAGATATCGTGGCAAGATGCTTGTAAGCTGCCCGGAAACACAGGAACCGGTCGGGGTCAAGGTTGATTCCGGCTCAGCAGCCATAAGCAGCGTTCTGGGGGACAATGAAATCAGGCTAAGTAATTGCACGCGCTGGCCTGAAAAACAAAACTGTGGGCAAGAATGTCTCCAGCAAATCGAAAACCGCCCGGCAGCATGCATGGTACAAAACATTCTGGCCAATTGGTACAGCGATAAAACCTGTGTTTTTTGCAAGAAAGCATTTGCTGGCATCCACTGGCATGACCACAAACCAGCTTTGAGAAGTCTGGACGACTCTATCGTAGAATGGAGCGAGATTCCGGTGGAGACGCTTCCCTCTGTACTGAAGACCCATTTGCCGGTATGCTGGAACTGCATGATTGCTGAGAATTTTCGCAAGCAACATCCTCAATTGGTAACCGAGACAAAGACAGGACAAGCGAAACATAAATAATTTATCGGGTGAGGTCTTCGACAGTAGCAAAAGTAACATTTCCATACCGGCTTGCACGCATTACAAAAAAATCCCGCAAACTCGCCATGAGCTTGCGGGATTTCATATTTAAACCCGGCTAAACGCGGTGTCTAATTAAATAAATACTTTACACCAAGCTGAATCTGCCAGCGTGATCTGAGACCTGGGTCATTTATAAATGTTTTGTCCGGTCCAACGAAGTTAAATCCCGGCACTTTGTCGCCATTTGCATCATCCTGCATGTCAACCAGCTTCAGCGGTGTGGTTGCCGATGAGCTTGCAACTTTGCGCACGCCCCACTCTCCGCCACTAATCAGATTGCCGACGTTCAGGACATCAAGACTCACTTGAAACAGATGAGCTTTGCTGCCAACATCAATAGAAAAGTCCTGCAGAATTCTTAAATCAATGTTGCTGAACCATGGATTTGCAGCTCCGAATCTCTCGGCAATTTTACCGCGGTTTGAGCTTAAATAGTCATCCTGTTTGATGAATGCCTCGAATGCTTGTGCCTGTTGTGCGGCTGTCTGGGTTGCTGTGTCCACAAAACGAATCTCACTTGAACTCGTTGCATCGGTGGGAATGTAGATGAGGTCATTAGAGAAACCATCTCCGTTAACATCACCCGCATAAGTGTAGGAATATCTGTTTCCACCCTTACCATTAAACGTATTGCCCTCGGCTACCTCAAAGAACAGGCCAAAATGCGTGGCCATACTCTTTGACCACTTGTGGCTGTACATTCCGCCACCAACGATACGATGCCGGTTGCCAAACTCGGAATAGCTGGTGTTCGGCCTGTTCGGATTCCCTTGAACCGGACTTTCCGAAAACAGTACACTGGCAATTTCAGTCGATTTGAATTTATTTTTCGCCTCAGTAAAACTATAAGACAGGCTCGCGTTCAAACCGAAATCAAACTGCTTGCGCAACTGCGCCGTCAGATTAATGTTATATCCGGCATTGGTATTGTCGATGACGTAAACCCCTTCACCAGAGCCTGGAAAAAATGAATTGAGCTCATTCGCACCGACGCCGCCATAATAAGGCCGACCGTCTGAACCTGCAATTTTAGTGGTCGTATTTACTTTGAGATCTGCGTTTCTAACAACCACCGCATTCAAATCTTTTCCATACAGAACTTCCAGAGTTCCCAACAGATTCCATGGGAGTTTTTTATCAACTGCGATGTTTGTGTTCCAGATTTGCGGCCACTTAAAGTCAGGATCCATGGCATTCAAGTCAAAGGACTGCTGCAAAATTGAATCGTCACTGGTTTTATGCGAACCAGGCACATCAGCAGCTGCCACAGTAGGAAACAAATTGGGATTGTTTCCCGGGTTTGAGATGACATTGCCGATCCAGACAAATGGCACGCGACCGGTGAAAATACCAGTGCCACCGCGAAGCTGGGTTGAACGATCACCGTTAATATCCCAATTAAAGCCCACACGTGGCGAATACAGAGGAGACGCCCCGGGCAGGCTCGCCTGGTTAACGGTTTCAGCATCGCCGTCTTTGTCTAGCAATGACAATGATGTCGAGAATGGATTTTCTACAGGATCCGTAAAGTACATTGGCAGGTCTACCCGCAAACCGTAAGTCAGACTTAGTTTGTCGGATGCCAAAAATTCATCCTGAACGTAAAACGCAAGTTGGCCAACGTCGATTTCCTCGCCTTTAAACGGTCCGGTGCCAATCAGTGAATTAAAGTCGTAAAAGTCAGCAGGATCGTCAGCAGTGTTTGCAATACCATCTGGACCCGGATTTGTGCGACGGAAAAAATCATCCAACGATGAAAACGTGGTTCCACCGATGAAGTCAAGCGCATCCGGCAAAAAGAAGATACCATGCCGAAAAATATTGAATGAGTTGAAAAAAGAATATGATTCGAAACTGGTACCAAGTGTAAGCACATGCCTGCCTGAGAACAGACTAAAATTATTGGTTACCTGCAAGACGTCCTGATCCAGGATATTATGAATGGAGAATGGCTCATGACCAGCGGTAGTGTAAGTTTGGCCATTTTCTGCAATCTCAACGGTTGGAAAAGGAGCGCTGAACGGTTGGCGAAAATCACGAAATTGGTTGTAGCTGGCAAAAAAACGATTCGCCCAATTGCTTGAGCGGCTGTTGAGTTCCGCAACAAAAGAATGTAATTCGTTGTTGATCCTGTAACCGGAATTTTTGAAAGGCAAACTGCTCTCGTTCGGTCCGCGACCTGACTGGTTGGCGCTGAGAACAAATGGGTGCGGACCCTGCTCACGCCTTGCATCCAGAAAGTTATATCTGAACATCAAGTTGTTATTCTCATTGATGTTCCAGTCGAGTTTCAGAAGTAATTTCTCATTATTGGTCTCATGTATATAATCTTGAAACGGTCCGGTTTCATAACCATACACGTCGCGCAGACGATCACTAATTCTTTGCAGGGTCGTTGCATCCACGCGTGATTCACCAAATGATTGGGTGGCGTCGGTGTTGGCCAGGAAGTTCGTTCCGACATCATCTCGTCGCTCAAGTTCACCATTAACAAAGAAAAACAGTTTGTTCTGAATGATTGGACCGCTCAAGGTGAAACCCGATTGATTGAAGCTCAGGTCGGGATTAGCATTCACCTCATTGCCTTTGATCGTGTTGCCAAGCAGGTCTTCATTGCGAACAAAACTGTAAGCTGAAGCCTTTAATTCATTAGACCCACTTTTGGTTACTGAGTTGATGTTCGCACCGGTAAAACCACTCTGGCGAACATCAAAGGGTGCAACCGAAACCTGCACTTGTTCAACAGCATCAAACGGTATTGGTTCGGCCTTGCTCTGGCCACCCGGCGACGGGTCATCCAGGCCGAATGGATTGTTAAAGTACGAACCATCCACTGAAATGCTGTTATACAACCAGTTTCGGCCGGCGAAACTTAGATTGCCATCGTTGCGTGGGTCTAAACGCACAAGGTCTTTTGTGCTTCGGTTAACCGAAGGCAACTGTGTTACCTGATCTGTGCTTATAAAAGTAGCCGCACCTGTCCGATCGCTGTTTAAGATCTTATTTTGCTCGGCTGTAACTTCAATTTCCTGCATCGCCAGGGCTTCCTCAGACATTTTAAAATCAAGCCGTAAGTTTTGCCCTAAGCTGATAAACACATCTTTTTGTACTAAACTTTTATAACCAATAAATGAAACTGTGATTGTATAAGGTCCGCCAACCCGCATGTTGGGTATTGTAAAAGCACCTCCTGTTCTCACTGCGGTGCCATATTGCGTTCCGCTATGATCATGGACAGCCACAACATTTGCGCCGGGTAACGCTTCACCTGAAGTGTCAACAACCAGACCATTCATAGCGCCGGTTGTCACACCCTGAGCAAAAAGAGATGCCGAAAACAGCATCGCCGTGCAACAAATCGCAAAAAATCCAAGTCGAATCTTCATAAAAGTAACCCTCCGTTTTTTTAACTATGTGCAAATACCATAAAAACAGGCGATGATTCAGTTGGCGCTATTCATAAAAGACCAAGCAATCATCACAGATGCGCTTCCCTCCTTTCCATTAGTGTGCGTGACATTGCAAGTACGAATTGGCTGGATTCCCTCGCCTCGCCACAGGACAGCCCAAAGAAACCGAGGGCCTGGCGGTTTATAGAAAATCAAGTAGTACGGTGCGGCTTTGAATTTACCCAGCAGAAATATATGTAATTACCCTTTTCATTATCAAGTCATTTTTTCCATACCGGGGGATTTATCAATTCGACTTTCCGCTTTAGTCTGCTCTATTCATAAATTTTGCCACAGAGTCACAGAGCACATTGAGGATACAGAACTTAGAACAAATGCTCGCAATAAAGAAAAATTTTAAGAGCAATGAGGATTCTTATATTTTTCAAGGTTTAATTGTCGGTTTTTTAAAACTCTGTGCCTCTGTGGCTGATGCATCATTCAGGCTAGAACTTTCCCGCAATCAAACTATTCTACAGGCAACATTATTCTGAATGTTGTGCCCTGCCCAACTTCACTTTCCACTTCGAGCTTTCCTTTGTGCTTTTGAATGATATTGTAACTGATAGAGAGACCCAACCCTGTTCCAACTCCAACCCCTTTTGTAGTAAATCCAGGATCGAAGACACTTTGCAGCTTATCCTGCGAAATGCCTTTACCGCTATCCGTAATTTCGATCACCGCGCGACCATTTTTAATGGCGGTTTTGATTCTAACCGTACCCTTGTCTTCAATGGCCTGTGATGCATTTTTCAGAATGTTCATAAAGACCTGATTTAACTGGGTTGGAAAACAGTGAATCATGGGAATAGAACCGTAGTCTTTTTCAACCTGAATACGATTTTTCATCTCATAGTGGAGCAAAATCAATGTACTGTCAAGCCCGTCGTGAATATCTGCCTTTTGCCGCTCTGCTTCATCCAGACGTGCAAAATTTTTCAAACTACGCACAATGCGGGTTATGCGCTCGCCTGCCATGCCAAGGATCCGGGTATTCTCTGCAAGTAGCTCGACTGCCTTAACAAACTTTGGTTCACTCTTAAGCGCTTCAAGGGAAGCCGCGGCTGCCAGCATGTTCTGAATTCTGAGCACGCAACGTTTCGACACATCGGCGGCACTGTTTACTGCGCCAATGGGGTTATTGACTTCATGCGCCACACCAGCAACCAGATCGCCCAGAGAAGCCATTTTTTCCTTTAAAACGAGTTGATTCTGTGCCTCCCTTAGCTGCTGTAGTGTCCGGCGCAATTCTCTGTTTTTCTCATCAACATCGCGCGTGCGGTCGGACACTTTCTGCTCCAGAGTCTGGCTGTATTCTTGAAGTTTTCCCGTCGAACATCTCAGGTTGCTTGAAATGAGTTCCAGATCGCGCGAATAAGCCATTAACTTGTCCTGATCCTTGGCAAACTTGCGCTCGAGAAGATAACCGAGGCAGAGTAAAAAAATAAACATTCCCCAATGCGAAATAAAAGGAACACTGGTGAAAATGTGCAAGGCTCGCAACAGGTCAATCAGGCCAAATAGTCCAAAAAGCATGAAGCCGGCAAAAAACACGCGTGCGCTCGTGTCGCCGTCAATTGCAGAATGCATGCTCACTGCAAATGCGATGAGGATAGTGGCAATAAATATCCACGGATAATAAAACTGCATCATGGGCAGAGACATCAAGCCAACCAAATCCAAAGAAATTACCGCCAAAGCAATCACAAGATGGAAAATCCAGAGCGCCCGCATAATCCGACGATGATGGCACTCAACGGCATGTTCCACAAATGCAAAAAGACCAACCGGAAAGAAGTAAAATGAAATGATGACGAGATAATATCGCCAATGTATATCCGGCACAAGCAACTGTGATGTACGATCCTGTACGACATAAAAAATGCCAATGGAAACTGCCGTCAAACCGAAACTCGCCAGAAAATATTCACAGCGACGACAACGCCTAAAAAAAACAAACATGGAAAACAATCCGACGAAAATAAAAAAGAAGCCGAGGATGATGCTATCAGCATTTGCCCTGACCAGAAAACGAATGACGTCAAACTCATTTCCGACCATCACCCCGTCATTCATCAAGTGAATGCCGATAAGATCAGAGTGCTCAGAAAAAATTCTTAGGGAGAGCCTTTTGCCGAGCCAGTCCGGGTTGAGTGAAACCAAATGCCAACGCATGCTTTGAAAAACATTTTCACCGGATGCGCCTATCTCACCACTGGTGTAGACAAGATTCGAGTCCAAATACACTTCAAAAGCAGAGTGAACAACCGGCAAATAGAGTTTGGGGCTGGACCAGTTTCCATGTGGCAGGGTGGTCTGCAGCCACAAGAAATGGCTGTTTTCTTCATTCTCAAAACCTAACAATTGGCTTGCCGGGTGTGCTTGATGAAGAACGGAATAGCCCCACTCCGGTCTGCCAAGTGAATCCAGAGGAGAATCTGCGAGGCGATATAACCAAGAATTCAGAGTCACCAGTGACTGCTCGTCGCTCAAGTCCCCAGATTGGGTTGAACAACCGAGGTTCAAAAAAACCATCGTTGCAAGCACACTCATAAATTTACGCGCTGCACCCGTTCCACCAGGCTCACACTTCAAATTTGATTTTTGCATTAGAACTTAAACCCCACATTCAAATATGTCTGAAAATCATGCTGGTCTCCGCCGGCTAGAGTAATTTCCACCGGGCCAAGCGGCGTTAACGTTGCGGCAGTTAATCCCAGTCCCCATTTCCACTTATTTGCAACAAATGTCCAACGTTGAAGCGTGTCCCCTGCGTTCGCTCGCACAATAAAAACGAACCGGTTCCACGGCTCGATCTGAATGCCCGCTTGCCAGAATTGTAAATTTCTGCCTATACGTTCCTGATGTTTAAGACCCAAAAAAGAAGACCGCACGAATTCAACGCCGGTAAATAAAGTGGAGGTTTCCATGCCACCAAGCACAAACGAATAGTTTAGCGGCACATCGTCTCCTCTGGTGTATCCCACCATGGACTCAGCCAGCAAAGAGAGTTTTGAATGCACAGGGATTACAACCCGTAGATCAGCTAAGTGCCGCGAAAATCCAGCTCTGCTTCCCACGCCCTTAAAAGCAACATCATTGCGAGCAGTCAAGGCAATGCCGCGTGTGGGAAAATCCGACCGGTCGAACGTATCAATACGAAGCGTGTTAACGAGCGTTGCCAGGCTCCGGCGAAAGACCAATGTGTCTGACGCAGCAATTTTGGTCTCTCCCACTACGGTCTCTGTTCTGATGCCGGCTGCCAGAGACAGCTTCGTAGAAAGTACGGACCCAAACAAAACCTCCGCCGCCAGCGAGGTTATATTGAGCTGCGCCTGCCGCTGCCCTGCCTCAAACAAATCAAGAAAACTGTCATTATAGTTAAGCCTGGCAATCAACCCGACCCGCGGACGCCAGCCTATGTGTTGCAGATAACTTACATCAAATTGCACTTCCTGACCAAGTTCCAAGTCCATATTAAGAAACGAATTGTTCTTTGTTACATTGCGAAAAACAGCACCCAGCAGCACCGAGGCCTCGGTCTGAGAATTGTAGCGCAAGGCAAACCGAAAGAGATCTTCGCTGCGCTCAACCACCGTGATGACCAATTCAATCCGGCCGTCCAGCTCTTCCAGTTTATAGATAGCGCGGTCAAAAAGCAGGGAACTGTAAACCCTGTCAGTCGCCCTTTCAATATCGGACAACGTCGCCCAGGCAGGCACAGAAAATCCAAATTCGGTTTCAATGACTTTCTGCGTAGAGCGTTCAAGCCCATCGATACGGATTGATTCGATGTAGATAGAATCAAAAGGGGCTGTTTGTAATTTAGGGACACGGCCTTCTGGTCTTTGTTGCCCCAACTCCACAAGCGCGAGAATTTGCGGGAGCACAGCACGTGCCGCACGTTCACCTCGGGCAATAATATCCTGAATGTTACCAAAACCCAAAGTGGAAAGACCGTCGATATCCGGCGAAATGAGCACATCACACAACTTGCGCTGCTCAACAGTAGAGGAAGCGCTTGTAAAACTTAAGGCCTGGTCAATAATATCGAGGAATGAGATCAGCTCTCCCTCATCATACAAAGGCTCACTTACATCGATCCCCACTACCAAATCCGCACCGAGTTCAATGACATCTTGAACTGGAAAATTACGCACCAAACCACCATCTAACAGTAAGTGCCCCTGAAGTTTAACCGGCGTAAAAATTGAAGGAAGGGCCATACTGGCTCGCATGGCCTCAGGTAAAAATCCGCTGTCTAACAGCACGGCTTTTCCTGTCACGATGTCTGTGGCAACGCAGGCAAAAGGAATGGGCAGGCTGCGAAAATCATTTATGTTGTGTGCTGAAAGAGTGAGACGGGAAAGCAATCTCGCCACATTTTGCCCGGCCACCAGCCCTGACGGAAACTCCACGCGTTTGTTCTTGATGGGCAGTTCCGCCACATAGCGGCCATCCAGCCGTTTTTGCACCATGCTCAGATCACGCCTGCTGACGTGATCTGAAAACATACCGACCCAGTCTGTTTCCAAAGCGAGTTTTTCAAGCTCCGCAACTGAATAACCCAATGCGTACAGACCGCCAATAACCCCGCCCATACTTGTTCCAACCACAAAATCGACTCGCAGCCCAGCCTCCTCAAGAACTTTCAGCGCGCCAATATGGGCGAAACCCTTGGCACCGCCGCCGCTGAGCGCGAGCCCAATGCGCGGAGCTTCTGAGGCGGAAACCGAAGATGCAACCAGCGCAAGCTGGAGACACAACAAGCCGGCCCAAAGCGAAATTCTAATATTGCCAGGAAAATTATGCATCTTCGCACAAATTAATGTAAGACAGCACCAACCGCATCACATTTCACATGCGATTGCTAGGCTTCATATCGCTTGGTTAAATGCACCGGTTGTCCTTTCCGCCGCATCCGCATATTTACAAGCTCAACGAGCAAGGAAAAAATAACTGCAAAATAGATGTACCCTTTGGGAACATGAAAATGAAGCCCCTCTAAAACCAACATGAACCCAATGAGGATCAAAAAAGACAGCGCCAGTACTTCAAGGGCTGGATGCTCACGAATAAAAGAACTGATTCGGCCTGCAAACGCCATCATTATCAACAGGGCAATGATGACAGCAATGACCATAATGAGCACTTGCTCTGTCAGCCCGACCGCAGTGAGAATCGAGTCCAGTGAAAAAATCAAGTCCATCACGATGACCTGAAAAATCACTCCTGCAAACGATACCAGCGCCCGCGCTTTCGTTTCATGAGCAAGGCCTTCCATCTTCTCATGTATCTCAATGGTGCTTTTCGCCAGCAAGAACAGGCCGCCCAGCGCCAAAATCATATCCCTGCCGCTGGCCTCGAAGCCCACAATAGAGAAAAGAGGTTTGGAAAAACCGATTATCCAGGTGATGGTCAGAAGCAGCAAAATTCTGAAAATCAGAGCGAGGCTGAGTCCGATAGTGCGAGCCCTGCCCTGTTGGGCTTCAGGCAATTTGTTGCAGACGATTGAGATAAAAATAATGTTGTCGACTCCCAGTACAATCTCCAGGAAAGTCAAAGTCAGCAAAGCAACCCAAGTCTCGCCGTGTAAAAAAACCTCCATTTACATCCTCCACCAGTCAAATCAATTAAACATTAAATCAAGGTAATAATTTAAGAATTCTCGACCTTCGATCAAAGTGCTAATTTGAACGGTGATATGAAGCTTGTAACCGAAAAAAGGCGGCATGATGAATGAGCAAGGTGAGCTGGGAGCAAAATTGGGATAAAGAGAAAGAAAGGAGTAATCAAAAATCAGAGAGGACGATTGCGCCATCGGAGACTGCGTCATTTCAGAATTTCGCAACCATGATCTTGTCGGTGCCCCCTCTTACAGCATCCCTGCTAAAAAACGTGAGTTACGCGGAATACACATGAAACAAGACTAGAATGCCAAAGAATCGACCCCACTCGAGCGTATGCCACTAACTGAGATTCGTATCTCGTTGGGAATACAGACAATCTGCTCGCCCGGCCTTGCAATACTTCCCATCTTGACGCAGGTTTTGTGCTTGCAGGAGGCCGTTCTTAGTTTAGCACGACCATTTTGAACAGACAACTGTAGGTTCCCGTGAGATGCAGGAATGTCTATTACTTCGTTATTTTCACGGATATCCAACTCCGCCAGCAGCGTATTTTTGTGGAAAATATGAATTTTTTCTGCCTTCTGACCAGGCACCGCGGTTGCGATTCTTAGCCGTGACGGATTTTGCACCTGTGCAGGCAGCCCCAACGATTGTGAGATCTCAGCGATGTTTTGCGCAAAGTCCCCATTTTGCTTTTTATAGTCGAGCAATTGCCCGTTGGTTGTTACGACAATATCACCAACATAGTCACCCAATAACTGGTAGTCGGTATAGACCAAATTTTTCAGGGAGAGATTTGAGTTCTGAATTAGAGCCTCAATTAATCCAACTGCACGAACCGGCTCAGTTGTCAGCACGTCTACGGAGAGTTGCATCGATGCCGAATTGGCAGCCAGCAATCCCTTTGAATTCCAACTGCCCAACACGATACCAGATGCCAGTAAAGCACTTTGCTGCAAAAAACTTCTTCTGTTCATAACACCTTTTCCTGAATTTACATTATGACTAAAATCGGTAACGGACACCCAAGCTCATGATGTAGGCATGAAGTTGTTTCGTTCTGCGATGCCAATTCGGTGTTGCTGTTTTTCGACGGTAATAGTTGAATTTGACATTAAGTTGAACCTTATCACTGTTTACCAGCGGGACTTTGCTCCCCTCCAAACTCAACTTGAACTGAAATTCATTCGAAAAGCCTTCATCCAGTTTGCTGTCAACCGTCATGAATTCTTCAGGCGTATCATACTTTTGCTTAAAGAAATAGGCCTGGTTTTGAACGTAATTTCGGAACCCAATCTCCGCGTTGACCTCATCCCCAAAATGCTGCAGCAGCGACAGCGACAAAGTAAAAGATGAAACATCCCAGTCATCCCAATAATGCCGAGCGCCGATATGCACTGCGGTTCTGCGATCAACTTTGTAGTTGAATCGCAAACCAAGGGCCTGGCGGGTTCGTTGCTGCGGGTGTATCGGCTCCAGATTGATAAATTCGTCGCCCTGAATTATCTGCACGACCTGGTAAGGATCAGACTGGAAGCCATCAGCAAAACTATAGGAATAGATTGCCTGTGCGATAAAATGTTTACTTAGAACTTGAGTCATATTTAAACTGGTGGTGTAAACGTCTTTATTTTTTTTCCACAACCGAATCTGCGGAAAAACCTTATCCCAGCTACGTACAAAACCAATTTGGGCATACGTGTTCTTTTTTGCAAATGGGCGCGTATAATTTGCGGCAATTGTCACTGAGCGATAATCGTGTTCCGAACTGTGCAACAAATTCATTGACAGCGTTCCCCCGGCCAACAAATGCGTAATGCCGAGCCCCACTTCCTGGCGCACTTCATCCGGTGTGTCATCCCCGCCACCATCTTCCCGCTCGGTAGCAGATGTAACGCCGTCCACAACAAAATGACTCTTCATGGACGCGGCACTAATAACATCAATTAAGTAGCGGGCATTGATAGTAGATGACTCCGTCAACTTTCTGGTATAGGATACCATTGGGTAAACAATCTTAACATCAAAGCTATCAAAATATGAATTCAAATTTACCTGCAACTCACTCTCAGGTAAATCCTGACCATAAGCAACGGGACTAAAACACAGGCATATAGCCAATAGGCTTGTGCAAAACTTAACCACAACCGCAACCTCCACTCTGTGCACCGGTTCCACCAACCGACCCTTCGCGGTAGTCAATATGGTGCTCGCTTGCACCGGCATCGATGGGATTTTCATCAAAAATCATAATAGGATCGGCGAGTTCACCGCGTTCCCATGGTTGAACCACGACACAACTTGACCCAAGGCCTGCGACAATGATAAGTACAAATGTGTAGACTTTCATATGTGCTCCTTTACTTCTCTTTAATCAGTCCTGCCACTTCCTCTAAATATTTGACTTTGGACTTCTCCTTAAACCCGGTATGCCGGAACCTAACAACACCCTTCTTGTCAATCATAACTGTAGTCGGCATCGCCTCCACCTGATACGCCGCAGGCAATTGCCCCTTTGTGTCACGAACAATATCAAACGGAACTTTCATTTTGAGTTCTGACAGGAACTTTTTCATATCTCCGGCATGATCGTCCAGATTAACGGCAACCACCTCCAGAATATTTTCCTTGTGACCTTTATTCACATCTTGAAACAGATCGACAAGAAATGGGAATTCCTTTCTGCAGGGGCCGCACCAACTCGCCCAAAAATCGAGAATGACAACTTTGCCGCGATAGTCGGAAAGTTGCATTTTCTTGCCAGTTGTTGTCACTCGTTTAAAATCAGTTGCTGTCGATGTTTTCTCCCGAGTCAGACCGGGTGCCGCAAAAATTAAAGTAACAACAATACTCAAAATAAAGTTCTTCATTGCTAATTTTCTCCATTATTTGATTATGGCTTGATACAACTGCACCGCAGTCTCATCCGGCTCTGTATCATCTTCCCATAAAGTTTCATGGCATTGAAAGCAGGATGGAATCACATGCTGTACCCCCTCATACAAGGCAACGCCACCATCCAGATCATCCTTGTGGCAGTCTGAATCGGTGCAACCACTGCTCTCATAGAATGGGTGCTCGGGGTCTTCCTTGTGAAAAACGCCTTTGATACTTTTGGTGTGGTCATCAGGCACTGAAGGTTTTGAAACAGCCGGAAAAAATCCATCACAAGCTGTGAAAGCCAAACCAAAAACAGCAAGACACATAATGAATATTCCTTTCTTCACAACTTGCTCCATGCTAAAATGATCTGAATGAAAATCTGACAACTAGCCGCAGGCGTTTTGCAAATGTCATGCCGCTTCACTGAATGCAAAATCAGCACCCAAAAACCGCGTTATGTCCTCACGGGGAATTACGCTTCAACATGTCTCACCTTACGGAAAAGGAATTCAGAATCGTAATTTCAATACCCCTGACCAACACTTTTCCAAGTAACAAAGTTCCCCTCAAATATTGAGTAAGAAGTACATCTCTTACACATTCACCCCTCAGATTTAACGGGCAAATTGAGTTCCATATTCCTGCATTTTTTGTAATCTCTGCCGGTGCATGCTCGAGATAACATTCTGTTTTTAATTAGGGCATGTTTTTTGCGTGAACTTCAAAAATTCTAAGTCTTGATCCACACCCAGGAAATTGTTATACTAAAGGGCGCAAACTATGAAACCAACATCATTAGCCATAACAAGCGTCGCGTTTATAATCCTGCTCACAGCAGCCGCATCGGCCATGAATTCGCCTACCCCGACCAACGGTACGGCGAATATTCAGGTAACAACAGTAACATACAAAGGGAAATATGATCCAAAGCATATTGGCGCAATTTGGATAGAAAATGCTAACGGGCAATTCGTAAAGTCCATAAAAGTCTGGGCAAAAAAACGGATTAAGCACTTGATAAAGTGGACCGCGGCATCAAAAAGCAACACTGTAGATGCCACGACAAGTGCGACATTAAAAAATCATCAATCCCATGCTGTTACCTGGGATTGCACCGATGTATCAGGTGCAGTGGTTCCGGATGGAGCTTATAAAGTATTTATAGAATTCACCGAGGATAACTCGAACAGCTCGGGAAAACCGCCGGGCAAATGGACGCAGATTGCCTTTCAAAAGGGTTCTTCAAATCAAAGCCTGACGCCGCCCGATGAAACTTATTTCAAGAATCTGAAGTTGACTTACACCAGTGGCTCAGGTTCACCAACCACTTCAATTAGTGGCAAAGTCACAGCCGACAACACCGGCAACGCAATCAGCGATGCAACACTTAGGTTGAAAGAAGGAAATAGTATCCGCTATGAAATAAAATCCGGGTCGCAAGGGGTTTACACTTTTAATTCAATTCAAAGCGGAAGCTACACGCTTGAATGCTCCAAGCCCGGGTATAAAACCTGGTCGGAAAATATAAGCATCAGCTCAGGGCAGCAGTTAACGTCAAAAAACATCGTTCTAACTGCTGAGAGTGGAGGCGACACAACGCCGCCGGCACCACCCAAAAATGTGATTGTTTCTACACAGAATTAGCAATCGTTCTGGGTAACGACATACCGCAACTCTGGATCAAAGAAAATTTCAATACGTAAAGTGTGCAAGTTTTGCAGTATTGTGTGCATGAATTGCACTCACAAACGGATGGAGAAACTTAAATGAGAATTGTTCAACTGGCGATGGTCTTCGCCTTCTTTGCACTCCCAGGCATGGCACAGCCGCAAATAAATACGCCCAAAGTGCTCAGCGTGGACGCATTTCTATCTGTCGATAAAATACGGCCCGGGGACAAATTCAAAATAGGGGTTGAGTTTACGCTACACGGCAAATGGCACATCAATTCGCATGTGCCCAGCGAAGAATTTCTTATTCCTACCGCCGTGACGTTTACTGAAGCAAAGGATGTTCAGTTTGGTGAACCCGCCTACCCCGCTGGCGAATCGCGCAAGTTCGCTTTCTCGGAAACACCCCTCTCTGTTTACGAAGGCACATCTGTGATTTGGGCTGATGTGCAGGCTGAAGACCTGCAAACGGGTGAATTATTGCTTTCCGGCAAACTCAATTATCAGGCATGCAACGACATGTCCTGCCTGGCTCCAACCGGGCAGGCTTTCCAAATCGCAGTTCCGGTGGTGGCAGCAGGAACAAACATTAGCCAGATTAATCAGGACAAATTCGCCAGCCATGCCGGCAAATTGTCTGCACTTGCAGGCGAGCGCGCACAGAGTGGTAATGAAATCGGCAAGCTGATTTCAGGAAGCGGCCTGCTGCTGGCGCTTGGATTCATTTTTCTTGGGGGACTCGCACTCAATCTTACCCCCTGCGTTTATCCGATTATCCCCATTACAATAAGCTTTTTCGTTGGGCAGTCTTCCGGAAAAATGAGTCGTTCATTTTTTCTGGCGCTGGTTTATATTTTAGGCATGTCGTTAACCTACTCGGCGTTGGGTGTTGTTGCTGCCATGACCGGCGGCCTTCTCGGTTCATCTTTGCAAAATCCAATGGTAACGCTTGGCATTGCCGTGGTTTTTCTCGCATTTGCGGCCAGCATGTTTGGCGCCTTTGAAATTCGCGTACCAACTTTCCTGAACAACCTGGCGGGCGGCTCCAAACAAGGTGTGTTTGGCTCGCTGTTCATGGGTTTGACTGTGGGTATTGTGGCAGCACCGTGCATCGGACCATTTGTGCTCAGCCTGTTAACTTATGTAGCTGTACAAGGAGATCCGTTCATCGGTTTCCTCCTGTTTTTTGTACTCTCGCTTGGCCTGGGACTGCCGTTTCTGATTCTCGGCACTTTTTCCGGCTCGGTGAAAAACCTGCCGCGCTCAGGTGAATGGATGAACTGGGTTAAGAAAGTATTCGGCGTTGTTATGATAGCCATTGCCATCTACTTTATCAGCTCACTCATTCCGCAGAAAATATATGTGGCGCTCCTTTCTGTCAGCTTAATTCTTGGTGGTTTGCTGGTTGGCTTCATCGATAAATCCACTGCAAGTTTTGCCTGGTTTGGCGGTATAAAAAAAATCGTTGGTATCGCCCTTATTTCCTATGGCGCCTGGAACGCGACCGATGCATGGTTGTCGGCCAACGCACCCCATGTTAGCTGGGAAGCCTATGATGAAGTCCAGGTCACCGAGGCCAAAGCTTCAGGCAAACCAATTCTAATAGATTTTTATGCCGACTGGTGCTTGCCCTGCAAACAAATTGATCATGACATTTTCGGAGCAATCGCTGTGGTAGATGCGTCGGCTGGTTTTGTCACACTAAAAGCTGACTTGACGAAAGAGGATTCTGAAATGGTTACAAACCTGCGTAATCACTATCAGGTTCGGGGTGTACCGACCATCATTCTCATCGATAAAAATGGTCAGGAATACCGCCGCTTTACCGATGAACTTGTGCACATGGTACCGGAGGAATTTGCCAAACTAATGGCCGAGGCCGGCGGAGCAGTTGCAGCCAATCATGTGGAATAATAAGGCGTTTGCAGCTATCTAGCATCATCCAACTTTAAACAAAACAGTCCCGACGTTCATTGGAACATCGGGACTGTTTTATTTAATCGACTTATTCTGTCAGTGCCGGCCTTTATCCGCGAAACACGCGCCAACTTACACAACGCATGAAAAGACCATTCTAGTTTCACGCATTACCGCACCAGCATGACTTTCGATAACTTCACGACGCGTTTATCAGCCTTCTTAGCTAACTTGTGGTCAGGATATTTATCTACAATTAGTCTGTAATAATCGATTGCCTTGGTCGAATCATTCAAACGCTTTTCAGTAATTTGCGCCGCAGAAAAAAGAGATCGCGGTGCGATCTTGCTTTCAGGGTACAAGCCAAAAACTTTGTAGTAGACATTGGCCGCGTTGTAATAATCGTTCAGCTCTTTTTCATATATTCGGGCTGCTTCGGCCATAGCGTATGGCGCTTTCATATCTTCCGGAAAATCACGGACGACTTCAGTGTAAATGCGTATAGCCTGGTCATATTCCTGAAATTTATCCTCATAAAGTCTAGCTGCATCAAACAACGCCGGCACTGCCTCAACGCTTTTAGGATATCTTTCAGCTACCGCAGTGTAGCTATTGAGCGCTTCGAGATACCGTTTTTTGCGCTTCTCGAGTATCTGGCCGATTCGGTACTGAGCCTGCCCTGCTTGCGGATCGTCGGGAAATTCCAGCAGGAATTCTTCGAATGTCAAAATGGCCTTTTGATGCTCATCAAGCTTTGAAGTAAAAAGCTCCGCCATCTTAAGTTTGCTGGAAGTAACGTACAGGCTTGAGCCGTGTAAATAAGTCAACTTCAAGTACTCAGCCAACGCTTCGCGCGGTTTGTCGCCTTCGGCCAACAGTTCAGCATGCCAAAAAAGCACTTCATCAGCCAATGTTGAATTTGGGTAAGCACGCAGATATTGCCGGCATGACGAAACCAGTTGGTTACGAATAACTTCAAATTGCAGGGCAACCATGTCACGCAGAAACGCGTTAAAAGCCATTTCTCTACTTAAACCTTGAACATTTGGCGTAAGAATCGGCTCAATCCTAGTCCGCATCCGTCCATATTTTTTGTGAGCTGCAAAAGTTAATTTCACCCTGTCCAGGGCCGTCACAGCGGCGGTTGAAGTTGGGTAAAGGTAAAGAATTTGCATCTGGGTAAAGAATGCATCATCTACCCGCTTGTCTTCTTGATAGATAGTAGCAAGCTTCAAATGTATTTCATCCAGATTCGCTGCATCCGGATAAAGCCAGATGTAATTGTCTAGCTCACGAGCAAACACAGCACGAAACTCCTTGTGCTTAAATACTTCGAGCGCAGTAAGGTAATCAGTATTTTTTGAACTGTTATCTGCACCTGCCACAGCGGTAACAACGAGAACCAGGCTAAAACAAGCTACCGCATTACGCCACATTTTACTTGATGTAAAGTCCATTTTCCACCTCGACCTTCAAATTAATAAATCAACAAATTGGATGTTTCGTATTCCCCAACGCTTTCGAACCAATACTATCATTTCATTCCTATTCCAGTGATTTAAGCTGCTCAAGATCTTCGTTGCGCCCCAGGACTATAAGGATGTCACTTTGCTTAATACAATGGCCGGCGGTTGGCACAACAACCACATTGTCCGGAGTTGCCTGTTTGATAATAATAACTTGTACGCCGTATTTGTTGCGGAGATCCAAGTCACCAAGCGTTTTTCCGGAAAAGCTCGCAGGCGGCGCCAAATCGATTATGCTGTACCCCTCAACCAGGGGGATAAAATCAAGCACATTGCAGTTGTCAATTCTCTGAGCCATTGTGAAAGCGCTGTCTTTCTCTGGAAAAATGATTTCGGTTACACCAACTAAATTGACAATCTTGGCATGATCCTCGGTCAACACTTTCACATATATTTCATCGACGCCAATTTCCTTTAAATAAAGCAAGACCAGCAGACTGGCGTCGATAAACTCGCCCAGGCTGACAATAACCGCATCAGCATCCTTTAACCCCAGACGTTCAAGCGTTGGCTTGTCAGTGGCGTCGGCAATAATACCTTTCGTTACAAAGGATTTCACCCGTTCAACCCGGCTCTCATCGTTGTCAACGACAATCACATCGAACTTGCGTTCAGCCAGAAACCGGGCCATATACTGCCCAAAAGTGCTCAAACCAATAATTGCAAACGTCTTTTTTTGCCTTCTGATCATTTTAACCTACCTGAACATTTTCATTTGCATACCTAAATTTGCCAACATGCCCCCGGCGCTGCACAGCCAGTGAAATCGTTAGCGGCCCCAAACGCCCAATAAACATCAACAACGTAATCAAGAGTTTGCCCGTCGGACTTAATCCGGATGTTACGCCGGTGCTTAAGCCAACAGTACCAAAAGCAGAGACGATTTCAAAGAGATATTCCACAAACATGCCGCGATTGCTTCCTGCCGCTGTGCCTGTTGATTCTGAAATCAGGATACACAGAGTAAAAAGCACGATAATGAGGCTGGAAAAAAAGACCACGGAAATGGCGCGAGATACCACTGCATCAGGCATACGGCGGTAAAAAAGATTGACATCCTCCCGCAGGCGGAATCGTGCCCAAACCGAGGCCATCAACACAATAAAAGTTGTCGACTTTATGCCGCCACCGCAGGAGCCGGGTGAGGCGCCGATAAACATCAGTATCATCATAAAAAACAACGCAGCATTTGATAAGGAACCAATTTCCACCGTGTTAAACCCGGCTGTGCGCACAGTCACCGACTGGAATAATGAAGTCATGGCACCTTGCATCAATGAGAATCCATCCAATGTATTTCGGTATTCCAGCACCATGAAAAAGAAGAATCCGCCGGCGAGCAGAACAGCGGTTGCAAATAGTGAAACCCGCGTGTGAAACTGCAATTTTTGCCAATAGCGATCACCTAAGGTCTTACGATTCCTGAATAGATCAAACACGACGATGAAACCAAGTCCTCCCAAAATGATCAAAACAGTGAGCACGCCATTTACAAACAGATCATCACGATAAGCGACAAAACTGTCGGCAAAAAGTGCAAAGCCGGCATTGCAAAATGCAGAAACCGAGTGAAAAACACCCAAATAAATGGCCTGCTTCAGCTCGTAGTCTGCCATAAATCTCAAACTGAGGAGAAGCGCACCGCTTGCTTCAATTGCAATGGTGGTCACAAAAACCAATTTGAGCAAATGCGCCAGTTCTGCCATAGGACGCTGGCTGAAGGTGTCCTGAACAATGTCCCGGCCGGTCAAACTCAAGCGGCCGGCAACAAGATAAACAAAAAAGGTCGATAGCGTCATGATTCCGAGTCCACCCAGTTGAATGAGGCAGAGAATAACAACCTGGCCAAAACGAGTAAACTCGGCGCCTGTGTCGCGCACAACCAGCCCCGTAACACAGGTGGCGGAAGTTGACGTGAACAAGGCTTCAACAAAAGATAATGGCGCGCTGACCGTTGCTTGCGGTAACATAAGCAGCAGCGTGCCACCAACAATAATCACCAAAAAACTAAGCAAAATCAATTGCGCAGGTTGGATGCCCTTGCTTTGCGCTTTAGTTGATGATGAAGATACAAATGGAATTTTGTTGAGAATATTTGGTTTCATAAATCGAGTTGATTCATTGAAAAATAGATGCTCGGTTAGCTATTCTGGAAATTGAATTTTTGCGGTCGTCTTAGACCAACTTTTAACAAAAGACACCAGGCTCTCAACCTTTATGGTCGCGGAAACACAATATCATTTCCCTCATTCGGCCACCTTGCCCGTACTTTGATGCTGTCAGCATAAATCACAAATCGCTCAGATGGCGTGAAAGGAATGGCGTTGCCAAAACTGTATTTGCCATTGCCATCACCATCCCGAAATGCCTCGATGGTGTACTGCCCCGGCAAAATATTTTTGAATTTATAAGGGGCCGGTGCTGCCAGTTTTATTTGGTATGAAATGTTGCTACGGCCTTTTTGTTTCGCTGTCATAAAAATCCATCCAGTTCCAGTTGAATCCGGGTCAGACACCATGCCGGAAATCGAAGAAAGCGTATCAATATTAATAGCTGTAAAATGCATTTCAAGCAGGCTGTCTGCAATCGAATTTCCGGCAATATCATAAACAGAATCAAGGGGTATGGAAACCTGATAACGTTTCAGGCTAACCAGATCTTGTTCAGGTTGAAAGCGAACCGAGGCCGGGGTTGGCCAATCGAAAGCACCCCGGAGATGATTCCCCATTGTGTCGGCCATAACAAAATTTCGCTCAAACGTGGCCTGCCGCATTGCTTCGCTGAAGTAAAAAATTAGTGCTGAGGACACCGGTACAGCCCTGGCGCTATCACCAGGAAAAATTTTCAGCAGGCTTGGCTTAAATGTGTCGGGCAATGCCGAGGCAAAAAAAACGTCTCGATCGTAATTCTCATCCATAGGGTTGCCTGATTTATCCGTTACGTTTTTAATTATAACCGAATATTCCGCGCCGCGCTGCTGGGCATCTGTTACCAGGCGCACCTGCAACGAATCAAGCGGATTAACATAAGCCAATCGAACTTGCAGAGCGTCACCGGTGCCTTTGTTGCCGGCACGAATCAGGTAGTTTCCTGACTTTTCTGCTGCCTGCCGGGAAAGCGTTTCATCAAATCGGAGGTGAACATGGGTGTCGTTTTCAGCCTGAACAGAACTCAGCGCAGGCCCGAGTGTGTCTTTGATTGAAACTTTGAAATTGATATTTTCCACCTCAACACTGTCGGAAGCCAACAAAATATCTTGCTGCGGAATGCCAATTCCATCTCCGCCCTCTTCAAAAAATCGGTTGCCGTCCTTATCTTCAATGGCAAAAATTCGGTATTTACCGGCCGACAAATGGGACAGTTTGTACAGCCCGTGTTCATCCGCCTGAGTCACATAGTCGGCGTTGTCCCTGACCGGATCCGGTGCGCCTGTTTCATTGAGAATATATGCCCAAATCAGCACGCCTCTTGGCTTGTTCGCGTTGAACACCTGCCCATCAATTTTGCCATCACTGATTTCCGCGCCGGTGGAAAAAGCCAGTGTGTAGGATTGGGCCAACGGGTTACCGTGTGCATCTTTCAGATCTGTTCCCAAAGTGATAACGTAGGTCCTGTTCGCCTTTAAAGAATCGCCGATGTCGATGCGCAACCTGCGGCCTTTCCATTTGTATTTGGCGGGACGCTCCGGCCTGGGCGTAATGAAAAGCGCTTTCTCAAGAGACTTCCGGTTCATGCTTTCGCTGAACTCAAATTCAATGGATTGGTCAAACGGAACAAGTGTCGAATTGTTCTCCGGTGTCACCTGCACAAGCGTGGGGGGCTTTTTATCCGGAGGCCCGCCGCTGGGTGCGATCTGCCTGGCGCAGCTTGTCAAACAGATAAATACTGAGAGTACAACCACAGGACTCCAAAAATGTGGCGATGGTCGATGGCCGGCATTTGCTGGCCGAAACAGACTCCGGCTCTGCATTTGTTGCATACCACTTCTAAGCATTGTTTCCGGGTTCCTGTTGCATTGGGCCTGGTTTGGCCAGCAGTTTAGTGAGTGTGACAAACTCATATCCCCTGTCTTTCAACGCCGGGATGATTTGCGCCACCGCCCCTACAGTCTGGCTGCGATCGACACTTTCCGTATTGCCGCCGTCATGCAAAATAATAATCGAGCCATTGCGCACCCGACTCAAAACACGCTTGACAATGCGCTCTTTACCTGGCAAATCCGGATCGCGCGGATAAACATCACCAACAACCGTTTTGTAGCCGGTGTGCTCAACAATATCCAAAACGCGCTTCGTAAACAAACCCATTGGCGGCCGCAAATACCGGGGCCTGCAGCCGTTCAGGCTGCGTAACAAATGATCCGTTTTGTTGATCTCAATTACCATTTTCTGATCATGCAAACGCCACATCAAAGGATGGGTAAAAGTGTGATTAGCCAACTCATGACCCGAATTTGCAATTTCCTGTGCCAGTTCATAATTCACTTCGATATGCCGCCCTACGAGAAAAAAAGTAGCTTTCACATCATGTGCAGCCAGAACGTCCAGTAACTGCGGCGTGTAAACGGATTGAGGCCCGTCATCGAAAGTCAAGGCGATTTGGGGGCTGTCCTGAGCACCTTGCCAGGAAATTCGCTTGCTGATCAACGGCCCCAACCGCTCGATGGCGACAGTGTGACTGAGATCGCTTAATATGGACTGAATCGTAGTTGTGTTGACCATGCCAAGTAGCTTCGTGATGCCTTCGTCCATTAAGTTTCCTCAAAGTTGATTCTATTTACGATGCGCTGAAAACAAATTGTCAACCTAACAACACACACCTTGTCCTGTGCAATAATTCCAGGCAGACACAACCCGGGGAATCATCAAGTCAGCACAGCTTTTAAGTTCGCCATCAGGGTATTAATTATGGCTGACAGAGTGATTATCGGTTTCTTTTCACTTTAAGAGCTTGGCTTCATGATTGACAAAACACTCATAATGCAAACCTGATATTTTCTCTAACCCAAAAATCAACTTCTAACCTGAATTATGCATCAGCCACAGAGGCACAGAGAGCACAGGTTTTAAAAAACCGACAATTTTGTCTAAGCCAAGTCCAGGCCTGTCTTTTGTATGTAGTCATCACGAATGGCATTGAGCTCAGCAATCAACTCTCGCCGCTCGCGGCGCATCCTGCCTAAAAGCTGTCTGTTGGTAAACAGAAAAAATGTTAAACCAAGACGTTGTTGCTCACTGCGCACTTTCCTGATATAGGCAAGGGCAAAGAAGCCGGCAAGTGGTAAACTCAAAAAATACAACCCAGCCAAAGAGCTGCCGGCATGCCACCAGACCAACGAAATTTGGAGCGCGTAGAAAAAGGCGAATGCAACACTGCCGCCGATGAGCAGAGCCGACAAAATTTTAGTGCGATCATCAACAAATTTCCTGGCAACAAACTCTGTCAGCAAATAGGGCAAAAAATTATTTAACATGCCATACAATGCCAACGGCAAACCAAGCGCCGAAGTCAAAAGGTCAACCAAACTTCCCTTGAGTAAAGGGCCAAACGAAATCTTCCCCTTAAGCATCCCGTCTTTAAGATGTAATCGATTGAGCTTGCGATTATAATGCCTGATTCGCTCACGAACACTTTGTACTTTATCAATATCATGTTCATAATAATATTCAACGCAATCAGCGATTTTCTGTATTAGATAGAACTCCGCCACGGTTTCTTTTGAAGCTTGTGAAATGCCAAGCGTTTCATGTATCAGCTCTTCCCGGTAAAGTACTTCTATGTCACGCACAAATTCATCCAATTCTTCATGCTTGATATTGACCGTAATCTTTTCAAGATTTTGCTGAATTTTCAATGTCAGCGCCTGCACCGCTTTGACATTGTCCTCCTTGTTCATCCTGAAAAAATCCTGCAATGCAATGGGCTTGCCCACGTTCACCAACACCTTGCTGCGAAATCGGCTGCGCGAAAAAAAGTATAAACCAATGGGCAGCACGGTCACCCCGAGCGCGTACTCGTTTTGTCTCTCTGCCTCCAACACTATTCTTGCAGCGCCGGTCTTAACCTTTTTCACCTTGCGTACCATATCACTTGTACCCTCTGGAAAAATCCCGATGGTTTCACCGTTTTCCAGTGCGCGAAAACATGCCGCGAACATCGATACATTCTGCTGCATCTTCTCAGAAGCATCTTCGCGCCGGTAAACCGGTATAACGCCGGTGCTGCGCAAAAACCAACTCTTCAGCCTGTTTGAAAACAAGCCGGCATGGCCGATATAATTGACTTTTCTCCTGGTCACCACGCCCATGACCAAAGCGTCCATGATGGAATTCGGGTGATTGGCGACAAAAAGAACAGGACCCTGTTTTGGAACTGATTTACCATTTCGCAACTCAATTTTGCGAAAAAAGACCTGCATTGACAGCTTAATGACTGCCCGGGTTAAGCGATAAAGGCAGGGTTTGGGTTCCGACTTAAATTGAGCCATAAAATGGACTTAGCATGGGGTCTCAAATGATTGGATTGCTCACTGAATCGACGCGTATCAGCGTTCTGTTGTTCGCCACAGTCGAATGTCCTTGACTAAGTTGAACGCAACGCATATTATTGTTAAAACAAAGAAAGCGAGATATGGCATCAGAATTCTATCAAGAAATTTATAAAATAATTAAGCAAATTCCAAAAGGAAAAGTGGCCACCTATGGCCAGGTCGCAGCAATGGCGGGAAAACCACACGCGGCACGTGCCGTGGGCTGGGCACTGAACCGACAATCCGTACCGGACATGCCCTGGCACCGCGTCATCAGCGCACAGGGGAAAAGTTCGCTGCCTGAAGAATCAAAACGAAAACTGCAACAGGCAATGCTTGAGGCAGAAGGTGTTGTTTTTAGCGCGAAGGGTTATTTGGATTTGGGCGTGTTTCAGTGGAATGGTTCGGCGTTCTAACCATTTTGGCAGTATCAAAAGTCTGTGAAAATCAGGGACGTTTCATAACATGCTCTCGGTTTTTGTCATAAACATAACATCTGCGAATTAAATCTAATGGATGAGCGCGGAGCAGAAGACTTGAGAACAATTTATTCTTTCCGACAGAACAGTTGGCGCGGAAAGGTGAGCAGTTGTCGCGAGAGACTGGCCGCACGGTTTTCGAGTGTGCCCGGTTGTACTTTTATTGTGCACCCCTGGGGAAATTGGTTGCGCTTTGGGGGTAAAACGCTGCGCGGGCTGGGTTGGTTGGGGTGTTATTGGGCGTTGGGGGTAGTGCGCGGGGTTTGTGGATCGACCCCAGTTCCTTTTTTTCTTTGACATTGTTAATGTGCTGTTTTATATTGATTCCACACACTTTCCACTCCCCCACTCTTCTGACTCTGAGTGCTCGCGAAACTGCCATGATGGTGGGAAAAGCAAATTTTCGATGAACCAGATTCAAATCAAGGTTGGATATGGCAACAGGCACATAATCGAAGATATTGACCATTCACCCATATCAAAATGAATACAAGAATAGCACTACAGAGGAACACACCTGCCTTACTCTTTGTCTTCATGTGTAATCTCTTTGTCTGGCAAAACGAAGCGCATGCGCTTGACCCCAATAAACGCATTACCCAATACGATATTAGAGTCTATAAAGCCCGAGACGGTCTTCCTATGAATGATCTGAAGGACGTATTTCAATCATCGGATGGCTATATCTGGATTGCCAGCCAGGAAGGCGTTGCCCGCTTCGATGGCGTTAGATTTAAGATATTCAGGAGAAGTGAATATCCGGGACTCGGAGAAGATTTTGTTTGGGATATTGACGAGGACTGGAACGGTCATCTCTGGTTCGCCACCCAGGGCGGTGGAGTCAGCCGATTTGATGGCAAACAATTCACAAACTATACGACAAAAGATGGGCTCCTTAGTAAGGTGGTGACGCATGTGCTCGTAAACAACCAGAAAAAGTACATATTGTTTGCCACAGATAAAGGTGAAACTTATTATCGAAATAATGGCTTTGAGCAAGATGCAAGCATACAAGATACGAGCATAAGGGAGGCAACAATTACAAAAGTTTTTAAAAATTCAGATGAAAAACTCCCAGAGTATATTCCTGGAGAATTGATTGTTAGTGGTGGCTCCATATACAAAATTGCCTCCTCATTTGACTTGCCCACGGCCAACTGTCTGCGCGCATCCGGAGAGATCTTTTTTCGGGGGGAGAAGGGTTGGTTGTATGAATTTGTAGACAAGGAGTTCCTGAAGTCTAATTCTTCAAGACTTCCCAGCGCTATGGTCATAAGAGCACTTCACGAAGATCATGATGGCAATTTATGGTTTGCCACAGAAGGTCAGGGCATATACAGATATAATTATATACACGATAGTTTTGATAGCTTAACAACTGAAAATGGCTTATCAACTGATAATAACTATTTCAATAGAATAATGGAGGACAATGAGGGAGGTCTGTGGTTTGCAGGAGGTGGTGGATTAGTCAAATTATCGGATAATAAATTTGTGACATTTGGCCGGAACGAAGGCCTAAGGAACCATTTCGGACATACTGTTTGCGAGGATTCAGATGGCAATATCTGGATGGGATTTAGAGATGGCAGTATAGCCCGATTAGAAAGCCAGAAACTTGTTGTTTTCAAAGAAACTGATGCTCTTGGTGAACTTTTATCACTGACGCCATCCAGAGGAACGGGTGTTTGGGTTGGTCATAGTCGTGGACTTAGTTTTCTAAAAAACAACAGGCTTATACACACTGGTCTGGTTCCTCTCAAAATAAACGCTCTTTTTGAAAATCAGCGAGGGCATGTATGGGTGGGGGGAAATGTCGGAAACCTGGCATACTTTGACGGAACAAAAACTGAGATATACAGGACTCTTTTGCCTGCGACCGGTGCTTCCGATATCATTTGCATCATGGAGAAAAAAAACCAAGAAGTCTGGTTCGGAACGAGAAAGAATGGACTTTTCAAATTACATGATAATAAGCCCGGAAAATCCATCCAACCCATCAGGATTGGTCAGGAAGACGGTTTTTACTCAGATGGTGTAAATGCGTTGTATGAGGATGCAGGAGGCGTTCTCTGGATCGGCAGTGATGGCGAGGGTCTGTATCGCTTTGCCGACGGCGACTTCTTTCAATATACCTCCGCAGATCATAAGCTGGCATTTGACCGCCTGTTCTCGATTCTTGAAGACGATTTGGGTCATCTATGGTTCAGCGGCAATCGCGGTGTGTTCAGCGTCAGCAAGGATTCCTTAAACAGGCTGGCAAATGTGGGCGCGGGTACCCTCAACTGCCAAAGTTATAATCACCTCGACGGCATGCGCGAGGCAGAGTGCAATGGCCGGCGTCAACCGGTCGCGTGGAAAAGCCGGGACGGCAGACTCTGGTTCGCAGCCATTGCTGGTATCGTGTCGGTGGATCCGCTAAACATGCCCGTTAATGCCGAACCGCCGCCTGTGCATATCGAAACAATTATTGCCAATGGGGATAGTGTCATTGAAATAGATTCTTCTCCCTTACAACTCGGCGCTCATAACAGAGACCTCGAATTTCAATATACGGCCTGTAGTTTCACCGTCCCGGAGCGTGTGAAATTCAAGTATCAGCTTGAAGGCTACGATAGCGAGTGGATTTACTCCGACACCCGGCGAGCGGCGTTTTACACCAATCTGGGCAAAGGCGATTATATTTTCCGAGTCCAGGCTTGCAACAACGATGGCGTCTGGAATAAGGAGGGCGCATTTTTGGCGATCAGCATCCCGCCGTTCTGGTGGGAGACCTGGTGGTCTTATGCAATTTATGGTCTTACCTTTTTGGGATTTCTTTATGGCCTGCAGCGCTATGAATTCAGCCGACAGCAGTTGAAGCACAGTCTGGAACTGGAACATACGCAGGCGGAGAAACTCCACGAGCTCGACCGCATGAAATCTCGCTTCTTTGCCAACATCTCTCATGAATTCCGCACACCGCTCACCTTGATTTTGGGCCCTCTGCAAAGATTGAGAGCGGGTAGATATGCTGGAGACCGTAAGCGACAATATGCGATGATGGAACGCAATGGCAAGCGTTTGCTGCGGCTCATCAACCAGCTTCTCGATCTTTCGAAATTGGGTGCGGGTAAACTCAAGCTGGAAGCCAGGAAGGGTGATATCATCTATTTTATGAAGGGGGTGTTGTCCTCATTTGAATCGTTAGCAAGAGAGCGTAAAATTTCGTTGGACTTCGAGGCAATAAGTGATGGTGGGAACGGCAGCTCACCTTTGATGGTTTATTTTGATAGTGAGAAGTTTGAGAAAGCGATCATCAACCTGGTCGCCAACGCATTAAAATTTACCCCGGAGGGTGGTAGAATTAACGTCCGGCTCTCGACGGATTTGGGCCCTCATGGTAGGCCCGACTACCTGCAGATCAGTGTAATAGATACGGGTACAGGAATCCAGGCTGAGCATTTGCCTTATGTGTTTGACCAATTCTACCAGGTTGGCACAAGTGAAAAAGATGGTGATGTTGGCAGCGGAATCGGCCTCGCACTCACCAAAGAACTGGTCGAGCTTCACAAAGGCACAATTGAAGTCACAAACGAAATCAATTCCGGTACGGAGTTCCTGATTTCGTTGCCACTGGGCAAGGATCATCTTCACGACGATGATATTATAGAGAAGGCTGAGCCGGACGCATGCAGCAATGTTCTCTGTCAAGAATATGAAGTCGATCCTGAATTCACGAACGAGAAATCTCAGGCAGGAAGTAAACAGAAGGCTAACTCCGACGCGGCACTCTCCGTTCTCGTGATAGATGATAACAAGGACATGCGCGATTACCTGCGCGACGCGCTAAATGGTGATTATCAGGTTCTCGAAGCAGCCGATGGCGAAGAAGGGCTGCGAACAGCCTGTGATATTCTGCCCGATATCGTCGTAAGCGACGTCATGATGCCGAAAGTCGATGGTTTTGAATTCTGCAGACAACTCAAGACCAATGAACTCACCTCTCACATTCCGGTCATTCTGCTGACCGCGAAAAGCTCAGACAAGAGCAAAATCGAAGGTTTGGAAACAGGCGCAGATGCATACTTGACCAAACCGTTCAGTCACGAAGAGCTGAACGTTCGTCTAAGAAAGCTGATTGAGCAAAGAAAGAAACTGCAAGAGAAATTTCGAAAACAAATCACCGTAGTCAAAGTAGAGCCTGAGAAAATTGACTTTCCCTCGCGCGACCAGGAATTTCTCGATAGAGCCAAAGCTGTTGTTCTGAACAACATGGAAGATTCTGATTTTTCGGCAGAGAAATTCGCCGCCGAGATGCATATAAGTAAAGTCCATCTCAATAGAAAACTAAAAGCACTCATCGCCGAGCACACCAGCAACTTTGTTCTTCTCATACGCCTGCAACGGGCTGCTCAAATGCTGGAGGCGAACTCTGGTAACATTTCAGAGGTCGCCTACAGTGTTGGGTTCAATAACCTCTCCCATTTCAATCGCGCATTCAAGAAGCAGTTTGGCGCAACACCATCCGCATATAAGAAACAACTTCTAAAATCATCTCAATAACCTGACCACCCTTTCTTTCACAACCACAATGTTTCCTCAGTGTCATTTTTTGTTTTCTGAGTAGGAGACAAATCTCGCGGCATTTGCTATCTTTTCTGTAACTGCTTGAGGACTTACAGGATATGGAATAGCAAGGGAGGTTTCGATGAGGATTAAGATTAACTCCATTTCAGCACTGCTACTGTGTATTTGGTTACTGCCGATTCCTTTACTCGGACAAGGTAACAATGTTCGTGTAAATGATATTGACATGTATTATGAGATTCATGGCTCCGGGGAACCGTTGTTGCTTCTTCATGGTGCAACCGGCGCTATAGATCATTTTGAAAATCAGATTGCTGATTTGTCAAAAAATTTTCATTTGATCATCCCTGATTGTCGCGGTCATGGCCGAACAACAGATTCGGAACAGCCACTAACTAATGAGTTAATGGCTCTTGATGTCGTGAAATTACTCGACCATTTAGACATAAAACAAGTATATGTTGTTGGATGGAGTATGGGCGGAGTAATTGGCCTGCACTTGGCAACAACATACCCTGAACGTGTGAGGAAACTCGTCACTATCGGCGCATTTTTTCGTTCGAATGGCTTAACGGATGAGCTTAGAGATATGTTTCTAAAGTCCACAGCCGATACATTTTGGCCATTCGCTATTGAGCGCTACAAAAGGCTATCTCCTAATCCCGAACATTGGCCGATCTTTTTTGAGAAGCTGCAAAACCTATTGTTGACCGACCCAAACCTTACAAAAAATAAATTAGGTACTATCACAATGCCAGTGCTTGTTTTAGCTGCTGATAGAGACGCCATTCTGCTTGAGCACACAATAGAACTTTTTCAGTCCATACCTAACTCACAGCTTTGCATTGTCCCGAAAACACAACATCCACTTTTGCGTCAAAAGCCTAAACTTGTAAACACAATTATTCTAGAGTTTCTTGAGGATGACCAATCCTAATAACCCAATATTGCAGCCGGACTACAGAAATTAACAGTTGCAGGACTACACGAAAGAACAGCAGAATCTCACAAACATATAACTCTTAACCAAAAAGGAGAAGTGTCATGAATAAGACCATGAGACTAACGAAGGGTGCAGTCGCGGTCGCCATCATTGCCGGTTTTATCCTTTCAACGCCCCTGCTTGCTCAAGAGAGCCAAACAGACCCATCTCAAAAAGCTCAGGCCGAAATGGTGGAAGTTTTTGGAACCTTTCCCTCATTTATGAAAATGTATCCAAAGCATGCGCTTGCCGGGGTGTGGGAATGGATGAAGGCTATGGACGGGCCCGAAGGAGTTATTCCCCCCAAATATGCTGAACTCATTGGGCTGGCAGTAGCATCACAAATTCCATGTACTTATTGCGTCCATGTTCACACAGCGAGCGCAAGAATGTTCGGTGCAAGCGATGTGGAGATTCAAGAAGCTGTTGCAAGAGCTGCTTACACACGGCATTGGAGCACTGTCGTGAATAGCGCGAATATTGACCTTGAAGACTTTAAGGCTGAGTGGGACAAAATACTCGCTTATATGAAAGAAAAAAGCGAAACAAAAAAAACCACGAAAAAGTAATTGTCAAAGATTTTTTGGTTAGCATATTTCAATAACCCGATGGGGTGGCACCTTTAAGCCGCCACCCCATGCTATAATCCCTAACTCCTCCGACGAATGCAGGCACATGATTGGCAAACTTAAGATGAAGTTGGTAGGTATGATGGTTGCAAATG